>JAHHRF010000004.1 GCA_020025955.1 Sutterella sp.
CGAACTGGAGCGTAGCAAACAAGATTTGCAGCTCAGCCATGACGTGCTGGAAGTGACGAACAACCTCTTAAAAAAAAGAATTGAGCATCGACGAAATCAAACGAAGCGATAAAGCTCTTGTCGTCGATGCCCTTAAAACCTTCAACTAGACCGTAAACTCTCCTCCCACTTTTCATCCGCATCCCCTGTTTTTATCGGGACGCAAAAAAGGGTGCCTTCCGAATCGAAAGGCACCCTGAATGGGGCGAGAAGGGGTTACTTCAAGACTTTAACGAGTTCGCCGCCGAGCTTTTGAAGGAGAACCTCAGCAATCGCATTGGACGAGGTGTTCCCCGCCGTTAAGTTCCCGTTTTCATAGCTCACGTTTTGAATCACCAAGGTCTTTTCTAACTGGCGATTGACGCGATTGGCTTCACGCGCGATCTTGTCGTTACCAAAGAGCCCCGCGATCATGCCGATGGCATCCCCAGCGTCCTTGACGCGTTGGGTGGCTTCGTTGCCCGGGCTATCAATGCGGGCCTCCGCAATCTTAAAGCTCACGGGCTCAGCCGTATGAACCTTCATGCCTAAGAGGTCAGCCTTCTTCCAATTCATGAGGCTCACGCCCGCGGTGTTGATTAAGTCGAGGTTCGCGAGCGACACGTCCCCTTGCCAGTTAATCCCAGCGGGCGCCGTTTTCGTTGCGGGACGGGTAATGAGTTCGCCGTCTAAATTAAGCACCCCACGTTTTGCGCCTAACCCCGAGTAGGCGAGCATCATCGGGGAGAGCCCACCCAAGTTCACGCGGTTAATGCGCACCTTAACGGCGGAGCCCACGGGTTCGAGGCTAAATTGCCCCTTCGCCTGAAGGGTGCCGTCACTCAACCCCGCGCTCATGTCGAGCCCTGAGACGGTCTTGGGGCGAGAGCTTAAATTGGTGAGCGCCACGCGCACATTATTTAAAGCCACCGAAGGATTACCCGCCTTGGTTTCGTCCGTGAAGTGAACGCCAGAGCGCGTGATGGAAACAGAGCTCACATCCCACGTCCAAGGCGTTTCAGTCGAGGTCGTCGTCTTGGGGGCGGCGTCCTTGGTGTCGTCAGCTTTCTTTCCTAACCCCATCGCGTCCGTCACATTCGTCCCCGTGGGGGTGAGGGCCAGGTTGGCCTGCGCATTGTCGAGCACAACGTTACCAATCGCAGCGAGTCGCTTTTCCGTATCAAGACGCGTCACATCAAGGCTAAAGCGATTGAATTTCGCAAAGGTGGTGGTGTCGTTTGAAAGCGCAAACTTGTCGACGTTGACCGAGCCCGACACGGCGACGTTTTCACCCGTCTTCATCAAGTTGACGTTAAAGCCCGTAATGGCTTTGAGGTTCACGTGCGCGAAGTGGTTTACGTAACCCGACACGTAGCCGAGATTTAAGCCCTTAGCTTGAGAGCTCAAGTGCAGGGTGTTGTTCCCGAGGTCTAAGCGACCTTGCGCCGCCAAGGTGCCCCCTAAGGTGTTGAGGCTCGCATCAATCGTCGCGGGCGTTTCACTCTTGTCGGCTAAATTCTTGACGTTAGCGTTAAAGCGGCTCACGACGAGGTGAGCGGGCTTCTTCCCAACGGTTGTGTCGGTCCAATCAAAGAGCCCATCGGTGACGGCGATCTCACCCACTCGCCACCCCCAGGCGGGAGTGTCCGCGGTCGGGGTGGCAGCTTTCGCGTCACTGGCAGTCTTTTCTGCACCATGCGGATTCGCCATGGGAACGCCTACGATCCCAGACTTCCCGTGCACGAGTTTCACACGGGGGTTATCTAAACGAACCGAATTCACATCGGCCGTCTGACCAATGACGTCGACGGACTTAAGATCAACCGCTAAACGCTTAAAGCCCACGAGCTCTTTGGCGTCGTGCGTCACGGAGAGGTTATTGAGGCTCGTCGTCCCCGAAATCAAGGTGCGACCCGGTGTCCCGCGATCGGGATTACGGAATACCACCGTCAATTCCCCCGAGACCGTGCCCGAGGCGAGCTTTAACCCCATCATGTTCTTTTCCGGCACAAAGGCGGTAAAGGGGACGAGATCTAAATTGTGAAGTTCCGTGGTGAGCGTCGCTTCAATGGTGGAGCCAAAGGGCTTGGTACTCCCCGTCGCTTTAACGTCGTTACCGTTTACGCGCATGGAAAGGCTCGGGGTCACAATCGTTTCCTTGAGCCCCGACAAGGTGCCAATAAAGGGAAGGTTCACGTTGATGTCCGTGATGGCCTGTTGCCACCCTTCCTTCGAGGACTTCACTTTCAACGAGCTGTTGGCGAGCTTTAAGTTATAGAGCGCAAAGGGCGGCATGCCGCCGTCTTTCGCGGGTTCCGCTTGGGCGGGTTGGGGCTCGGTCGAGTCGCCAGCCATCAGTTTCGCCCAATGGGGGTCATCCTTATCAATGTCCACACGAAGCCCTTCCACGGTTAAGGCTTCAATCACGGGCGCGAGTTTCGTGACAGATTCGGACGAAACATCCACAAAGAATTTCGAGAGCGCTACCGTGGGCGCCGTCTTTTCCCCAATCACTAAGTTATTTAACGTGAGCGTCCACGTCCAGGGATTAAAGGCCACATCGCCTAAGCTCACGGGTTGACCCAGCTTTTCCGTGCCCAACGATTCAATATTGGATTTCACGAGCTTGGGGACACCAACGTAACCAAAACCGGCATAGAGCGCGGCCAGGACGGCGACCGAGACGGTGGTGACTTTAACGAATTTACTCATAAGGACGAGCCCTCGGGTTAAAGAGTGAGAAAGAGGAGAGGCAGGGGGTTTAATACTGCCTGAAAGAACTAACCTTTAATTGTACGGTGTGCTGGGTAGGGGAGAACAGGGGAATTTTTTCAAGAAACGTAACGAAGTTTGTGTGTAGCGTGCCCCCAGGCCCTTTAGTTAGGGTAGCGATTGACGGGTTTTGATGAGGGGGATGTGGCGCTTTGGGAACGAAAAAAAGAAATTTAGTGAAGAACGAAAAGTGGGGACAGGTCGAAAAGTTCCCCAAAGTGTGCAAATAAGCTACCCACTTCAGTCTATTCATAACTAGTCTTGTTGATGGGTGGGTTAGGTCTCATCCCGTATGGGAGAGGCTTTTTTTCCTTGTCTTTCAACGGATTACGAGTTTTATTCTGGTTTCCATGTAATCCTAAAGAAAACTATCTATAATCCCTCACAAGATCTGAATCCAAGCCTATTAATCGCCCTGTGGAGTCGTTTTCACAGGCCAAAAATGGACAACGGTCTCATGCAAATTGAGCGAGAAGCGCCCGTGTCGATTTTGAACATTCGAACGGGTTTTGTACTAGCCGATTTGTCCGCCGATTGGTAACGCCGAGTCCCCACGGGCCTAACGCGCGTGTTAGTGCCCTTCGGTAGGTGTTTAACGCACCGCACAACCAATCGAAAAGGAAACGTCTTTGGACGTTGAAAGCCCGACCCCTGATGCCTGTCATCCCCATGAATCTGAGGCCGGTGCATACCTCATTACAGGAGATTTTATGAGTAACGAGAGCAGCTTATTGTCTGCCGGGATCACCCGTCGATCCTTCCTCCGTACGGCCAGCGCCGGCGCGTTGGGTTTGAGCACCCTCACGTTGAGCCCCTTGGCTCGTGCTGTGAAGGCGGCTACGGATGATTTGGAAACGATGACGTGGAGCGCTTGTGCCGTGAACTGTGGTTCGCGCTGCCAGCTCCGTGTGTTTAGCAAGCACGGTCGTGTGATTCGTATCGAATCCGACCAGACGGGTCATCGCGAAGATAACAGCTTAGGCACCAAGAGCTTCCCGCAGGTTCGCGCCTGCCAGCGTGGTCGTTCCATGCGTCAGCGTATCTACGCTGAAGAACGCTTGAAGTACCCCTTGAAGCGCGTCGGCAAGCGTGGTGAAGGCAAGTTCGAACGTATCTCCTGGGAACAGGCTTTAAATGAAATTGCTGATCGCTTGAAGACGACCATTGCCAAGCACACCAATGAATCCATCTTCATGATTCACGGTTCCGGCAACCAGGCCCTCATCAACAACGTGAGCGCCACGCACCGCTTCTTTAACTTGATTGGCGGTACGGTTAACTGGTACTCCGACTACTCGGCTGCTTGTATTCAGAACATTTGGCCCTACCTCTATGGTCAGTTTGACTACGGTGGCGTTCGCTCCAAGGCTAACGGTCAGGGTTCCTACTTCACGCAGGTTCAAAACGCCAAGCTCTACGTCACGTTCGGTAACAACCCCGCCGTGACCCGTGCTTCCGGTGGTGGTCAGAGCTGGGAATTCTTCTCCGCTATGCGCGAAAACGGTACGCGCATGATCTTGATCGATCCGATCTACTCCGACACGATCTCCGGTCGTAACGCCGAATGGATCCCGATTCGTCCGGGTACCGACGCGGCGCTTTGCGAAGCCTTGGCTTACGTCATGATCACGGAAGGCTTGGTTGACCAGCCCTTCTTGGATAAGTACTGCGTGGGTTACGACGAAAAGACGTTGCCGAAGAGCGCTCCGAAGGGCTCCGACTATAAGAGCTACATCCTCGGTCGTGGCAGCGATAAGACGCCCAAGACCCCGGAACGTGCTTCCAAGATCACCAACATCCCGGTTGAGACCATTGTGCGCTTGGCCCGCGAAATCGCGACCACCAAGCCCTGCTTCATCTCCCAGGGTTGGGCACCGCAGCGCCGTATGAACGGTGAAACGCAGTGTACGTCGATTGCTATGCTCCCGATCTTGACGGGTCAGTTGGGTCTTCCTGGCACCAACTCTGGCGCCCGTGAAGGTGACTCCTACGGTATCGAAGTGGGTCTTCCCTCGGGTTCCAACCCCGTTAAGGTGGGCTTCCCCATCTTCTTGTGGCCGCAGGCTATTTTGAACGCCAAGTCCATGACCGCTAAGAACGCGGCCGTGCGTGGTGCCGATCAGTTGCGCCACAACTTGAAGTTCATCTGGGTGACGCAGAGTAATACCCTCATCAACCAGCACGGTGGTATTAACCAGATTCGTCCGATCATCGAAAACGACAACCTCGTGGAAACGATCGTCTGTGTGGATACGCAGATGACCCCGTCGGCTCGCTTTGCTGACTACGTCTTGCCGGACGTCTGCCACCAGGAATCCGTCGACTTGATGGGTGACTCCTATGCGGTGGGTAACTACAACTACCTCTGTGCCTCCCAGAAGGCGATTGATCCGGAATGGGAACAGCGCCCGAACTACTGGATGATGACGGAATTGGCCAAGCGCTTTGGCGTGGAAGAACAGTTCACCGAAGGCCGTACGTTGGAAGACTGGGTCCGCTGGTGCTACGAAGAAACCGCGAAGAAGCGTCCGGACGTGTTCCCCAGCTTTGAAGAATTCCAGAAGAAGGGTATCGTCAAGTACCACATGGGTGATGACTCCGGGATCGTGTTGGAAGACTTCCGCAAGGATCCGGTTGCCAACCCCTTGACCACGCCCTCTGGCAAGATCGAAATCTACTCGGAACGCTTGGCCGACATCGCCGCGACCTGGGAATTGCCCAAGGAAAAGGGTCAGGAAATCCACCCGATTCCGCGCTTTATCCCGACGACGGAAATGCTCGATCAGGGCGATCCCAAGCAGGAAAAGTATCCCTTGGAAGCTTTCGGTTTCCACGGGCCGGGTCGTACCCACTCCACGTACCACAATGTGCCGTGGTTGCGTCAGCTCCATCCCGATGAGGTCATGATGAACCCGATCGACGCCGAAGAACGTGAATTGAAGTCTGGTGACTTGGTTCGTGTCTTCAACGATCGTGGTCAGTTGGTCCTCCCGGTGAAGGTTACTCCCCGTATCATTCCGCACCTCATTGCCTTCCCGCAGGGTGCTTGGTACAAGCCGGATGCCAATGGTTTGGACCGTGGCGGTTGCTTCAATGTGCTCACGCAGATTAAGCCCAGCCCCTTGGCCAAGGCCAATCCTTCGCACTGCAACCTCGTTCAGGTTGAAAAGTTCGTTGAAGAAGAACAGGCTGCCGGTTAATAGAGAAGAAGTTTGAGTTGAAAATGACGCAATTAGGTTTTTATTTTGATTCGTCCCGCTGCACTGGTTGCAAGACCTGTGCCGTGGCCTGTAAAGACAAGAACAATCTCGATGCAGATCGTTTCTTCCGTCGTGTGTACGAACACTCGGGCGGCAACTGGAAAAAGGATGAAAACGGCGCTTGGAAGCAAGACGTCTTCGCGTACTTCGCGTCGATCTCCTGCAACCACTGCACGAACCCCTTGTGCACCCAGGTTTGCCCGACGGGCGCCCACGCTAAGCACCCCGAAAAGGGCGGTTTGGTCTTGATTGACCAGAACAAGTGCATTGGCTGTGGTGCTTGCTCGGTGGCGTGCCCCTACGGCGCTCCGCAGTACAACAAGGCTGCCAAGAAGATGACGAAGTGCGACGGCTGCTGGGATCGTCTCCAGAAGGGTCTCTCCACGGCTTGCGTGGAAGCGTGCCCGCAGCGTGCGCTCGACTTCGGTCCCATCGACGAACTTCGCAAGAAGTACGGCGAAGGTGCCTTGATCGCTCCGTTGGCTAACGAAAGCTACACGCAGCCCAACTTGATCGTGAAGCCCTGCTCGCAGGCGCAACCGGCCGTTGAGCGCGAATATAGCCAGGCTACCCTTCACAAGATCTACGACTAAGCGATGTTGGGTGAGATTCTTCACGTCGGGATTACCGTTTCCGACATTGAACAATCAGAACGCTTTTACCGTGACATCTTGGGGCTCGTGCCCCGAGGTGGCATGGTGATGGAAGGGCCTGAAACGGACCGCCTCTTTGCTCGTGAGGGCACGGTGGTGGATGTTCGTTACTTTGTAGGGTCTGACGCGCTCCAAACCCCGCCCGTCGAACTCTTAGGGTTTCGCTCGCCTACGGTGAAAAAGCAAAAGGGTGACCTTTTTGCTGCGGGTATCAGTGAGCTCTGCTTCCGTGTGAAAGACATTGACGCGGAATACGAACGCTTAAAGGCGTTAGGGGTGGACTTCTTGTCGGCGCCTGAGCTCTTTGATTACACGCACCTTGGGATGGGCAAAAGCCGAGCGGTGTACTTCCGAGATCCGGACGGTACCGTGTTGGAATTGATTGAAGTGCTTTAAGTACTTTGCCTCTCCCACACAAAAAGAACACGAAAAAGCGCTTGAGAAGTGTTGGCTTCTCAGGCGCTTTTTTGTTGCATTTGGTTACGTTGAATTTCCCCGCAATCCCATGTGCCACTTGGGCTAGACAAAACCCTGAGAAGCACGTGAAGCGTTAGGTTTTTCGGGTTATAACGTTCAAAAAAATGCGAATTTACTTTGCGAAAAGGCAAAGAAAGTTGAGTTCTTAACATTGAGGCCCATTCAGTGACGAGGACGCTTTTCTTAGAGTGAAGGTGTGCCCAAATTGATCTTATTGATTAAGGAGTTCATGCCATGACCACTCGTCGTCAATTCTTAGCCACGGCCGGCGTTGCCGGTATGGCGGCCGTCGTCCCAGAAGGTAAAGCCGCGCATACGGTCACAAAAGAACTGGATCGTGCCCAAAGTAATCCCGCCAGCGTGAAGAGTGTGGCGAAATTTCAGCCCGAACCCATGACGGCGCCCGAGATGGCGCTCTCCAACACGTTCTCTTTGGGTAAATCCACCATCAACGAAGGCGAAGTCATTAGCGCGGGTCGTTGGGGGATCTTCTACGTCAACGTCCAAGGCGGGAAGATTACCCACTTGCGTCCCTTTGAGCATGACTATGCTCCCAGCATTAACTTAAACGGCTACGGGCAATTGCCGTACTCACGCGCTCGCATTCGTCACCCCTATGTGCGTGAAGGGTTCTTAAAAGAGGGGCCTAAGAGCAAAGCCAAACGCGGGGATGAAAAGTTCGTGCGTGTCTCTTGGGAAACGGCTTTGGATTTAGCCGCTAAACACATTGACCAGGTCTACGACAACTATGGCCCCTCTGCTGTGTGGGGGCACTCCTACGGGTGGCAGTCGACGGGACGTGTCAACAGCGCCATGTACGTCGTTAATCGTCTCCTTCGCCTGCGTGGGGGCTACATCGAAGCGCAGAACAACTATTCCAACGCCGCCATTCGTCGTATCTTGAACTACGTGGTGGGCACGGGGGACGCGCGTTCTACGAGTTGGGAGATGGTAGTTAAACACAGTCAGCGTGTCGTCTTCTGGGGGGCTGACCCCATCGTCACCAACGACATTGACTGGTATACGACGCTCCATAACGGTGCAGGGTACTTGCGTGCCTTAAAGGAAAAGGGGACGAAGACCTATGCCGTGAATCCGTTGTACCCGGATACGGGCGCGTTTTTAGGGAGCGAATGGATTGCCCCGCGTCCTGGCACGGACCCCGCCATGATGCTCGGGATGATGCATGAGTTACTCAAGAGCAAGAAAGCCGATATGGCGTTCTTGAAGACCTACACCGCGGGCTATCAAGAACTCATCGATTACATCCTCGGGAAAGAAGACGGCATTGAAAAGACCCCTGAGTGGGCCGCCAAGCAGTGCGGTGTGCCCGCTGAGAAAATCCGCGCCTTTGTGCATGACTTGGCCGACAACCGCACCATGATCATGATGGGTTGGGGGATTCAGCGCATTCAGTTTGGGGAACAGCCTCATTGGATGGGCTGGGCCTTGTGCGCCATGTTGGGTCAGATTGGGTTGCCGGGGGGCGGCATTGGCACCAACTACCAGTATTCCAACGGGGGCACCCCGATGGCCAATGGCCCCTTCCTCGCGGGTCTTAGCGCCTCGCCCAAGCCCGTGAAGGTGTCGGACAAGCCCTGGAAAGGCTCCAAACAGATGCCCGTGGCTCGCTTCCCCGACTGCTTCTTGAATCCTGGGAAGACCATCGACTTTGATGGGAAGAAGGTGACTTATCCTGACGTGCGTCTCGTCTTCTGGGGTGGCGGCAATCCCTTTGGGCATCAGCCGCAAACCTTCCAGGTGGAAGAAGCCTTTAAGCGCCCGGATTGTGTGATTTGTTCTGACATCGTCTGGACTGCCACGGCGCGCCACGCTGACATCGTGTTCCCTGCGTGCACCACGTTTGAACACAATGACATCTCCAACATTGGGACCTATTCCAATGACGGGATTGTGGCGATGAAAAAGGCCATTGAACCCCAGTGGGAATCGAAGACCGACTTCTGGATTGCCGATCAGCTCGCCCGTCGTATGGGGATGGGGGACGCCTTTAGTGAAGGCTTAACCGAAGAAGAGTGGATTGAAAAGCTCTACAACCAGTCGCGTGACTTCGGCGCCAAGATGGGGATTGATTTACCTGACTTCAAGACCTTCTGGGAAAAGGGCTATGTGCTCTTCGATGTGGACCAAAAGAGTCGTGACTATGTCGCCTTTGCCGACTTCCGAGCGGATCCCAAGGCCCACGCCTTATCGACCGAAAGTGGGCTCATTCAGCTCTTTAGTCCCAAGGTCGCCGGTTACGGCTACCCCGACTGTAAGGGGCACGCCATGTACTTCCCGCCCAAGGAAGGCGTAGGGGCGGCCACCAAGGAATTCCCCTTGGCGTACGTGTGCTGCAAGAGCCGGTACCGCTTGCATTCGCAGTTGGATTCAACGCCGTCGCACAACCTAGCCGACATTGACAGTCGTGAACCCTGCTGGATTCACCCGAAGGACGCCAAGGTCCGTGGCATTGTCCAAGGGGACTTGGTGATGGTCTCGAGCCGTCGCGGGAAGTTGATGGCGGCGGCCTACATCACGGAGCGCACGCAACCGGGCGTCGTGGTGGTTCACCACGGGGCGTGGTTTGATCCGCAAACGACTGAGAACGGTCGCGTGGACGTCCACGGGAACGCCAACTCCCTCACGATGGACGTGCCCACCTCGCGCTTAGCTCAGGGTAACGTCGCCTCAACCGGTAACGTGCAGGTTGAAAAGTGGACGGCTGAGTTGCCTGATGTCGCCATCTGGGAGCAGCCCAAGATCGTGAACCGTTAAACGGGCTTCGAGCGCCTTGCTCCCTAGGTTGGGGGTGGGGCAAGGCGCACGACCCCAGCGAACGTGTCGTTTCTTAGGAAAAGAAACCTTCCCTAGAAAAAGGAAAATAAAAAAACGACAAACAGAAAAACGCCAAAGGAGGCGAGGGGTGGAGCCCTCGCCTCCTTCTTTGTGGGCGAGGGTTTTTCACGTTGGACTGGGGGCGTCCTTTCGGGCGGGACCAGGGTGTGCGTCCGAGTACAATAAAACCAATATCAACGCCCCGATAATGGGTGCCCTTTTGACTTTTCCCCAGTGACAGCCCGATGACTGATCGACACGATATCCGTACTTTAGAAAAAGCCGTTCATGACTTCTGCATGGAGCGTGAATGGGATCCGTACCATAACCTCAAAGACTTGGCGATCGGCGTCTCCACGGAAGCGGCGGAATTGTTAGAACTCTTTCGCTTTAAGTCCCAAGCGGAGATGGATGCGATGACGGTAGACCCCGAGGCGCGTCGCGCCATGGGGGAAGAGCTCGCTGACGTGTTGATTTTTACGCTTCGCTTAGCGGACAAAGCGGGGATTGATATGACGGACGCCTTCTATCAGAAGTTGGCGAAAAACGCCGAGCGCTACCCGGTAGCCAAAGCCCGGGGGCGAAACGACAAATACTCCGACCTGTAACCCTACCCTTTTACGACGAGGCTCGAGATGACGTTAACCTATACGTGCTACCGCTTTGATGCGTTACCCCCGACGGTGCTCTATCGCTTGTTGGCGCTTCGTATTGATGTGTTTGGAATCGCTGCAGGGCTTCTCTACCAAGACCTCGATGGGCTCGACGAAACGGCCTGGCACGTGGTGGCCCAAACGCCAGAGGGCGAAGTGGTGGGGTGCCTTCGGGTACTTCTCACGGATCCTAAAACGATTGGTCGCGTGGTCACGCACCCCGATTGGCGCCATCAAGGGGTGGCGACCCGCTTAATGGAAGTGGCCATCGATGAGATTGAACGCGTGTACCCGGGCGCGGTGATGATGCTCAATGCCCGCACGTTTGCGAAGGGGCTCTACGCCAAACTGGGCTTTAAAGAAGTCGGCGACGAATTCATCGAAGTGGGGGTCCCCCACATCCGGATGGAGCGCCATCCGTAAAGCACGCTCGAGCCCCCTGAGGCGTCCTGTCGCTCAAGGGGCGTTTTGTGCACAACGCTACTTGGACATGCCAGAAAGGGAGTAATCCATTTTTGTTCCTTCGGGTAAGAAACTTTCAGAGAAAACAATGAGTTAGCGTGGGGATTCAATCCCCTTTTCCCCTGTCATCTGAACGGATTAAGCGTCTGGTGAGGGGGATTTTCCTTTTCTACGATGAGTGATGAGCCCAACTCTCGGGCATTGACCTCAACGATGAGTGAAAAGGAAAAGAAAAATGCGTGCATTGAAGGCGGTAACGATGAGTCTTGGACTCGCAGGCATGCTCTCGAGCAGTGTTCTCGCGCAAAACGTCGTGATCTTTGGGGATAGTTTGAGTGACATCGGTCAGGACAAATGGGCCCACAAAGCCACCTATAACCGAGCGGATGGCACCCCGAACGCTCTGTGGAGTGAGCGCTTCACCCAGCATTGGGGAGGGGACCCAAAAGCCTCTTCTCAGGGCGGCAACATCTGGGCCTACAGTGGCGGGACGTGGGTTGAACGGAATGCCTCTCCAAGCACAGCCAAAGCGAGTCCAACGATTGACGGCCAAAACGTCGTGGGCAAGCAGGTCGAGGCCTACTTAAAGCGTGGGGTGGATCCGTCTGCGATTCACGTGCTCTGGGCAGGCGGCAACGACATGCGTGGGATCTTAGAGCGTGCCCTTACATCCAAAGATGCCGTGAGCGAAGTAAAGAAAGGCGCTGCAGAGGTCGCGAAGGCCACGAGCGAGAGCCTTCTTGCGTTACGTAACGCGGGGGTGGACACGGTCTTTATCCCGGACGTTCCCAACATCGTGATGAGCCCCGCGTTCTTTATCGTGGGGGTATCGAGCAAAACCTTAAATTGGTACTCGACGGATGACGTCGCTAACTACTACAAGCAGTATGTGGAAAAAGCCAAAAGGGAAAAGCCAGAAGTACTTAACGACCCCCAAGCGTTTCGTCATTACTTCTTTGAGCAGTTCCTCACTGGCTTCTTAGGGATCCTTGTGCCCCCGAAGACGGCCATTGAGCAATACGACGCGTTGGTCCCGAAGGCAAGCCTTGCCACCACGGTATTGAATCAATCGGTGACGTCTGCCGTAAATGCCGCAGGCGGTAATGTGATTCGCGTGCCGATGGCAGCCCTCTTTGAAGACGTGTTGCGTTACCCGAAGCGCTACGGCTTTAGTGACCCGGTGCGCTTTGCGTGTAACGATGCGGTGACTAACGTGTGCGGGTTAAACGAAACCAACAAGAAGCAAAAAGCTGACCCTGAGGCGGACCAGATGCTCTTTGCGGATACGTTCCACCCGGGTCCCAAACTCCACGCCTTGGCGAGCGACTTTATGGTGTCGTTAATCGAAGTGCCCCGTGCCATGACGGGGTTAAATGCGAGCCTCATTGAAAACGCCAATGTTTTTGGAGACGTGATGCTCACCGAAAACCAAACCCTCGCCGAAGCCTCTCCCACGGTGGGGCAATTGACGGGGATCGTTCGGGCACGCACCACGACGGAAGGGAAAAACACCGGGGTCTTTGTTGGGGGCGCTTACCGACTCCGACCGAATTGGGAGGCGAGCCTCTTATTGGGTCGTACGATCGCAAAGCAGGACGTGGGAAGCGTTCACCTTAAAAACCAAACAACAGGGGTCGCGGGGGCGCTTCGCTATCACGTCTCGCCCATGTTCTACGTGGGGGCGTTAGTGGAAGGGAATGCTCATGCCTTGTCCACGGACCGTACGTTGCAGTTGGGCGCTTATAAGGCTCGCCAAACAGGGTCGACTGACGCCATGACCTGGGGCGCTGGGGGCTTTGTGGGGGCGTCGGGCTCGATTGCGCCTGTGACCTGGAGCCTTCAGGGGAGTGTGCGAGGCGTCTGGGGGGCACGACGCGCGTTAACGGAAGACGTGAATCACTTTACGCGTCTCACGTTGAAGAGAGAAAAAGTCAAAGCCGTGGAATCGCGCCTTAAGGGCGTCTTGGCGGTGCCCAATCCCACCTTTACGCCTTACGTCTTGGTGGACTGGCACCACACGTCGGAGCGTAAGCCTGGTGTGACGGTAGAACTCAACGGGTCGAGCTATCGCGTCAAGGCTCCTGTTGCCAAACGCCACCAATTAGAGGCCGGTCTCGGGGTTCGTTTCCACCCCACAAACCAGCCCGTGCGCATCGACCTCGAAGCGAAAAAAGCCTTGGGTTCCTTACAACGCCAAGGGGTAACGGTCAATGCGGCACTCAACGTTTCCTTCTAGCCCCTTTGCGGGACATGGTATTTACCTATAAGGGGATAGGGTTGTGACGCCTTTCTTTATTTAAGTGCTTGACTTCACTAGAAAAGCGTCATAGTCTAAAGCACTAAGTCTTAGGGTTATCGATATAGTGAAAAAGATGTATAACTCCCGTAAGATTAGTTCCACTTAGACAACGGAAGCCACAAACGGTTTTCTGTGGTCCGTAAGGTAAGTTTCAAAAAGTTAGAAGAGAGAAGAGCGATCCGCAAGGATCAGACCAATGGGATTTAAGGGGGCATGACCAGGGTAAGACCAGTACCCCGCCCCCGTCCTATCCCTCACTTACCAAAACCGAATATATGTTGGAATGGGGATTCTGACGATGAGCCCTCCGCTTGAGTTTCTCAGGTGGAGGGTTCATTTATTTGGGGAAGAAGAAAAAGGCCTTGCGCGGTTGGGCACAAGGCCTAGGTGACGAGGCTAGTGTGTTACGGCACCCCAGCCTCGGTGGAGAACACCTTAAGCTTTAAAGGTCTGGCCAATGACATAGGCCTGAACGAGACCGCGAGAGAGCCCATGCATACTGGAGCCACCCGTGATTTCGCCAGCGGCCTTGAGCCCCGGAATGGCCTTCCCACGCAAGGTCACGACGTTGCAGTCATTGTCGACACGAATGCCGCCGTAGCAGTCATGAGCCACCACCGTGGTCCATGCTGCGTAGAAGGGACCCGTTTCAATCTTGTGCTTGGGATTGGGCTTTTCAAAGTCCGCATCCTTGCCTTCATCCACAAAGCGGTTGTAACGCTTCACGGATTCGACGAGCACCTTCGGATCCATCTTGTGCTTCTGGTAGGGGTTGGTGTTGATGAGCTTGACGAGTTCTTCCAAGGTATCCGCCTTAAAGAAGAACTGCGGGTCGACGTGTTTGTCGTCCGTGCGCATACGTTCACGCTTAATCCCTTCACTGTCGAGAATTGCCCACTGGGGACCGGCGGAATAGTCGGGGGCCGTCGAGCCTTCATTCAAGGCCAGGGCGGCGTTGATGAAGTTCGTCGGATGGTACGGCGTACGCTTCACGTTATGCCAATCGCCATGGACATAAGGATTGTCCTTGGTGTCGGGCCAGTATTCGCTGTTGGTGTCACGCGGTAACCCCGCTTCCAAGTTCGTCCCACCGTAGTAGACCTGCTGCGAGCCAATGCCGTCACTGTCCACGAGGCAGGTTTCGTCATAGAAGCGTTTCCCCACCTGGTTCACCACGATGGCGTTTTGCCAATCGCGTAAGGGCACGCCCGTGTGCTTAATCAAGGGGAAGATCGGGGAGCGTGCCGACCACGAGGTGTAGGTATCAAAGACCCCCACCACGGCGCCACGCGTCACGATAATGGGGCGTTCCGTAAAGGAGTTCGCCATGCCCCAGAGCATCCCACCGCAGTCGAGTGCCACTAAGGTGCCCGAGCCATCCTGATAGGACCAGTCCTGGGCAGCGTACGCAATTTCACTCGTTAAGCGCGGGTCCTGGATGCGACGGATATTTTCGTTACCCGTGTAGCCTGCTGTTGCCAACACCAAGCTCTTCTTGGCGCGAACGCTGATTTCAGGCTGATCCAGAACCACGTTGCCGTCTTCACGGAAGCTCTTTAACTGCGTGCCGTCAGGCAAGATGTGCGGATTGTAGTGCGCACGAAGCCCGATGACGCGACCCGGCTCTTCCGGGGTGCCGTCTTCCTGAACGAGGCTGTCCATGTAGTAGTTAAGGAGGAATTGAACGCCGTTTTTGCGTGCCACGTCTTCCAAGTGACGCATGAGGGCAGCGCCCGGTTTCCCATTAGGGGAGGCTAACCCAACGCCCTTGGTCCACGCAAAGTGCAATTCACGCGGTGCACTTAACCCCGTAGCCGTGGCGCCATGGTCATCGGGTGCCTTATCCAAGAAGGGCACGCCAATGGAGACCAGCCAGTCGTAGGTGGGCACGGAATAGTAGGCGATCTGATGAGCCTGTTCGCGGTCGTTATAACGGAATTCAGGGAAGCCGTTCGTGAGCGTAATGGACCAGTCCGTTAAATCCTTGAAGTAGGTTTCCGGGTCGTCCTTAATGCCGTACTTCTTCTGATGGGCGTTCCCGCCCCCTAAGACGGTATTACCCATGGAGACGATGGCGTGCCCGCCAATGTCATAGTTCCCTTCAACGACGATGACGCTTAACCCCGCTTCGCGTGCCTGAATGGCCACCGGGATCCCAGCAGCCCCCGCCCCGACAACGACAACGTCCGCTTCTAATGTCCATTTTTCAGGGATTTTCTTGGTTGCGGCTTCGGCGCTGCCTAAGCCCATTAACATGCCCCCGACGGCGGTCGAGCCCGCTAAAAAATGACGACGTGAAACCTTGGTCATGGTGTTCTCCTTTGTCAAAGAAAAAACGCGTCAGACCCGCATGCAATGGGCGTCATGGCGCGTTGGTCTACTTTGATTGTAAAAAGGAGGCAAACGCACCCCATATGGGCAGTAAGTCGGAGCCAATTCCCGATATCAAAAAGACGTCCTTGTTCGCGTATTCCTTGGCGTAGAGTGTATTGATGAGGTTCTGAATCCCAATTTGGAATCCTTTGTTTCTGACAAAGTGGTAAGGGATTGACCTCAGAGGGGTAGGGGTAATTTCGAGCGTAGGTGCCCGCTTTATTGGGCAACAAAGGACGGTCCAATAAAAGAAAACGCCTACATTCCGAGGGACGTAGGCGTGAGGGTTGGCGTGGACTCCTGATTAACTCGGCAAACTCGTATGACAGCCCGAGGACGTACACGAGATGAAGGTTTCGCGGTGGTGACAGCTGTAGCACCCCGAAATGTTCGCTTTTTGTCGATTCTTTAAAAATTCAGGTGTCACCGGGAAGTCATGGGCTTGGTGACAGTCTGTGCACTGAGGTAAGGTTTTCGACTTGTGTGGGTACTTGGCGTTAACGTCTAAGTACTGATGAGGCTGCACGAGCATGCCGTCCTCATCTTCTACTTTGGGAGCCTTGGCAGCTAAATTCTCCAATGAGCCACCGTGGCACGCGAGACATTGCTCAGGGGTCGGTGCGGGGGCAGTGGCTGAAGCGGAAAAGACTGCCAAGGCCAGGCTAAGCCCTAACAGGGCAGAGGTGACCTTGGACATCGATATTCTCCGTGGGTTACAGGGTTTTAAGTGTTTTTAAACGATTTACCAACGATATAAGCTTGGATCAGACCGCGCGAGAGCCCATGCATGCTGGAGCCCCCCGTGACTTCGCCAGCGGCCATGAGGCCCGGGATCACGTCGCCACGCGTCGTTAAGACGTTGCAGTCTTTGTCTACGCGAATACCGCCATAGCAGTCGTGCATCGTTACCGACGTCCAGGCTGCATAGAAGGGAGGCGTTTCGATCTTGTAGCGCAAGTCTTCTTTCCCAAAGTCCGCATCTTTCCCAGCGTCCACAAACTGGTTGTAGCGGTCAACCGTGGCTTTGAGGGCATCGCCCTTCATCTTGAAGCTCATGAACGGATTGGTGTTGATCTTTTCGGCCAGCTCTTCGAGCGTGTCGGCTTTAAAGAAGAACGCTGGGTCGACGTGCGTCTCATCCGTGCGCATACGTTCACGTTTCACCCCTTCACTATCCAAAATAGCCCATTGGGGACCCGATGAGAAGTCAGGGGCTTGCGTGCCCTCATTCACAGCCAAAGCCGCGTGAATGAAGCTAACGGGCTGATAATTCGTGCGGTGAATGTTTCGCCAGTCCCCGACGACATAGGGATTTTCCTTCATGTCTGGCCAGTACTTGGCGTTGGTATCTCGCACCAACCCACGGGTTCCAGCGGTGAGCCCGTAGTGCACCCCGTTTTTGTCACTCTTGTCCGAGTCCACACGTACGGTTTCGTCGTAGAAGCGTTTCCCCACCCAGTTAACGACGATGGCGTTTTGCCAATCGCGTAACGGCACCCCCGTGTGCTTAATCAACGGGAATAAGGGCGACTGACGTGACCAGGCGGTATAGGTGTCATGAACCCCCACGACGGCGCCACGCGTCAAGATGACGGGGCGTTCCGTAAAGGCATTGGCCATCCCCCAGAGGGTGCCACCGCAGTCAAGCGCGGCCAAAGTGCCCGAGCCATCCTGATAGGAGTAGTCCTGTGCCGCACAGGCAAACTCTTTCGTTAAGCGCGGATCTTCAATGCGACGTAAGTCGACGTTACTCGTATAGCCTGCCGTCGCTAACACCACGGCCTTTTTCGCACGAATCGTGAGGTTGGGTTCTTCTAACTCAATGTTGCCGTCCGAGCGGAAGCTCTTGAGTTTGGTGCCGTCTGGTAAGACGCGTGGCGTGTAGTGTGCGCGAAGCCCGAGGACGCGCCCTGGCTTCCCGTCTTCACCCGCTTCCTGAACGAGGCTATCCATGTAGTAGTTGAGCAGGAACTTAGCCCCTTGACGACGAGCAACGTCTTCTAAGGGACGCATGAGGGCAGCGCCCGGTTTCCCGTTGGGGGAAGCGGGACCCGTACCTTGCGTCCAAGCGAAGTGCAGTTCACGTGGTGCCCCTAAACCTGCCCCTTGAGCCCCATGGTTATCTGGCGCCTTATCCAAGAACGGCAACCCTAAGGAGACGAGCCAATCGTAGGTGGGCACGGAGTTATACGCTAACTGCCAAGCTTGTTCGCGGTCGTTATAGCGGTATTCAGGGTAACCATTGGTGAGCGTGACGGACCAGTCAGTTAAGTCCTTGAAAAATTGTTCAGGGCTATCTTCGATGCCGTACTTTTTCTGGTGTGCGGTACCGCCCCCTAAGAGCGTATTGGCCATGGAGACAATGGCGTGGCCCCCAATGTCGTAATTCCCTTCAACCACGATGACGCTTAACCCCGCTTCACGGGCTTGAATCGCCACGGGGATCCCGGCGGCCCCGGCACCCACGACAATGACGTCGGCTTCTAAATCCCACTTTTTCGGAATCGACCGATCAGGGGTTTGCGCTTGGACCGATTCGAGCCCTAAAGCCATGGCACTCACAGCCGTTGAACCCGCAAGAAATTGACGACGAGAAAGTTTCGAACGCATCACAACGCTCCTAAGAGAGAAGAGAGAAGAGGGAAGAGGGAAGAGGGAAGAGGAAGCGCCAAGGAAAAAGGTTGACAAACCACTTTCTCTTTGGGGTCTAAGTCTTCTTAATTAAATTTTTGTAAGCCTTTATATGGAGAGCTATTGGGGATAGTTCGTGTGTCAAGAATCGGTAGTGAGTTGTCTAAGGTGATATTGTTTAGTTGGTGAAATATAAGGAGAATTTGATTAAATTTTGGACAATTTAGAATCGTTCAAAATGGACAAAAAAGGGGACTTTTGGACCAAAATCGAGTGGTTTGGTGTGTGAGAGGTCTCTCCCGAATTCGACACTTTTTTGGGATTTTGGCGTTTGGTGCGTTCGGGTCTGTTGCCAAAGGGCAAAACGAGGCGAGATGAAAGTGGGGTGGTTGATGTCCCCACACCCCATGAATGAAGGGGGATAGACCCCGCCACATTCCCGTGGCTCAACACAAAAAGGTTTGGGGGCGATGGAAGAATTCCTATATTCTTTCTGGTGGCTGGGTGCCCCTGTTATTTCACCTCAGTCAGACCCCTTTGGACTCAAACTATGACTTCATTTCTTTTCGGAGTATGGGAAGGAGTTCCCTTTGATAATCGCCTTCGAGCCGATCCGAGAACCCCCAACATTGATTTGTCGCGTGTTGAAACCTTTGATGAGCAAAACCCCCTGACGTCGTTGCTGTGCGATAAGGGCTTTGTCATGCTCTCGGGTGAGCATTCCGTCGTGGATGCCCTGGCACGCTACTACGAACGCGCCAAACAGTTGAGTTGCGGACGCTGTACGCCGTGCCGCTCTGGGAGCGTTTTGATTGCTGAAGCCTTAGAAAAGGCCCTTCATGGGGAGGGGGCGCATGTGGACTGGGATCGCATTAAAGCGGTCTTAGAACTCATGAAAGAAACGAGTCTCTGTGGGATTGGGCTCACGAGCCCGATTCCGTTGCTGGGGGTCTTGGAGCATTTCCCGGAGGTGCTCTCGCCACGCTTTTCTGGCCCCCGACAGGCCTCGCGCGGGTTCTTTGCGGTGGCCACGGCCCCTTGCATTGAAGCGTGCCCGAGTCACGTCAACATTCCTCGCTACATCGATTACATCCGTAGCGGTCGCCCCGATATGGCAACCACGGAACTCTTGAGCCATTACCCCTTGGTGGGGTCGTGTGGTCGCGTGTGCGTGCGTCCTTGTGAAAGTGCCTGTGTGCGCGCTCAGGTCGATAAACCCATTGCCATTAAAGATTTAAAGCGTTTTGCCGCGGACGAAACCGGTGTCCCCTTAGAAGCCCTCTTTAATCAGGTCCCCAAAGTCAAAGCCCCAGCGCGCGTTGCCGTGATTGGGGCGGGGCCTGCGGGGCTCAACTGTGCCTACCACCTTTTAAAGGCGGGGCACGGGGTGGACGTTTACGACCGCCATTCGGAAGCCGGCGGCATGGCACGCCTCGGGATCCCCGCTTATCGCCTCCCCAATGAACTCTTAAAGTCCGAAACGGAAATCGTCTCGCGCTTAGGGGGCACGTGGCACTTTGAAAAGAGTTTGGGGCGAGACTTTCATTTGAATGACCTCTTTGAAAACGGCTACGACGCCGTCTTTTTGGGCGTAGGGTGCTGCTTGGGAACGACCTTAGGGTTGCCGGGCGAAAACCCCGCCTGGAAGGGGTACTTGAAAGGGCTCGACTTCTTGTTGGACTTGGAAAAGAACCAATCCTTAGGGGTGGAAACCCCACTAGAAGGCGACGTCTTAATCGTCGGGTGCGGTAACGTCGCCATGGACTGCGCACGCAGTGCCCGTCGTTTGGTGAAAAACGGTCGCGTCTTTGTGAGCTATCGCCGTACGCGTGAAGAAGCCCCTGCTGACCAAGAAGAAATTGAAGCCGCGATGGAAGAAGGAATTGAATTCCTTTGGAATACGGCCCCGAAGCGTTTGGTTGTCGAGGACGACCAGGTCACGGGGCTGGAGCTTGACCGCATGGCGTTGGTTCCGAACCCTGAGGGAGGGCGCTCAAAATTGGTCGTGCGTGAAGGCGAAGCCTTTATTCACCCCGTTACCACCGTGATTGCCGCCATTGGGCAGAAATTAGAGCAGTCGATCTTTATTGAGGCCGACGGGATTGCGCTCGATCGCTGGGGCAACATTGCCATTGATGACAACTTTGCGACGAGTCGCGACGGGGTCTTTGCCGGGGGCGATGCCGCAGCGGGTCCCTCCACCCTCATTGCGGGGATGGCAGACGGTCAGATGGCAGCCACCAGCATCATTGAATACTTAAAAACAAAGCGCCCGGGCTTTATTGCCCGTCGTCGCATGGATAACGTCATGGCTACCTTTGGCTTGATGAAGGATGTTCACATCGATAAGGACTACTGCGAGGCACCGCGCGCGCACATGGCCCGTTTGTCGGCCCAGGAGCGCGTCGATAACTTTAACGAAGTCGAGCAAGGGCTCACCACGGACGAGGCCCAGGCTGAAGCCGATCGGTGCTTACGGTGCTATCGCTTGTTGGCGGTCACCACCGAACATCCCATTCAAGGGAACCGTGATGCGGAGGGCGTATAAATGAGCACGCTCTCTGTAACCCTCAATGGCGTTTTGCGTGAAGCAAGCCCTGGCGAAACCCTTTTGACGCTCGCTCGTCGCTTTGGGCAATCGATCCCCACGTTGTGCGAATTCCAAGCCCGTCACCATACGCCAGGGACTTGCCGCATTTGTTTGGTGGCCTTGACGCGTGACGGTACTCGACGCTTGGTGACGAGTTGCGACACCCCAGTGCGCGCGGGTGATGTGATTGAAACGCGTGCCGAGGACGTCATTCGTGCACGACGCCTTCAAGGGGAACTCCTCTTTTTAGACCACTGTACGGATTGCGAGACGTGTTCGTCGCAGGGGCACTGTGAACTCGAAGACCTTCGTATTCGTCTGGGGGCGGATGTGAGTCAACAAGGTCGTCGTTTGACGCGTCCTACGACGCCCGATACGTCCGCGAAAGCCTTGGTTTTTGAACCCGATCGGTGTGTGCGGTGTTTGCGTTGCGTGGAAGTCTGTCGCTCAGTCCAAGGGATTGGCGCGATTACGCTTGAGGGCGACGGCACCAACACCCGTATCGGCTTTAAGGGGGAAAAGTGGGGCGAGAGCGCCCACTGTGTTCAGTGTGGGCAGTGCACCAAGGTGTGTCCTACGGGGGCACTCCACGTCAAAGACGAGTCGCTTGTCGCTGAACGCTTTTTATCTGACCCTGAGGTCACCACCGTCATTCAGATGGCGCCGGCGGCTCGCCTGGCGTTAGCCAACGAATGGGGGTTGCCTGCGGGCACCAACTTAGAAGGGCAAATGATTGCGGCCTTAAAGGCGCTCGGTGCCGACTACGTGATGGATACCCGCTTTGCGGCGGACGTGACCATCATGGAAGAAGTCACGGAACTGATGAATCGGTTAACGAGTGGGCAGAAGGGCCCCGTGATGACGTCGTGCTGCCCTGGCTGGATTAATTACGTGGAACAAACGGCGCCCGCTTTAATTCCCAATTTGTCGACCACGCGCAGTCCTCAAGCCATCTTTGCGCGTCTGGTGCGCCATTGGTTCCCAGTGGTCACGGGCGTGGAGCGAGACCGTATCCGCCACATTAGTTTGATGCCTTGTACCGCTAAAAAGGATGAGCGCCTTCGTCCTACGTTAGCGAGTAACGGCGACAACGATGTGGACGTCGTGTTAACGACTCAAGAATTCACGCACCTTTTAAAGCGCCGTGGCATTGATTTGTTGCGCCTTCCTGTTGCCTCCTTTGACCAAGCCTTTATGACGAAGACAAGCTCTGCGGGGCAGCTCTTTGCGAGCACGGGCGGGGTGATGGAAGCGGCGTTACGCACCTTTTCACACTTCGCGGGGGTCGAGTCGGCGCCCATCGTCTTTGAAGCCGTGCGCGGGATGAAGACCATGAAAGAAGCCACGTTGGAGACACGTCGCTTTGGGCGCGTCAAAGTCGCGGTCGTGCATGGACTGCGTGAAGCGGGGGAAATCGTTCGTCGCATTGAAGCGGGCACCGCTCCTTGGCACTTTATTGAAGTCATGGCCTGCCCTGGGGGCTGTGTCGGCGGGGGCGGAACCCAACGCGTTGCGACGCCTGCGATGCAGCAAACGCTCTACAAGATGGATGACGAGGCAACGGTGCGTGCTGCGCATGAGAACCCGGAAGTCCATCGCCTCTACCGTGACTTCCTGGGGGCGCCTTGTAGTGACAAAGCCCATGCGCTACTGCATTGCCACTACACCCCGCAAGTCCCTCGACAGCTCTCCTTGGATATCCAAGCCTGGGCGGAGCAGTTGACGCTCACGGATGAAGTCTTAAATTAAGGCGGATTTCGCTTACGATGGAGCCTTGAGAAATGGTATTCTCAGGGCTCTTTTCCTTTTGTTTTCTTGTGAGATCGTCTCGTGAAGTGTGTTTCTTCGTCGTCTTTGACGCGTTTGGCTAAGGTCGCGTGTCTCTCGTTTACGCTCTTAGTGCTCTCGGGGTGTGCTACCCAGAAGGGTACGCCCACGGCGCTGGATGAAGGCTCGAGCACTTTTTACGAGGTCGGGGACGAGCAGTGCGTCACCTATAAAGCCGTCGAAAACGGCGAAATTGCCTGCTTTAACAAAGAGGGGATCTTTGTTGAAAACCGTAAGCCTTTAACCCAAGACGCCATGACGACCTTCAAAGAGACGGGTAAAACGGCCTTGACTGGCGCCTTTGTCGTCGGGCTCTTTAGCGGTCTCTTTTACGTTTGTAAAGTGCTGGGAAACACCATCTTCTGGTCGATCTATTGGCCTTATAAGATTCTCTTCTAAGGGGGCACGCCCACGCGTGAACTAGGACTTCGTTACGGTCTCGTTGAGCACATCAACGGGGCCGTTTTTTCTTTGGGGCATCGACGTCGTTCGACCGAGTCGTCACCCGAAACGCTTTGTCCTTTTCGAGTGGGGATGGGTGCGTCTGGAGGGCTTTCCTTCTCCCTCAGTGAATTACACAAAATTGGTGCCCTTTTATTAGACGTTTTTTACGGTATTTAATAGGAAAAAACCTTGACAAAAGGCTGTCTAAAAGTGGAGAGGGTGGTGTGTAGCGCTTGGGGGCGTAGGGCTTGGTTTGGGGTGCCCATTTTTTGACACGCTCGTTGACGCCCTACTTTGAAATGGGGTGTTTTGTGGTAAACGGGGGACAAAACGAGTCTGTCTCTAGAAATATTTCTTGTGTAATCGGGGGGGGGGAAATCCTTATATTTCATATTGTTACAGGGTTTTTCACGCCGCAATTTGAAACGCTCGGTCGGAGCAAGGGTCAAAAGTCAGTTTAAATTGCTGATTAATAAAAGATTACTCGGGATAATGCTTAGGTTACAAAAATCGAATAGTGAATCCCCATGAAACGAACAACAATCTACACCGCCCTCGCTTTAGCACTGACCAGTTCGGTGAGCACCGCCTATGGCGCTGAACTCGCTAACTCGCTTGTCTATGTCCCGGGTGAGAGCACGGTGGCACTTGATAATGTCAATGTTAAATGTGAAGGCGCTACGGTAGATGTTGGTAGTGACGAACTGACGCCGGGTGGCTTCTTAGTGAACTTCACCAAAGAGAAAGTGGCTCTCCCGGGTAATAACACCGTGGTGGTGAACGGGACCACCAAGGTTGAACTCAAGAACATCAACTTCCAAGATCCTAAAGGGAAAGCCAATTGGAATCACCAAGCCAATGGTTTAGGGGTAAAGAGCACCCAAAATCTTAAAGAGCTCAAGCCTAGACCGTCGACGAGCGTCACCTATAAAAAAGCGGTCGACGTTACGATGGAAAACAGCACGGTTGGTGTTAAAGGTAAGCTCAATGGGATTTCCAACTACCAAAAGTGCGCCCAGTCCACGCTCATGACGTTTGAAGACGATGTGAACGTGACGATTAAGGGTGTTAATACCGCTCAGGCTGCTGCACCGAGCTCCGAAGTGTTTGTCACGGGGGTTAGTGCGGCGTATGGCGTAACCACCTTTAAGAAAGACCTTAAGATTAACATCGAAGACAGCCACACGAAGCGCACCCGTGGGCTCTGGACGGGCTCTGGCGGTACTCAACTGATTGTCGACGGTAAGGCGACTGTGACGGGACACTTCGAAAACCGCGAACCTGCCAACCATGATTATGATAGTGCTGCCTTCTATGTGAATGGTTCGGGCTCTGGTGCCAATAAGCCTGGTATCACCGTTGGGTCGGCTCACTACGAGGGTGACAAAGACGATGGCGCCATTTTTGTTAAGGGGAAGAATGCTCACTTTACCCTGAAGGGCGACGGCACCTCGGTCATCAAGGGGCGCACCACGCACTATCACTCCGGGACCATTGATTTATCGTTTAAGGATAAGGACTCGTTATATCGTTCGAACATTTCGTCGTATCACTGGGGCGCTAAAAAACGATTTGGCGATCTTCCCGCTGACGACCCTGAGGCGTTAAAGCGACGCAAGGGCATGGTGATCAACTTAAAGTTTGAAAATGCCGCGAAGTGGGAAGTGATTGACCAGGTCGACTGGATCACGACGCTTGACTTAACCGACGGCGGTAAGGTTGTATTCGACAACACCGAAGGTACGGTGGGTAAGGAACTTCGTCTTGAAAACTTTGTGAGCACGACCGAAGCGCCGGCGAAGCGTGGCTCCATCACCTTTACGACCGATTTGGCCAATAAGACGACGGACTGGCTTCATATTCGAAACCAGGACGCTGATAGCACGAACTTCCTCACCGCCAACATCGATTGGACGGGGAATGATAGTGATGCGCTCTATTTGGAAAGCCCGTTAATCGTTCAGAATAACGGGACCTTGACGGTTTTAAATAAAGACAACGAAAACAAGTACTTGCGCAATGGTACGGAAGACTGGCACTTAACCTTTGTGCCGGAAGCCGAGAGCGCAACCTTTGACTTTACGAGCGAAGAAGCCCGTAAAGACACCACCAAGACCGTAGGGACGGGTGCCGGTAAGTGGTACTTAATGCGCGCGAAGCCGGAGCAACCGCCTGTGGTGCCTCCTGTGACGCCGACTCAACCGGGTACGGGTGAAACCACCACGCCGAGCACGGGTGGTCCGGGCACGGGCGGTTCTACCGCGGGTTCGAGTGGTACGCGACCGACCCCTGGTGGCTCCACTGCGGGTACGGGTGGCTCTACCACGGGCACGGGTGGCACGACGCCGGCAGTGTTGCCGGTTGCCGATGCTTCTCACGTGAAGCTTTTGCCGAACGCTCTCTGGTGGGGTGATATCGACACCTATGACGAACGTGTGGGTGGGCTCTATGCCAACAGTCCCAACCGTAGCCTCTGGCTCCGCCTTAAGGGTGACTTGGCTAAGGACAAGAAGCCTAACGCGAAGACCCGTGGTGTGATGGCGCAGTTCGGTGCAGAACGTGCATTGGGCGACAGCTTCTGGCGTGGCACCCTCTTTGGGGAAGCCCGTCAGGCGAAGTCGACCTTTGACGATGAGGACTCGATCAAGTTGAAGCGTTGGGGCGTGGGCCTTATCTTGACCCGCTCGGAAGAACAGGTCTATTGGGACTTCGTGGCTCGTTGGGCGCATGACAAGTTCACGATCCGCAACCAGAATGAGTCGGTTTCGGTGAAGGGTAACAACCTTTACTTGTCCGCGGAAACGGGTCGTCGCTTCATCAACAAGCGCCAGTGGTTCGCAGAACCGCAGTTGCAGGTTACGTACACGCGTCAAACGCTCAAGGACTATGCCTTGGCGGGTCAGACCGTGAAGACCGATGCCTTGTCGGGGATTGGTGTTCGCTTAGGTGTGAAGTTGGGCGTTGATCGTGCTCGCTACAAGCTCTGGGTTCGTGGCGACTTGCTCCCGCGCTTTGGTTCGAGTAACACCACCACGGTGGCTCAGGCGAACTTTGCTTCCGAAACGCTCTCTAGCCGCCAGCGTGGCTTAGGTTGGGATGTGGGTGTGGGCGGTAGCCGCTTCCTCAACCCGACGTGGCGTGTCGCCGGGAGTGCCTTCTTGACGAAGATGCCGGATGCGAAGCCCTCGCTTCGCGCTCAGGTGAGCGTACAAAAGCTCTTCTAAGTAAGCTAACGCGAAAAACACGAAACCCTTGTTGCTCTGAAAATGTGAGTAACAAGGGTTTTCTTTTTTCTACGGACGGTCAACGTCCGTTCTTTATCGACCTAAGCCGTTGGGGAACATCTCGCGGCATAGCGCCGTGAGGATCTCGGCATCCAACAGGGCCCCGTGCTTGACGCGACTCGACGTGTCGACAGAAAAGTGCGAGCAAAGGGCATTGAGGGAGTGACTCGGTGTTTCCACATGTCGACGGGCCCAGCGCAGGGTACAAAACACGTCACAGCCGACGTCTTCAAACGTGGGGTGCTGGGTTTGGGCCAATTCGTGATTTAAGAACCCCATGTCAAAGGTGGCATTGTGAGCAATCAAGGTGCGCCCCTTTACAAAGGCTAAGAGCTCGGGGGCGATGTCGGCAAAGCGTGGCTTGTCGGCTAAGAACTGGGTGCTCAACCCGTGGACACGCTGGGCACTATAGGGCACCGAGCGCTCTGGGTTCACATAGGCGTGGAAGGATTTCAGGATATTGAAGTGTTCGTCCACCAGAACGGCACCGATTTCGCAGAGGCGATCGCCTCGACGATAACTCAGTCCCGTGGTTTCCGTATCGATAATCACGTACGGGGCAGTAGCCATGATGACATCCTCGAAAGAGTCGTTTTAACCCCGACAGTATACCGAAGCCCCACGTCAACGCTTGTCGCACTTGAACGAGGGGCTCTTTTTTTGAATACGTTTAGCGCCCAAAACGACGCCCCGCCAAGGCAATGGCTACGGCAGCCGTTACGTCAATCGCCACCCATAAGGGGCGAGAGAGGTAAAGCGGAAAGAGGGGATTGAAGACCAAGGCCATAAAGCCAAATGCCCAGCCTAAGAGCGGTTCACGGTCTTTGAAGGCGAGAAACGCGAGCGCAGCAAACGCCAGCGTACTCGTTAAACGCACCAGCGTGTAAAACCCATATGGCAACGGCGCCAAGGCCACAACCAGTAAGGCGGCAGCGATATAGAAAATCAGTTTAGGAATCGACAACATAATGGGGCTGGGCGATAAAGCGGACCGCATAAGGGCTCACAAAAAGGTGGGCGAGGGTAGAAATTGCCCAAATGGTAGTGGAAAACGCGCGCGAGGGATAAGAGGGGTTTCACTTGAGAGATTTTGTGTAGATTTTTGCAAAACCCCAGAGCGAGAGGCGTTTCCGTGAAGTGTCGGTAGCGCTTCTGATTGTTGAAAAAATCCCGTGGTCAATACGAAATGTCCTAAAGAGGCCTTATCGCTTTTCTGACTTGCTTCACAGGCGGTTTGGCGCTATGGTTTTCAAAAGCGCTGACGTCTACCGCCCCATAGGATAAGAGGATTTGGAGCGTCGTCATTTTGTGTATCTGACTAACTTTCCCTTAGGAGAGAAGGGTATGGAAGCGTATCGAAATGCCGCCATGACGAGTGCCAAATCGGCTTGGCAACATTGGCAAAGTGGTTTACCGGCGAAGTCGTTGGTGATGACACGAGAAGATGCCTCGGGGTTGCTGGATGTGATCACCAAAGAAGCCCATGGGGATTTACGCCTCGTGTCACGCATTCACTTTGAGGGGGGTCTTCCCTCGGGGCTTTTCCCGGCGATGGAACGGGTCTTGGGAACGCTCGCGCGCCAAGAAGGGGCACCGAAACTCCTTCAGCAAAGTCTGTGTGACTTACAGGACTTGGCGGAAGTTTATGGGGTAGGGCTTAAAAATTTACCGCTCGACGAAACCTGCCCACGCGGTTTGGTGGAAAGTGGTGGGCTCGCCTACGACATGGCTCACCTCTTTGAAGAAGTGGGTGGGGCTTGTGCCTGTGCACGACTCGTCTGGGTGCTTTGCCTCTCGGGACTCGATACGCTCCCCAAGCATGAACTCGCAGCCTTACTCGGAGGCTTAAAGCGTGCGCATCAAAATAGTGTCCCCGTCTTAGTGTTAGCCGAAGGGTCTGACGCGTTGCGCCACACCATGGGGGAAGCACAACCCTATTCCGAGCGCCTCTTTGAGTTTGTGTGAGAGCGTGGAGTTTTACTAATAGAAGCAAAAGGCTTATTAGCTAGGGTTTTCGTCCTTTTTTTCTTTGTGTATAAGTCGAACTCAATGAAAAATCTGGAATTCTTGTTGATATGAGTAGAGATTGCTAGTAGTATTGTTACTAGTAATACTAGATAAATTCCAATTGAACGAGGCAATCGATATGGAAGAAAGTCAACAAGTCGAATTTAAACGAGAGTACACAGAGGACATTAAGCGTACCGTTATTGCGTTTGCTAATGGTATCGGGGGCAAGATTTATATCGGCATCAATGACGACGGCTCGGTCCGAGGCGTGGAAGACGTTGATGAAGTGACAACGCAAGTGATGAACAATCTTCGCGATGCGATTCGCCCCGATGTAATGATGTTTGTCGGTATTCGTTCGGAAGTGATGGAAGGCAAGTCCATCCTTTGCCTGACAGTCGAACAGGGCACGGCTCGTCCCTATTACTTGCGCTCTAAAGGAGTCCGACCTGAAGGCGTCCTGGTGCGACAAGGGGTGGCTACGGTGCATGCGAGTGAAGGGGCGATTATCGCCATGATTAAAGAGACCACTGGCGACAGTTTTGAAAACAACCGTGCACGTAATCAGCAACTCACTTTTGATGTGGCCACTTCCGTCTTTGATAAAGCGGGCATTCTTTTTGAAGAAGCTCAAAAGAAAACGTTAGGGTTGATTGGAAGCGATGGAACGTATACGAATTTGGCGTTATTGCTTTCTGATCAATGCGAGCACACGATTAAAGTGGCGCGTTTTCGTGGGAATAAGAAAACGGAAATACGAGCTCGCAAGGAGTTTGGCGGGTCACTCTTTGCCCAAATGATGGGAGTTAAAGAATTCATTGATGAATACAACTACGTCGGCTCGAAGATTGGGGAACTGCGTCGCGTTGATCAATATGACTATCCGATAGATGCCATTCGTGAAGCCTTACTCAATGCGATTGTTCATCGTGAATATGGGCTGACGGGGTCAACCTTGGTTAGCCTCTACGATGACCGACTTGAAATCATTACCTTAGGGGGTTTGGTTAATTCGATCTCGTTTGAAGAGATTTTGCTCGGGGTGTCATTGACGCGTAATCCCAAATTAGCCAAGGTGTTTTATCGAGTGGGCTTGGTTGAGGCGTATGGCATTGGGTTACGACGAATCTTTGATGATTATTCGGACCATACTGTAGAGCCCAAGCTTGACGTCACGCCCAATGCCTTTAAAATCACGCTCCCCAATGTGAATTATCAAGAGCCTGTTGAAATCGATGACTTCTTAGCGACGAGTCGAGTTGATTGGATGGGATCCGCGGTGACTGACCCGCGTAAGCTCAAGGTCTTGGAACTCCTCAAGGCAAAGGGGCGCATCGTGCGTCCTGATGTGGATGAGTTGCTACACATCAGTCAGAGTGCCTCGAGCACTTTGATTCGAGAAATGCTCTCGGCTGGGTACATCCGCAAAGCGGGCTCAGGTCGCCTCGTGCATTACGTACTGGCCTAACAAAAGCAAAGAGCCTAGCGCTTACTTAAAGCGTTAGGCTCTTAAACTTGGTGGAGGCGGCGGGAGTTGAACCCGCGTCCGAAAACCTTTTTCTGTCGGATCTACATGTGTAGCTGATTCATTTAGATCTTATTGTGGACCCTGCCAGTCAGCAGGCCGGTACACAACCAGTCTTCTAAATTTCGGAATATCGCCAAAGACACTCGATAAACCTAGTCGCTGTTAAATAATACTGCGGTCCGAACCAGTGACCAATCGGGGCAGTATCCCGCTAATTAAGCAGCGAGAGCGAAACGCTTGTTGTTGGCGTTTATAAGTTTGCTGTTTATTTACGAGGTGACAGCACCTCGACATGCACCGTACAGCGTCCGTGTCCCCGTCGAAACCAAGGCGCCCCCGAAATCTGTAGGATTTTTTATTATACCTGAAGCGACCGGCTTTGGAAAATTTAGCCTTGAAAGGACCGTACCCAGACTAAAACGTCCTCGGGCGTGAGCGAAATATGGTCACTGTGGCAGTCTTCCAACGCGATGGGGCAATACCCCCAGCCCACCACCGTGGCGGGCATGCCAGCGTTTTTCGCAGCTACCATGTCGCGTAAATCGTCCCCCGCGTAGAGCGTACGTTGGGGGTCAACGTCTAAGCGTCGAGCGGCTTCCAAGAGCCCTGCGGGGTCAGGCTTCATGGCGGAGCCCTCACTATCTGACCCAATCACCACCTCAAAGAAGTCTCCGAGCCCCATCCCGTTGACGACATCGATGGCAAAGCGCTCGTACTTATTGGTCATGACCCCTAAGCGAACACCGGACTCTTTTAAGGCCGTCAAAAGGGGAACGATGCCAGGGTAGACGGTGGTATCACGCGTGGGATACGCACTGTACTCCTCTAAAAACGCGGCACGAAGGCGCTCGTAATCGGCGTCGCCTGGGTGCTGGTCAAAGGCTTTCCCAACGAGCCCAGGGGCGCCTTTCCCCGCATAGGGGGCAAGAAGCTGGGTGTCTAAGGGCTCGAGCCCCTCACGCTCACGAACGCGATTGATAGCGCCCACCAAATCGGGGGCGGAGTCAACGAGCGTACCATCCAGGTCAAAAAGGAAAGCAAGAGGCGTCATGAGAGGGACCTTGAAAAAGGGTAAAGAGGAGGGCTAGTGCAAAGGATAACAAAAGCACCCAAGACAAAAGAAAACCCCCGAAGAATCGAGATCCTTTCGGGGGTTGGCTAATTGAGAGAGGCGCCCAAAAGAAGGGGCACCGTCATCAACAATTAGTTGCTACGCGTACCGACGACTTCGACGACAGCGCGACGGTTCGGAGCCAAGCACTTGACGAGGTCAGCCTTGGAAGCGATTTCCGTGCCCTTGGCAGGGTTCGGGCAGCTAACGACCGGTTCGGCCTTGCCCTTGCCTTCAACAGCGATCACGCCAGCGGGAACACCCTTGCTTTCGAGGTAAGCGGCAACAGCCTGAGCACGCTTAACGGAGAGCTTCTGGTTGAAAGCGTCGGAACCGATGCGGTCGGTGTAACCGGTAGCCATGAAGACTTCGATCTGAACACCAGCGAGCTGGCTGACGAGGTCGTCAAGGATGTACATGGCTTCAGGACGGAGGTCAGCCTTGCCGAAAGCGAAGAGCGTATCGGTAGCCAAGGTCACCTTTTCGGCAACAGCCACAACGGGAGCCGGAGCGGAGCAAACAGCCTTGTCGAGGATGTCAGCGTCGCAAGCGCAACCGTCGCCGTTCAAGCCAGCGGCTTCAGCGAGGGCGGGCGTCCAGGAACCGGTGCGCCAGCAGAGACCGAAGTTGCTCTTCACAACCTGACCGTCACGGGAGTGAACGTAGGGGGTGTCAGCAGCGAAAGCAGAGCTAGCGACTAACGTGGCAGCGACGAGGCCGCAGATCTTCAAAGAAGTTTTCATTTTGTTGTAGTCCTCAAAAAGTTCGTAAAACTTGAACAGGCCAGCAAGTTTATCCATGGCCTATGTTTTGTCTGTTCCCAATTGAGATCAACACGTCACTGAACGGGCCGAGCGGCTGGGGGCAAACCAAGTTTGTAAGTGAGACAAAACATGGGATAAGAACTTTTCTTTCCCACGGTCATCCTCATTGTGGCAGAAAGCACTAAGGCTTTCCACTAGAGGGGCTAAGGATACTCGATTTTTCAGTGAGTTGCCTTGTTTTTTGCTAAGGGCAATCAACTAGATGAGACGAGGGAATTCAATTTATTCCCTATTACTCATAGGGTTAGCCCTGTTGCCCTAGTGCAACATATTGGGCAGGGCTAAGTGGGATTTTGTGTGGTACTCGAGGGATTTAACCTTTTTCACGATTGGACAAAAATGGGGGGAAAGTCCCCCCTCAAGAAGTGGTAAAATTGACAGGTTAAAGCGCGGGTTTTTACGCCCGCTGAGTTGACTGATTTTCAGAACATTGAGTCAAAGCCATCCAGTCCCTAAGCGTGGGACCCTGAGGAGAAGCTATGTTTCCCTCACGAATGCGATGCGCCTTTGAGCAACAAGGAACCATTCATGGACGACAAAGAGATGAAGGACGGAATCCAAGAGGGCACGCCCTCGGACGAGGCCGTTACTGAGGAGACGACGGCAGTCGCTGGGACGGAGTCGCCGTTGGCGATCGCTCAGGAATTGCTGCCGGTATCGCTCGAAACCGAAATGAAGCGCTCTTACCTGGATTACGCCATGAGCGTGATCGTGGGTCGTGCGCTCCCCGACGTGCGTGACGGCTTGAAACCGGTGCACCGTCGCGTACTCTTTGCCATGCATGAGTTGCGTAATACGCATAACAACCCCACCAAGAAGTCCGCCCGTATTGTCGGGGACGTGATCGGTAAGTTGCATCCGCATGGCGACAGCGCGGCCTATATGACCATGGTGCGTATGGCCCAGCACTTCTCGCTTCGTTACCCCTTGATTTACGGTCAGGGGAACTTCGGTTCCATCGACGGGGATAGCCCTGCAGCGATGCGTTATACCGAAGTGCGCTTAGAGAAGATTGCCGGTGAAGCCTTAGCCGACCTCCGTGAAGAGACGGTGGACTTTGTGCCCAACTACGACAACACGGAAATGGAACCCGTGGTGTTGCCGACGCGCTTGCCGATGTTGCTTATCAACGGCTCCTCCGGGATTGCCGTGGGGATGGCAACGAACATTCCGCCTCATAACCTGACGGAAACGATTAACGCGTGTTTGCACCAGTTGCGTAACCCCGATTGCTCCATCGAAGAGTTGATTGAACTCATGCCCGCGCCGGACTTCCCCACGGGCGGGATCATCTTTGGTCTCTCCGACGTGCACCAGGGCTATCGCACGGGGCGTGGCCGCGTGGTGATGCGTGCGCGCACCCATATTGAAGAGATTGAAGGCTCGCGTGACCGTAGCCGTATCGTGGTCGATGAGATCCCGTACATGGTCAACAAGAGCGTCATGTATGAGCGTATGCATGAGCTCATGCGTGAAAAGAAGATCGAAGGCATTTCGGAAATGCGCGACGAATCGTCGGAAAACATCCGAATCTGTATCGATTTGAAGTCGGGCGTGATGCCGGAAGTCGTCTTGAATAACTTCTTCAAGATGACCCAGATGCAAGAGAGCTTCGGCATGAACATGGTGGCCCTCGTCGATGGCCAGCCGACGCTTTTGAACTTGAAGGAAATGCTCCTTCACTTCATCTCGCACCGTCGTGAAGTGGTTACCCGCCGTACGGTCTTCCGTTTAGGTCGCTTCCGTAACCAGGGTCACTTGTTGGAAGGTCAGTCCGTGGCGCTCTCCAACTTGGACGAATTCATTCGCATCATCCGTGGGGCTGCCACCCCGGAAGAAGCCGGTAACGCCCTTTACGCGCGTGGCTGGCCCATGCAGTTGGCGGAAGAATTGGCCAACCGTAGCCTCTCGGAAAAGCGTAAGTTCTATCCCGAAACCATGGATTTAACCCGTGGGCTTCGTGAGGATGGGCTCTATTACTTGACGCGCGCTCAGGTCGACAACATTCTCGCCATGAGCTTACGTCGCTTAACCAACCTCGAACAGGATAAGGTTCGCACCGACTACCGTGCCGCCTTAGCCGACATCGCAGAATGCTTGGATATTTTGGCCAAGCCCGAACGCGTTAACGCCATCATCGGGGAAGAATTGGAAGCGATCCGTGACGAGTACGGTGACGAACGTCGTTCGGACATCGATTTGATGGGCGATCCCAACTTCAATAAGCGTGACTTGATCGCGCGCCGCGATATGGTCGTCACCCTTTCGCGTGGCGGCTACATCAAGAGCCAAGAATTGGCGGACTACAACGCCCAGACGCGTGGTGGTAAGGGCCGTAAGGTCCAAGAGATGACCAAGGACGATGAGGTGAGCGAACTCTTTATCGCCAACACCCATGACATCGTGATGTGCTTCTCGACCGCGGGTCGCGTCTATCCGATTGACGTGTTTGATTTGCCTGAAGGGAAGTCCAACACCCGAGGGCGTCCCATCGTGAACCTCTTGCCCTTGGAAGAGGGTGAGCAATTGAGCTTCATCTTGCCGGTGGAAAGCCTGGACGACGAAAGCCGTTTCGTCTTTATGGCGACCGACACCGGGATGGTCAAGAAGACCCCGTTGTCCGCCTTTAAGAATGCCCGCACCAAGGGCGTGATCGCCACCAACTTGGAAGGCGACGAACGCTTAGTGGGTGTGGCCATCACGAACGGCAACGACGACGTGATGCTCTTTAGTAATGCCGGCAAGTGTGTCCGCTTTAACGAAAACGACGTGCGTCCCATGGGCCGTACGGCCCGTGGCGTGATCGGGATGCGCTTAAAGGACGGTCAACAGGTGATGAGCCTCTTGGTGGCGGATGACCCCAAGAAGTTCGTCTTGACCGCGACCGCCAACGGTTACGGGAAGCGCACCCCGGTGGAAGAATATTCCCTCCATGCCCGTGGCACGATGGGGACGATTTCGATTTCCACGTCGGAGCGTAATGGCGATGTGGTCTCGGCTGTGCTCACCACCGAAGACGACGACATCATGATGTTGAGCGCGACGGGTAAGGTGGTCCGTACCCACGTGGCTGACGTCCAGGTGTATTCGCGCACCGCTCAGGGGGTTCGCTTGATTAACCTTGGAGAGGACGACGTGCTCACCAGTGTGCGTCCGATTCCTTATACGGGTGAAGCCGATTTGGAAGAAGGCGACGAAGAGGCTGATGAGGTCTTGGACGGCGTAGAAGACGCCCAGACGGCTCCCACGGATGAGACGCCTGACGCCTAATTGAGGCAAACCAACGAAGAAGGGGAAGTGGGCTCAAAAACAGAGCCCACTTCGCTTATGGAGTAAGGGGAACGTCCCCGCTCATGTTTAACGTTTTATAGAAGTAAAGAGACGATCGTTATGACGCAAACCGTACCGGTAATCACCTTGGATGGACCTGCTGCCAGTGGCAAGGGCACGATTGCGGAGTTGGTGGCCGATGCGTTGGGCTTTCACTATTTGGATAGTGGGGCGCTCTACCGCATTGCGACCTTAGCCGCGTTAAAGGCGGGGGTCGACTTGGAGGATGCCGAGGGCTTAACGCGCATCGCCCAGACGATTGAACCCGTCTTTGAAAAAGGGGAAATCCTTTTAGCGGGCGACGTGATCACGGACGCGATTCGTGCTAACGACGTGAGCGTGGCGACGAGCCGTGTGGCGGCGGTCCCAGGCGTACGTGAAGCCCTTTTCCAGTTGCAGCGCCGTTTTGCCAAAGCCCCGGGGCTGGTGGCGGACGGTCGCGACATGGGGACGGTAGTGTTTCCTGAAGCCCCGCTCAAAATCTTTATGACGGCTGACGTTGAAGTGCGCGCCAAGCGCCGCTATGACCAGCTCGTTAAAAAGGGCGTGAAGGCGGAACTCGCGCAAATTGAAAAAGAACTCCGAGAGCGTGACCAACGCGATCAGAATCGCGCCACGGCGCCCTTAAAAGCGGCCCCTGACGCTCATCTTTTAGACACCACGCACATGGGGATTGAGGACGTTGTAAAAAATGTTCTGAAATGGTGGAACGCCATTTGATTCTCAAGTAAACTAAGTGTCTGTTTTTTCGAGCCGTTTCACTCCTCGTGAGGCGGCATTTTCATCAACTCCGCTCAAAGGGTCTCCTGCGAGTGTGTAATTTTTTTCATAATGACCATTGATATGAACATGCCTGTATCCTTCGCTGAGCTTTTTGCTGAAAGCCTTAACCAGCAGGAAATGCGTCAGGGTGAAGTGATCACCGCTGAAGTCGTCCGTGTTGACTACAACTTCGTCGTCGTGAACGCTGGCCTCAAGTCCGAAGCCTACGTTCCCGTTGAAGAATTCAAGGATGACAACGGTGAAATCTCCGTTCAGCCTGGTGACTTCGTTTCCGTCGCTATCGAATCCGCGGAAAACGGCTTCGGCGAAACGATTCTTTCCCGCGACAAGGCCAAGCGTCTTGCTGCTTGGATGAATCTTGAACAGGCTCTCGAATCCGGCGAACTCGTTACCGGTGTGGTGACGGGCAAGGTCAAGGGCGGTCTTACCGTCATGACCAACGGCATCCGTGCCTTCCTCCCGGGTTCCCTCGTTGACACCCGTCCGGTTAAGGACACGACGCCTTACGAAGGCAAGACCTTCGAATTCAAGGTTATCAAGCTCGACCGTAAGCGCAACAACGTTGTCGTTTCCCGTCGTGCTGTTGTCGAAGCCAACATGGGCGAAGAACGCGCCAAGCTTCTTGAAACGCTTCAGGAAGGCGCTATCGTCAAGGGTATCGTCAAGAACATCACCGACTACGGTGCTTTCGTTGACTTGGGTGGCGTTGACGGCCTCCTCCACATCACCGACTTGGCCTGGCGCCGTGTCCGTCACCCGAGCGAAGTCGTTCAGGTTGGCGAAGAACTCGAAGCCAAGGTTCTCAAGTTCGATCAGGAAAAGATGCGCGTCAGCCTCGGCCTCAAGCAGCTCGGCGAAGACCCCTGGGTTGGTATCGCTCGCCGCTACCCGCAGGGCACCCGTATCTTCGGTAAGGTCACCAACATCACCGACTACGGTGCTTTCGTTGAAGTGGAAGCTGGTATCGAAGGTCTCGTTCACGTCTCCGAAATGGACTGGACGAACAAGAACGTCGATCCCCGTAAGATCGTTACCCTCGGTGACGAAGTCGAAGTTATGGTTCTCGACATCGACGAAAACCGTCGTCGTATCTCCTTGGGCATGAAGCAGTGCCGCCCGAATCCGTGGGAAGAGTTCGCTCAGTCCCACAAGAAGGGTGACAAGGTTACCGGCCAGATCAAGTCCATCACCGACTTCGGTGTGTTCATTGGCTTGGAAGGCGGTATCGACGGTCTCGTTCACTTGTCCGACCTCTCCTGGAACGTTCCGGGTGAAGAAGCTGTCCGCCAGTTCAAGAAGGGTGACGAACTCACCGCTGTTGTGCTTGGCATCGACACCGAACGTGAACGTATCAGCCTCGGCATCAAGCAGATGGAAGGCGACCCGTTCAACAACTTCGTGAGCACGAATGACCGTGGCACGCTCGTCAAGGGTACGGTTAAGTCCGTTGACGCTAAGGGTGCTGTGATCGCTCTCGCTGACGACGTCGAAGGCTACTTGCGCGCCAGCGAAATCGCTGCCGAACGCGTTGAAGACGCCACGACCCGTCTCTCCGAAGGCGACGAAGTCGAAGCCGTGATCACGAACGTGGATCGTAAGAACCGTAACCTCCAGCTCTCCATTCGTGCTAAGGACGCCGCTGAACAGCGTGAAGCCCTTGATAGCTTGAATGCTGACGCCGCTGCCTCCGGTACGACGAACCTCGGTGCTTTGTTGAAGGCTAAGCTCGAACAGAAGTAATTCAACCAACAGGAGAATGCCATGGGTGAAACCATGATCAGATCTCAGTTGGTGTCCGAGCTTGCTCGTCGGCTGTTCCTTCGTGAACGCCATGCGCTGGACTATGTCAACACCCTGGTGGGTGCGATGACGGACGCCCTCGTTGAGGGCGACCGCATCGAACTGCGCCGCTTTGGGACCTTTTACATCCGAATGCGTGAAGAACGTTTAGGGCGTAACCCCTTGAGCGGCACCCAGGTGCAAATCCCGCGTCGCTACACGGTGCTTTTCCGTGCCGGCAAGCGTTTGCGTGAAGAAGTTGACTTTCAGCACTCGGCTGAGACGTCTGGCCACGCCGAATAAAGCCACGGCAACCGTCCGATAAACGGATTGCGCCGACTTATGAAAAAGGCTGCAGAGATCTTTTGGCTCTGTAGCCTTTTTCTTTTTGGGGCCTTGTGGGGCTCCCAGTTACGCTGACTTACCGTCCGACGCCACAATCGTGGGCGTTCGTGGGACAATACAGCGTAAGAAAACCCACCCAGAACAATCATGGATTTTGAATTTTGGTATCTGGTGCTCATTCCGCTCTTTTTTGGTGCGGGTTGGTGGGCACGCGGATTTGAAACACGCGACAAGAAAAATAACGAGGAAGCGCTGCCCGAAGCCTATACCCGTGCGGTGAAGCTCTTAACGGTAGACGACCCCGAACGCGGGCTTGAAGCCCTGGTGGACGTGGCACGTCAGGACCCGGACCTCGTGGACTTACAGCAAGTCTTAGGGACGCTTTTTCGCCGTCGCGGTGAATTTGAGAAGGCCATTCGCCTTCATCGTCACCTCTGTGAGCGCCCCGACGTGGATGAAGAAACCCGTCGTACGGCCTTAAAGAGTTTGGGTGACGACTACTTGCGCGCGGGCCTTTTTGACCGCGCTGAAAACGTCTATCGCGCCTTGAGTAAAGACCCCACGGAATATTTGAGTGCCTTAAAGGCCCTTTTGGGGATTTACGTCACGGAGCACGATTGGACGCAGGCCATTGATGTCTCGCGCCAATTGGAAGTGCAAGCAGGCGAAGACTGCTCGCGTGAGATTGCGCACTACTATTGCGAATTAGCGGACGGCGCTCTTAAAGCGAAAGACTTTCCTCTGGCGGCGCATTACTTAGAGCGCGCTCAGAATAAGAACCCCAAGAGCGTACGCGTTTTGGTTTCTCAAGCGAACCTCTGGGCCTTAACGGGTCAGATGGACAAAGCTAAGAGTGCGTGGCAGCGGGTGTTGACGGACTTTCCGCAGTACAGCCCCTTGGTGCTCGGGCGCCTGGCAGACGCCTTGCGTGACGAGGGGGACGAAGCAGGGGCCTTGGCGCTTCTTCGTGAAACGATGGATGCGGTGCCGAAACCTGACGTGATCCTTCCTGTGGTCGAGCGTGTCGCAGCCTGGGAAGGGGAAGATAAGGCGATGGCGTTGGTAGAAGGCTTATTGCAAACCCATCCGACGCTGTTGACCTTCTCCATGCTCACCAAACTGCGTCGTAACCTCGAGTCCACCACGGACGAGGCGCGTCTTTTGGATGACCTCTTACAGCGCTATGCGAAAAAGAGTGCGCGTTTCCAGTGCACGCAGTGCGGCTTTACAGGGAGTGGCTTCACGTGGCACTGCTTAGGCTGTGGCGGGTGGGATACGATCCCGGCGCTTCGCTCCAGTAAGAGCGCTGTGAAGCGTACGCCTTAAGTTTGTTACAAATGGGCCTCAGTCCCAGAACGCAAGGCGCACAACAACCCCTACAATAAGAAGACTGGCTCAGTTTGGAATCAAGGTGTCAATTCCCTGGGCTGACCTCTAATGATAAAGACACCACTTTCCTAAAGGAAACTTCTGACTATGTTCAAGCGTATTGGTCTTTTAGTGCTGGTGAACTTGGCCGTGTTCCTCATGATTTCCATCGTCTTGGGGATCATTCAGGCCACCACGGGGATGAGCTTTGGCACCATGACCGGCACCAACCTCAATCTCACCTCGCTCTTCGTCTTCTCGATGGTGGTGGGTTTCACGGGGTCTATGATTTCGCTCTTGATGAGTAAGTCCATTGCCAAGTTCACGATGGGTTTACAGATGATCGACGTGGACCACCCGGCCACGCCCTTGGAAAACTACTTGGTGAACGTGGTGCGCACCCAGGCCAACCGCGCTGGGATCCCCATGCCCGAAGTGGCCATCTACGACGGTGAGCCCAACGCCTTTGCAACGGGCGCTTCCCGCTCGAGCAGCCTGGTGGCTGTCTCCACGGGGCTCTTACAGCTCATGAGCCGTGAAGAAGTCGAAGCCGTGTTGGCGCATGAAATCAGCCACGTGAAAAATGGCGACATGGTCACGTCCACCCTCCTTCAGGGGGTGTTAAACACCTTTGTGATCTTCATCTCCCGTATCGTGGGTTGGGTCGTGGACCGTCAGATCCTTCGTAACGAAGACGATGCCCCGGGCGCGGGTTACTACATCACGTACTTTGTCCTCGACTTGGCCTTGGGCTTCGTTGCGGCCATCGTTGTGAACTACTTCTCCCGTTGGCGTGAATTTCACGCGGATGCGGGCGCTGCCCACATCATGGGCAACCCCGAACCCATGATCGCTGCGCTTCGTCGCTTAGGCTCCATGGAGCCCGCTGAATTGCCGGGCGCCGTCAAGGGCATGGGGATTTCGGGTGGCATCGGTTCGCTCTTTGCGACGCACCCGAGCATTGAAGACCGTATTGCGGCCCTTCAGAACCACACCTACAGCGCTTAATTGAGCGTTTGCTAGACAGCAAAACGCCTCAAGGGAATCGAATCCTTGAGGCGTTTTTTGTTTGACCGGAGACTGTGGTGGGGGCTTTGTCCCAGTGGCTCTGAGTCGAAAAGGCACGGTGGCGTTGCCTTCAAAAGGGGATGATAGCCTCCCACCTTTACGGATATTTTCGCGAGGATGACGTCCCAAAGCGATTAGAGAAAACGCGAATTTAAAGCCATTTTTCTTGGGTTTGATTTTGAATCAAAAGGACGCGTGAACTAGGTAATTTATACCATAGTGTTTTGGTCGGGTTTGGCTTCACAATAATCGTGAAAAGCGAGGGGGCGCAGGCCCTTTCTCTTACTTCTCTCTTCTCGGCTGGGTCCTCTCGCTTGTGTTGAAACTTAGAAGAAAAGGTGACCCCTTTTTCGCTCAAGGACATCCCACCATGTATGACGCGATTGCACGAAAGCTTGACTCCCGCGACTGGGCGCTTCTCTTTGTTCGCCTAGGGCTCGCGATTACGATTTTGTTCCACGGATGGCATAAGCTCACCCACGGCGTGGGGCACTTACAAGAAGACTTAATTCTCTTGGGGTTCCCGGGCTTTGTGGCGTACTTGGCTTACGTCGGGGAAATCGTGGCGCCGATTATGCTGTTGCTCGGTACCTATAGCCGCGCAGCCGCCCTCTTTATCCTGGGGACCTGTGTCTTTATCTTTATGGTCCGTTGGGGTAACGGCACCTTCTTGGTGAGCCCCAAGACGGGGGGGTTAATCATTGCCGAGGCGTACCTCTACCTCTCGAGCGCCTTAGCGATTTTCTTTGCGGGGAGCGGTCGCTTTGCGCTTCGACCCGATTAACTCGGTTCACTTTTGATGGGCGTGCTTTTGGGGGGTGCGTCCATCAATGCCCAGAAGCGACGTGTGGGTTCTTCTTGAATGCACGCGTCGCTTTTTTGTCTTTCTTCTTTTCTTTTCGTTTTCTTTGGATTTAACCGCTCACCATCACGTCAAGCCCCAAGGCGCGCACCTGTTCGGCAATGGCCTCCAACGTCGCCCGATCGGCTTTCTCAAGCCCTGTGACGGGCGATTCACGGTCTAAGGTGTAGATCGCCACGCCTTCGGGTTGAATGCGCTTTAAGGCCGCTAACCAGGGTTCGACAAAGGCGTTGGTGGTGTTATCCAAGTTTTTCCCTTCATGGTGCCCGCGCATAAATAAGGTCTGCACCCAGCAGCGCCCCTTCATGGCGGCAGCGCGTTCAATCAAGGCCTCCACGTCGTAGCGGGTCTGGGGCTGGTCTACCGCACGGATAAAGTCGGTATTAACCGTATCGAACTTTAAGAGGGCACGGTCGACCTTCAGTAACGCCTCAAAGACCTTAGGTTTAATGAGCGTCGTCGCATTGGTGAGCACACTAATCAGTGCTTCCGGCGCATAGGTGTCACGAAGCGCCAAGACGCCCTCGACGACCTCAGGAAAGGCAGGGTTGAGCGTGGGTTCCCCATTTCCGGCAAAGGTAAGGGAGTTGGGGAGTTCACCCGCTTCTCGCATCGCGATGAGTTTCGCTTCTAACGCTTGGAGAACGGTTTGGGCGGACGGGAGCTTTTCTTCAGGACGCCGATCGGCGTTCAACCCAATTTCGCAATACAGGCAATCAAAGTTACAGAGTTTCCCGTCTGCGGGCAGCAAATTGATCCCTAGGCTCAAACCCAGTCGACGACTGCGCAAGGGACCAAAGATGGGGCTAGCAAAAAGAATCGTACCCATGGTGAGAAAGTCAAAAACGGGAGAAAAACACGTTTCAAGCCTATCAGAGGGGAAAAGAAGACGCAAAAAAGGGAGGGGGTTCGATTAAGAAACCCCTCCCTCTTGAAACTAAACGCTCAATGGCAAACCTTAGAGTAAGGTCGCAGCGGCTTTCACTTGTGCGACTTCTTCGGCGCTATGCGGATCGTCCTTGGCACGCTGAGCCGAAATCCACAAGGCCATCCCGAAGACCACCAAGCCCGTCACCGTTAAGGCAAAGGCCGTGGCACCCCAGAAGCCGTAGACGCCCAAGGGGCCACCCAGGATCCCGCCATAGAACCCGAAGTAGTAACCACCACCGAGCCCTAAGCCCCAGAGGAAGATCCCGTAGATGATCATCGGGAGCTTGGTGACGCGGTAGCCTCGGAGGGCAAAGCCGCTCACGCACTGCATGGCGTCAAAGACGTGGTAGATACAACCGGCTAACAAGAGGGAGACGGCGACGTGGGCGACTTCCTGGTCGGGCGTGTAGAAGTTCACCAAGGGGCCGCGGAAGATGTAAAGGAGAATCACGGAGCAGGAGCTAATCAAGCACGTGGTAATCACGGAGCGAATCATCACAATGCGCGAGAGGCTCGGCCAACGAGCGCCCAAGCACTGGCTCACCAACACCGAACAGGCAATCCCCATGGAAAGCGGAATTTGGTAGAGCATGCTCGTGATGTTACTCACCACCTGGTGAGCGGAGATGAATTCGGCGCCCAAGCGCGAAACAAAGATGGCCATCAAGGCAAAGCTCGAGACTTCAAAGAAGGTCGTTAACCCAATCGGAATCCCGACGCGCAACTGCTCTTTCAAAAGGTCCCAACGGGGCCCAGACAAGTGCTCAGCGTGGAAGGCGCGAATGGGCTTATCAAACTGCCAAATCGCCCAGTAGCACACAAAGCCTAAGACGTTAATGACGGCAAAGGAGACCCCGATACCGGCCCCACCCATGGCGGGAAGACCAAAGTAGCCGTACATGAAGAGGGCGTTTAAGGGAGCCTTCAACGCCAACATCCCGACGGAAACCCACATCGTTAAGCGCGGGCGGTTGATGGCGGAATTCACCGCCACAAAGGTACGACCCCACAAGCAGAAGGGCAGCGTTAAACCCGTCCAGAAAAGGTAGGTAGCAGCCATGTCAGCGACGTCACCCGATGCACCCCCTAAGTCAATCCAGAAGGGCGTGTACATGAGGATGGGCATCCCGATGAGGGCCAGCCCCACACCGAGGTAGAGGTTTTGCTGCACTTCTTCACCGACCTTGGTGAAGTCTTTCGCCCCAAAGTGGTGACCCGCGATGGGGGAGAGGCTCTGTAAGACGCCCGTTAAAGCTAAGTAAACCAAGAGGGTGGCAGGCAGGGCGAGCCCCAAGGCGGCCAAGTGGTCTTTCCCCAATTGACCGGCCATCACCGTGTCAATGGTGCCACTTAAGATCACCGCGATGTTCGCGACCAGAATCGGCCCCGCTAACTTGAAGAGGGCTTTGAGCGAAATATCGGGAGGAGTTTGCGATGTCATGTTTAAAGAAAGAAGGATTCGAAGAAAAAAGAGAAAAGCGCGTGTGGGGTGACCCGTCACCCCACGAAATTAAAACTTAGTGTTCGGTTGAAAGGTAGAAGAATTCTTGCGTATGGGGACGGGCAAAGGGACCTAAAGCCCCACTGGGTAACGTCCCCTTGGAGGACTTTATTCGTACCAATCGAATGGCGCACGGGGTATTGGCCGAGACAATCGGGAGCCCCGTTTGTTGCGCTAAGTAAGCTTGGAGCCCCGGCGTCACGCCAATCGCGCGAGCGCACGTATTGTGGGTGCCGCCTAGCGCCGTGTACGCCGCTTTAATGTGGGCCACCACGGGCTGGTAACTACGGTTAACGTCCACCGCCGTATGAAAGAGCCCAATCCACACCGTCATGGTCATCCCAAAGCCCGAGGCCGCCAACCACGCCCCCGACCACACAAAGGGCGGACGGTGCGTAAAGCGCCAAGCAAAGAGAATCAAAAGGAGGGTGGTCGCGAGCACCGCTAACCCAAAGCCCCAATCGAAGGTGGGGAGGGCGCCCGGCGCCAACTGGTGAATGGACTGCGCCATCTTGGGGGCAAACTGAGTGAGCCACGCGCCCCAATACGCCCAGCCGGTTAAAAGCGCTAAGGTCGAAACCGAGAGCGCAAACCAGTCTAAGAGGGCACGGTGCCGCCCACGAAGGGTCATCAACCCGAAGGTCGAGAGCAGTGCCAACGCGGGGATAAATTCCAAGAACGTTCGATTCGCCGTTTGCGCATCGAGCATAAAGGATAACAACAATTCAAAGCCGACGATGAGCGCGGGAATGCGTAGCGCCGCGAGCTTTCGTTGTTTGTTCCAGCGCACTACGGCCACGATCGCTAACGGCCACAAGGGGCACAAATACCAAAGGGCATTGCGGGCAAACCACGTGAGGTTATCAATATCAAACGTGGTGAGCGCTAAGACTTGCTGTTGGCACCAGGGACCAAAGTAGGCGATCGCGCGCGGCGTATCCACCGAAAACGCTAAAGCTGGCCAGAGGCTCGCTAAAAAGCCCGCGACCCCCATCATGACGCCCACACGCAGGAAGCGGTCGTCGCCAAAGTGGCGAACCCGCAAGAAAATGAGCGTATTGGCTAAGAAGGTCACCAACCCCGTGTAGACGGTGCCGCCCAAAAAGGACATAGCGACGGCCACCCCGGCCCACGAAGCGCCCGTCTTGGGGCGCGTGAGGGAGACGCTCATGGCGTAGAGGTTTAAGGCGCCACTCACTAAAAGAAGCGAGTCCGCAACGGCTTCATGGCGTCGGGTTAGTAGGCCAAACGTGCCCAAGAAAAGCAAAATGGCCACGTCCGCACAGGCACGCGAATAGTCGGTGCGCTGCGCTTCACCCCCTAAGGGAAAAGCAATCGGTTGCACCCCTTCGGTGGACGCAAAGGCGCGAGTCGCGATCCAAAGAAGGACGAGCGTTAGTAAGAGCCAAACGTTCGCGATCGCACGCATCACCATCGTGGCACTAAAGGGCCCGTGCCCGTCCGTGGAAAAGCCCCAGAGCGCTAACGCATTGACCCAGTCCGATAAGGGGTTGGCGTCAATCGCGGGGGTCGACCCAAAGTAGGGGAAGAGCGCGTCAGAAAAGGCCCCGTGGACCATGCTCACCGCCAGCGCTTGAGCTTCCAGTTCGCGAAGCGTCCACAAGTCGCTCACGAAAAAGGCCCCCAAGGCAATCAGCGCAATGAGGGTAATGAGTTGCCAGCGGGGGAGTTTGCGTACGGCCTCGTCACTTAATTTGACGGGCGCGCGTTTGGGCCTAAACACGAAGGACATCCTTTTCTAACGAGGCAAAGGTGGGAGGGAAAATGAGGTCTCCCTCACACTACCATTCTGCGGGGTAAGTATAGGACTTTTAATAAAAAAATGGGCAGACCGAGGAATCGGAATCTACCCATTTTCAAGTCGCTAAGCAAAAAGCGCACCGCTAGTTTAAACGAGTGCGCTTCTTGTGTAATTCGAAGAATTACTTGCCAGCCTTGGCAGCTTCGGCAGCAGCGTTGAGCGCTTCCTTCTTGGCAGCGAACTTGGCGCGGAACTTTTCAACGCGACCAGCTTCAACGATACGCGTCTGAGCGCCCGTGTAGAAGGGGTGGCTAGCGGAAGACGTATCAAGCTTGTACAAGGGATAGGTCACGCCGTCGATTTCGGTCGTTTCCTTGGTCTGAACAGCAGACTTGATGATGAAGGTCTTGTTGATGGAGAGGTCGATAAAAGCGACGTCACGGTATTCGGGGTGAATATCTTTTTTCATTTTAAAAAAGGTTCCTAGTTTGTATGTCGGTCGCCCTGACGACCTTGCGAATCCGCCTCGAACTACAAGCGAGGTCTTACGAAAGGCATGTCTGTCCACGTGCCAACTGGGAATCCGTAATTATTCCAGAACCCAGAGGGGTTTTCAAGTCAATCACGGGGGTTTTTACGCAAAGTGTGCGGGGGACTTTTTCCCCTAAGTTTCACCTCATACGCCCTTGCTAGAATGACCCTATCGACCGTGTGGCGTAAGGGGTGCAAAGAAACAAAGCGCCTCCCTTTTCGCTCAGAAGACAAAAACCAGAAAGGAAGTTCGTCATGACTTTATTCAAACGCTGTGTGATTGCGACCCGTGAAAGTCCGTTAGCCATGTGGCAAGCCCTTCACATTCAGTCGTTACTTCGTAAAACCTATCCGGAGAGCGACGTAGAACTCTTGGGGATGACCACGCGAGGCGACCAGATTTTGGATAAAACCCTCTCCAAAGTCGGGGGCAAAGGCTTATTCGTTAAAGAATTAGAAGTCGCCATGGAAGCGGGCGAAGCGGACTTGGCCGTGCACTCCTTAAAAGACGTGCCGATGACGTTGCCTGAGGGCTTTGACTTGGTGGCCGTGACCGAGCGCGAAGATCCGCGTGATGCCTTTGTCTCGAACACCTACGCGTCGCTCGACGATATGCCCCCGGGCGCCAAAGTGGGGACGGCGAGCCTTCGTCGCGAATTAATGCTTCGTCGCAACTACCCGCACTTGGAGATTTTGCCCATCCGCGGGAATGTGGGGACGCGTTTGCGTAAGCTCGATGAAGGCCAGTTTGACGCCTTGGTGATGGCCACGGCCGGCTTAAAGCGTTTGGAATTGCACGATCGCATTCGCGCGATTATTCCCGCAGAAGTGAGTTTACCGTCGCCCGGTCAAGGCGCCTTAGGGATTGAGATTCGTGACGACAACGACACGATGAAAAAAGCCCTTCACTTTTTAAACGACCCCAAGACCCGTGCGTGCTGTACGGCAGAGCGTGCGGTCTCCCGCGCGTTAGGCGGCTCTTGCCAAGTCCCGTTGGCGGCCTACGCCATTGTCGAAGGCGACGAGCTCTGGCTTCGTGCTCTCGTGGGGAACCACAAAACGGGTGAAAGCATTACGGCCGAAACCCGTGTCTCCTGGGAGAACCCCCAGGCCGCGGCCGATGACGTCTTAGCCCAACTTCGCGCCCAAGGGGTGGAAGCCATTCTCAAAGCGGTATTAGGGTAAAACGACAGGCTTCTCCTTTTTAAAGGAGAGAAAGGAGTGAAGGATGAGTTATGCCCCGATGAGTGCCCCGGTCATCTTGATGCGACCGGGCGAGGCCAACCATCGGTTGAGCCAAACCTTAAAACGAGAATTAGGGATTGACGCTTGGGAGTGGCCCGCGTTTGACATTCAGTATCCGGATCAAGCGGGGCAAGATTTGCTGCGTGAACGCCTGCGTGATTTGTCCGACGTCGAAATGGTGGTGCTCCCCAGCCCCGCGAGTGTCGCGGCGGTGGCCCATTGGATTGACGTCTGGCCCGAACACATTACGTTAGCCGCCGTGGGTGAAGGCACGGCCCGCGTGATTCGTGCGGCGTGGGGTCCCAATGTGAAGCTTTTGAGTCCCCCGTGCGACGCGGAGCATTCGGGTAGCGAAGCCCTTTGGGAAATGATTCGGCATCGTGGCGCCCCCTCGCGTGTGCTCTTTTTGCGCGGTCAAACGGGGCGAGAATATCTGCCTCAAAAATTCCGCGAGATGGGAACCGATGTGGTCACGATGTGCGCGTATGTGCGTGTTCCGATTGAATTGTCGACGGAACAAAAGCGCGAACTGCAAAAGGCGATCATTGGGCCCGCCCCCATTGTGTACGTCACGTCAAGCGATGCGGTCGATGCCCTGTTCCGCGCCATTCGCGTGGTCCCCAAGGCCCGTCAGTGGTTAACGAACGGGGTGGCGTTAACGATTCACCCTCGCATCACCACCCGCTTAAAAGAAGCTGGCTTTTCGCGTTTAGAAGTCTGCCCCACGGATGACGCGAGTCTCGTGGAAGCGATTAAAACGCATATGAATACCACGTGGTAAACCCACTTAGGGTCTCAACGCTTTTCCGCTTTGAGGCCCTTTTCTTTTGCGCTTGAGGCGAAGGGACTTCGCTACAATGAAGGACGGATCGGTGCCCGAGTGGCTGTTGACTTTTTTTCTTTCCCCTTTTTCTCTTTAGGAGGCGCCCGCCATGTTTACGGTGACGCTCTTACAACCCAATCCCCATACGGGCGACTTTGACGCCAATGCTGAGGCCGCTGTGGCGCTTCTCTACGATCAGGTCACCAACCTCGGTGACTTGGGTGAAAAAGGGCTCGTCATTCTCCCGGAAGGGGGTTTAACGGGGGTGATGGGCGAGGGCGCCTTTCGCCGTCCTGAATTGCGACGTCTTCGCCAAGAGGCCGTGAAACGCTTTGTCGCGCACGTTCATCAAACCTTGGGGCAAGCCGTGCTGATTCATGAGGGGAGCGTGCTCGGGTTTTATCCGGTGGACGACGACCCCGTGGAATTTGACGCCACCAGCGGGTCCTTGAGTTTAGACGGGGTCACGATCGCCTGGGGGGCTGAGACGGGTACCGTGCAATTGCACTTTCATGACCTCACGTCCTTTAGTGGGGAGGCTTTTGCCCCCACCGTCACCCAACCCACGCTGTTCGTGGGGACCGCAGGCGGCTTTGATCGTGTGATTCTCCCGGGGAACACGGGGCTCGCTATGCCTGAAGCAACGTTCTCCGGTCTCACGCCCTTTCGCGCGGGGGTCTTTTCTGTTTCGTTAAATGATAAGGGCGAGGTCGAAGCCGTGCAGGGGACGACGTCTGGCACCAAGCGCGATCAGTTAGCCCCAGAGGCTGGGCTCCTTTACGAAGCGCTTCGCGCCTCGTTACGTGACTACGTCACGAAAAACAAGTTGCCTGGCATCACCTTGGGGCTCTCGGGCGGGATTGATTCGGCCCTACTTTTAGCGTTAAGTGTGGATGCCGTCGGGGCCGACAAGGTGCGTGCGGTATTGCTTCCCTCTCGCTTTACGAGTGACTTGAGTGAAACGGGAGCGAAAGCGCTCTTGGACGCTTGGGGTGTACAGCACGAGCGCCTCTCGATTGAACCTCTTTTCAAAGCCGCGCTCGAGACCCTTTCTCCCGTCTTCGGGGATAGGGCGTGGGACGTGACCGAAGAAAACCTTCAAGCACGCGCTCGTATGATGCTTTTAATGGGGTTAGCGAATAAAGATGGGACGCTGCTCTTGTGCACCAGCAATAAGAGTGAAAGCGCCATGGGCTTTGGGACGCTCTATGGGGACTTATCTGGCGGTTTTGCCCCCTTGATTGACGTCTGGAAGTCGCAAGTGCGTGCGCTTTGTCGTGCTCGCAACGACGCTGCTGGGCGCGAAGTGATTCCAGAGGTCATCATCAGCCGTCCGCCCACGGCCGAGTTGCGTGAAAACCAGACGGACGAAGATACGCTCCCGCCCTATGACGAGGTGGAGGCCGTCGTCACTGCCTTTATGGAAGGGGTGGCAGTGGACGCGTTGCCCAGTCCCCGTGCCTCTGAGATCCTTCGGAAACTCTTAGGCTTTGGCTTTAAACGCGCCCAAGGGATTCCGGGCCCGGTGGTCTCCACTACGCCGTTGACGCAACTCGCGGACTTTGGGGTGACCCGCGCGGCGTACCGTTGGTAGGACCACGCAGTAAAAACAAAACAACCCACCCAATATCAACCCAATAGGGCGAATCCCTTTCATGGGCTGGGTGGGTGGATGAAGAAGGGGGGCGTCGATCGGCCCCCTTCTTCTTTTGAAAAGAAAAGACAAAGTCCAAAGACAAAGCCCCCAAGACAAAGCTCCAAAGACAAAGCCCCAAGAAAGCCCCAAAAAGAAAACCCAAAAAGAAAACCCAAAAAAGAAAGCCCCACATCGAACGCGTCGTGTGGGGCTTCGGGGTGGAGCGCTTAGCGCTTCATCATGTCGAAGAACTCATCATTGGTCTTCGTGGCCTTCATCTTGTCGAGGATGAATTCCATGGCTTCGATTTCACCCATGTCGTAGAGGAACTTACGAAGCACCCAGACCTTCTGGAGAACGTCGGGCTTCAAGAGTAATTCTTCGCGACGGGTACCCGAGCGCTTCAGGTTGATAGCGGGGTAGACGCGCTTTTCAGCCATGTTGCGTTCGAGGTGGATTTCGTTGTTACCCGTCCCCTTAAATTCTTCGTAGATCACGTCGTCCATGCGCGAGCCCGTATCCACCAAGGCGGTGCCAATGATGGTCAAAGAGCCCCCTTCTTCCAAGTTACGCGCCGCACCGAAGATACGCTTCGGGCGCTGGAGGGCGTTGGCGTCCACACCCCCCGTTAACACTTTGCCCGAGCTCGGAATCACGGTGTTGTAGGCGCGTGCTAAACGCGTAATGGAGTCAAGAAGGATGACGACGTCACGCTTACTTTCCGCTAAGCGCTTGGCTTTTTCGATCACCATTTCAGCGACCTGCACGTGGCGGGTGGCGGGCTCATCAAAGGTGGAAGCCACGACTTCGGCGCGAACGCTACGCTGCATTTCGGTAACTTCTTCCGGACGCTCGTCAATTAAGAGCACGAACAAGTCCACGTTGGGGTGGTTGGCCGTAATGGCATGCGCAATGTGCTGCATCAAAACGGTCTTACCCGACTTCGGGGGAGCGACCAAGAGCGCACGCTGACCCTTACCAATCGGGGCAATCATGTCGATGATGCGACCCGTAATGTTTTCGTCCCCGCGCATGTCGCGCTCCAGCGTCAGCGGCTCATTCGGGAACAAGGGCGTTAAGTTTTCAAACACCATGCGGTGCTTCATGTTCTCAGGCTTTTGCCCGTTGACCGTTTCCACACGAACGAGAGCGAAATAGCGCTCGCCATCCTTCGGGATACGCACTTCCCCTTCGATGGAGTCACCCGTGTGCAAATTAAAGCGTCGGATCTGCGAGGGCGAAATGTAGATGTCGTCTGCACTGGCCAAGTAGCTCGTATCCGGGCTACGTAAGAAGCCAAACCCGTCCGGGAGCACTTCTAAGGTGCCATCGCCAAAAATCTGTTCACCGGCCTTGGCCTTCTTTTTCAAGATGGCAAACATGAGTTCTTGCTTGCGCATGCGGTGGGCATTGTCCACGCCTAATTCTTGCGCCAAGTCGAGGAGTTTGGTGATGTGAAGGGATTTGAGATCAGATAAATGCATCGTGAGAAATTCCGTAACCAGCCGCCTGACAAAGAACGAGGTCAGAAGCGAGAACGCGGGTTACTGTGGGTAGTCAATGGGTTAAAAGCGAACGAGGCGTTCGGGGTTTGTCGTGAGCGTTGGCGCTCAACGAATAGCGGGGGTGGGCCAGTGTTGGCGCAGTGGACGTTTGAAGTGTTACGTCCCTCCCCCGTGGACAGGATGCCCTTTGGAGTGAGGGGCTTACACTGTCTCGGGCGTCTTCTTTTGTGAGCGTCGGTCAGCAAAAAAAAGAGGCGGGTACCATGATACCCGCCTCGTTTCACTTTGACCAGTCTCGAATTAAAGATTCTTTTCGATGAATGCGTCTAAGGAAGCCTGGTCGCTAGCGCCCGTGCGCTGGTCAACCACTTCACCGTTCTTGAAGACGATGATGCAGGGAATACCACGCACGCCAAGCTTAGCAGCCTGTTCGCTGGCTTCGTCGCAGTTGTACTTAGCGATCTGAGCGCGACCCGCAAACTTTTCAGCAGCGGCTTCTAACTTCGGGGCGAGCATACGGCAAGGACCGCACCAGGGGGCCCAGAAATCCACGAAAACCGGCAAGTCAGCCTGGTGAACTTCCGCGGCAAAGTTGTCGTCATTGACTTCGATAATGTTGTTGGACATGAAAGTGTCTCCTTGGGGTTGTGACCTCTCAACGTAAAGGAGGGCACAACGGTGTTGGGTAAAACGTTTATGAAGGCATTGTACCCTGAGCGTTCACGAGGGGAAGCCTTTCCCCAGGGATTTGCGCTCATAGGTAGAATTGATTGAATTAATAAAAATTATCAACCGAGATGACTCCATAGCCTATAACTACATAGTAACGGCTTTCTCACGCCGTGTCAGCTCCTCGTTACACTTTGTTGGCATTTAAAAAGGTTTTCCTATACACTTAGCCTCTGCGGTGGGTCCCCTCGCATGAACTTGTCGGTCACCTGGTCAGGTCAGGAATGAAGCAGCCAACCCGATAAAGTCCAGTGCCGAGGAAAAGGCTCGCCGCTTTTTCGTTTCTAGCACATACGTTTCTTTTCGAGCGTAGGGTGCTTTTTTTGTGTCTGTCGTTTGGGATGGGGTCTCGCACCTAACCCTAAATAGGCAAGTGCATTCCCTAGCGCGTCAAGGCGTAAAAGGCGGGGTCGAGTGCGTGAAAGCCCTTGGGGCTTTGCTAAAATTTTTTTGCATAGACTCGAGGACCGAGTTCCGGCTTTACGTGACTCTCCTTAATTGACCCCCAACCCCTTAGCGACGACCACACTCCTTATGAACTTTACCCTTTGGCTGGCGTACTTCTTAACGTCTTGTACTACGATTGCGACGCCGGGCCCAGGCGTTCTGATGACCATCATGAAGTCCATGCAGCACGGCTTTGCGGGCGCGAAGTGGACGGTCTTGGGGACGGCCACCGGGACCGTGATCATGGCGTGTTTATCGGCCACGGGCTTGAGTATTATTTTGCAGAATTCGCCCGATGCCTATGGGGTGTTGCGTACGCTGGGTGGCCTCTACATGATTTGGTTGGGGGTGAAAAATTGGCGCGCCAAGACCGTGAGTCTCACGTCCGCGGTGAAAAAGAAGGCTCTCCAAGAAGCGCACGACAAAGCCCATGAAGCCACCTACAAAGCGGACGCCGCCCGCATTCGACGCTTCCCCTTCTTCTTAGAAGGCATCGTCTTACAGCTCACGAACCCCATGCTCATCATGTTCTTCGTGTCGCTCTTCCCGCAATTTATCGACCCCACTAAAGACCATAACCTGCAGTTTTCCGTTTTAGCCTTTACGTACTTTGCGTTGGTGATCGTGATTCACTCCGGGTACTCCGTCGTCATCACCCGCTTTAAGAGCGTGATGAGTAACCCCACGTGGACGCGCTGGATCTACCGCGTCGGGGGCACCATCTTTATGTTCTTAGGGATCGTGATTCTTCGTCAGGTCGCCCAACAGTATTTGGGGCTTTTTTAGTTCCGAGCCCGATCGGTTAAGACTGATAGAATAAGAGGACATCCAAAAGGGGGACACCATTGGGTGTCCTTCTTTTTTTAAGTCATTCACATTATTCGAAGAACAAGAACCATGGGAAGCTATCAGGTATTGGCGCGTAAATGGCGTCCGCATGACTTTGAGACCATTGTGGGTCAGGAGCATGTGGTCACGGCGCTTACGCGTGCCCTCACGGAAAAGCGACTTCATCACGCCTATCTCTTCACGGGGACCCGTGGGGTGGGGAAGACCACCATTTCGCGTATTTTCGCCAAAGCCTTGAATTGCCAAGGGGTTGATGGCCAGGGCGATATGACGGCGCACCCCTGTGGGGTTTGTGACGCGTGTCGTGCCATTGATGAGGGCCGTTTCCCGGACTACATCGAAATGGACGCGGCCAGTAACCGCTCCGTGGAAGACATGACGGCGCTCTTAGAGCGAAGCATCTATGCGCCAACCCATGGGCGCTTCAAGGTCTACATGATCGACGAAGTGCATATGCTCACCACCACGGCTTTTAACGCGATGTTAAAGACCTTGGAAGAGCCCCCGGAATACGTGAAATTCATTTTGGCCACGACGGACCCGCAAAAGGTGCCCGTGACGGTGCTCTCGCGCTGCTTGCAATTTAACCTTCGCAATATGCAGCCCGCCGCCATCGTGAAGCACATGGAAGGGATCCTCACGGAAGAAAAGATTGGCTTTGAAACGGGGGCGTTAGACCTCATCGCTCAAGGGGCACGCGGCTCCATGCGTGATGGGTTGTCGCTTCTTGACCAAGCGATCGCGTACTGCGGGGGTGACGTTAAGGAAGAACCCGTTCGCCGTATGCTCGGGATGAGCGACGCGGATACGATTTCGCGTCTCTTAGACGGGCTCTTAGCGGGGGATGCTGAAGGGTTGGTGTCGGTCGCCGACGCCATGCTCGTCGAAGGCATTTCCTTTGCGCAGACGTTGCGTGACTTAGCGGGGGCCTTTCATAAGTTGGCCTTGGCACAGCGCGTCCCTAGCGCCCTTCCTCAGGACGAAGACGGTCGTCGATTGGCTGCCTTCTTGCCGCGCTTTACGCCTGAAGAAATCCAACTCTTTTACCAAATCAGCTTGCACGCTCGCAATGAGCTCTCGTTAGCCCCCGACGACTACGCGGGCTTTACGATGGCGCTTTTGCGTATGCTCGCCTTTAAGCCCGCGGGTGACCGCGTGGGGGCGAAGGTCCCAGAAAAGGCACCCGTGGTGGCAACGCCCGCTCCGGCTCCGGCGCCCGCACCAAAGAAAGCGGACGGCATTAATACCGTTGGGAAGTCCTCGGGGCTCCCACCCATCGATGCGCCCGATGCAACGCCCCCTGGAATCGGGATGGGCGGTGACGCGGCACCCAGCTTAGGCGGGGCACCGTCGTTGTCGGGCACCCCTGACGAGGAGACGCCCCCCTGGGGAGAATAATCCGCCGATTGAGTCCTATCTGACCGATTCGGCAAATGGGGAAGTGCGTGACGCTTCCCACACTGGCGAATTACTCAATTGGCGTGACATGGTCAGCTTGGCCGGGCTCTCGGGTCCTGGTCGCATTTTGGCTGCGTCCGCGCAAGTCGACGAACTGGATGAGTCGCACGTGAAACTGCGTGTGCCCAGTCAGTCCTTAGTGCCCGCCGTGATCGACTCCATTCGTGGGGCGATGACGAAACTCATGGGGCGCCACTTCCAAGTCGAAGTGGTCGTGGGCGACGTACAAGATGAAACGATTTTGGAGCGTGAAGACCGAGAACGTGCGGAAGAAAAAGCCCGTCTCATTGCGCGCTTTAAGTCGCTTCACGTGGTGCAAGAATTAGAACGTCGTCTGGGTGACCTGGAAATTAAAGACGTTCGTGAAGACTAAACTTTTTTCAACCTCAACAAAAAAGGAAAACCCATCATGCGTTTTGGCGGTGGTATGGGCGGGCTCATGGCCCAGGCTCAGAAGATGCAGGCTAAGTTAGCCGAGATTCAAGAAGAAATTGCTCAGATGGACTTTGAAGGCCAGGCAGCCAACGGCGCCGTTAAGGTGACGGTCTCTGGTAAGAACGTCTGCCGTGGCATCAAGATTGATCCGTCCGTGGTCGACACCGACGACATGGAAATGCTCGAAGACCTCTTAGTGGTTGCCTTTAATGACGCTCAGGAACGCGCCAAGTCGTATTCCGAAGAACGTATGAGTAAGGCCGTTCCCTTGCCCCCGGGCATGAAGTTGCCCTTCTAAGGGGATAACGCCCGAAGGCTGACGCACCAACGCACACGTACCCATGACAGGGTGCCTGTGCGTTTTTTCGTTTCAAGCCACTTAGGGGAAACCGAGACTCTTTCGCCCAAAGTCCCTCGGAGGGAGTAAAGTTAGGGCAACGATTAATTTTGTGGATAGGAGTCCCGGACTCGAATCCCTGTTTTACTGAGTGAGACTATGCTTCGAATTTCTGCACGCGAGATTGATGACTTGTTGGATGGCGACTGGGTTTTAAACGATCCGACCACGGAAGGGATGGCCCCGTTGAAGGACGGGCGCATCACGGGGCTCTTTAAAACGCCGGGCGTCGTTGCAGGGTTACACATTGCGCAAGCGATTTTCGAGCGCTCGGGCGCAGAATTTGAACCTTTCGTACGAGAAGGCGATTGGGTGGAAGCCGGGATTCCGTTGTTTTCCGTGACGGGGACGGCCGAGAGCCTGCACGCCACCTATAAGCTCGCCCAGTGCGTGATGGAATACGCCGGCGGTATCGCCCTTCGCACCCACGCGATGGTCAAAGCTGCGCGCGCGGTAAACGCCCACGTGTCGGTCGCGGGCACCCGAAAGCACGCGCCGGGCGCCAAACTCGTGAGCCTCGCCGGGCTCTTTGCAGGGGGCGGTATTTTGCATCGTGGGGGTTTGTCTGACTCCGTCTTGGTTTTTGACCAGCACCGCATTTTGGCGGAAGACCCGGCGGCTGCTGTAAAGCGCCTCATTCAACAAAACCCCGAAAAGCGTGTGGCTTTGGAAGTCGAAAGCCGTGAAGAAGCGCTCTATTGGGCCCAAGTGGGCGTAGACATCCTTCAGTGTGAACGCTTTACCCCGGCGGCCCTCAAAGACCTCGTTGACGAATTGGCGCAAAAGTATCCGCACATTCGCGTCAATGTGGCGGGTGGCGTCAATGCTGACAACGCCGCCGACTACGCCCAGAGCGGGGCCCATGTTTTAGTGACGAGCTGGCCCTACTTCGGTCGTCCCCATGACGTTAAAATGCGTTTTGAAGCGCAACCCTAAAGAACACACTCCTTCATGTCGATTAAGTTAGCCCCCGAACTCGTGGCCCTCATTGATGCCCTGGAAGCGTTACCAGGCATTGGTCCACGCACCGCTCAGCGTTTAGCCTTTCATTTGCTAAACCATTCCGAGACGGTACTCACCCCCTTGTCGGACGCCTTAAATGGCGTGCGATCAGGGCTGGGGCGCTGCGCGATGTGTAATAGCTTTAGTCAGACGTCGCCTTGTGCGGTTTGTTCCGACCCCCGACGCGAAGGGCGACTCCTTTGCGTCGTGGAAAGCGTGGCCGACCAATTAGCGGTGGATGCGAGTCTCGCGTGGCCCGGGCGCTACTTCGTGCTCAATGGACGCTTAAACCCCATTGAAGGGCGTGGTCCCTTTGAAATTGGGTTGGATCAGTTGCTCCACGTTGTGAAAACGTTAGAGGGGCCCGCTGGTTTGGACGAAGTCGTGATTGCAACGAGCTATACGCCAGAGGGGGATGCTACCGCCTACTACGCCATCGACATGATTAAGAAGGCGTTTCCTGACTTGAAAGTGACGCGTTTAGCACGCGGCGTGCCCGCGGGTGTCGAAATCGAATACACGGATTTAAACACCTTAGCCAACGCCCTCTACCAACGTCGTTAAGGTCAAAGGCACTCAAACCCGCTACACTTGTGGGCAAGATTAATTCGGAAAGTGCCAACCCGTTGGTCCCTTTCCCAAACCAAAAGACACTTCCTTATGCGTGAAGATACGGTACGCGCGGCCTTAGAAGAGGCGCGTGAGGCGCTCGATAATGCGCTTAAAAACGAAACGCTCATCGCCAATATTGCCAAGGCCGGGCACCTCATGGCCGAGGCGATTCGCTCCGGCCACAAGGTGCTTTCCTGCGGCAATGGGGGGAGCTTGTGCGATGCCATGCATTTCGCTGAAGAGATGACGGGGCGCTATCGCCAAGACCGTCGTGCGTATGCAGCAGCGGCCATTAGCGACGTTTCCCACATGGCTTGTGTCGGCAACGACTACGGCTACGAATTTGTCTTCTCTCGCTATGTCGAGGGGATGGGGCAAACGGGCGACGTTCTCTTAGCGATTTCCACGTCGGGTACCAGCAAAAACATTTTGCGTGCGGTGGAAGCCGCCAAAGCCAAGGGTATGACCGTGGTGGCCATGACCGGGCGCGAGGATTCTCCCATTGGGAATTTGGCGGATGTGGCCTTGGTGACGCCCGCCGGTCGTTGGGCCGATCGCGTTCAGGAACTCCACATCAAATGCATTCACATCATGATTGAATTGGTGGAACGCGAACTTGATCCTCAAAACTATTCCGAGTGAGAGGGCGCCCTTTTAGCGCGTCTTTGCTAAAATTAGACCACTCTTTTGAGCGAACAAGACTATAACGGGGACGGCCAAACGTCCCCCTTTTCTTGTCTCCCACTGGGCCGAGACCTCTCGGCCCTTTGGTTTAGTGGGCGTCGGTCCCCACTCAAAGAAAACCGAACCCGAATTTTTTTATTTTGATCGTGATGGCGCTCATCGCCTCCGACACTTTTTCTTAACCGTTGAACTTATGCTTAATACCCGCATTCCGATTACGGCCCAAGGCGCTGAAAAGCTCAAGGCTGAACTTGATTACTTAAAGAAGACCGCTCGTCCGGCCGTGGTGCAAGCCATTGCTGAAGCCCGTGAAAAGGGTGACTTGTCGGAAAACGCTGAGTACGATGCCGCCCGTGAAGAGCAGGGCCATATTGAAGGCCGTATCGCGGAATTGGAAGGGAAGATTCCGGCCCTTCAGATTATCGATCCGACGACCTTAAACGCAGGCGAACGTATCGTCTTTGGGGCGACTGTGACGTTGTACGACGAAGAAGACGACACGACCGTGACGTATCAGATCGTGGGTGACGACGAAGCAGAAATCAAAGAAAACAAGATTTCGGTCTCCTCCCCCATCGCCCGTGCTTTGATTGGTAAGTACGAAGGCGATTCGGTGCAGTTCATGAGCCCGGGCGGCTTAGTGGGCTTTGACATCGAAGAAGTGAAGTACATCTAAGGTCCCCGCTTCCTTAGTGAAGCGCCCCAAAGAAAAACGCACGCGGTATTGAGTACCACGTGCGTTTTAGTCTCTAGGGGAAGGGGCGCGGGATTAACCCAAAGCCGACTTCTTCTTCGAGCGATTCAACTTGGAGCGAGCCTTACGACGGTCGTAGACAAACTTCGCAGCAGGGCGAGCTTTCTTTTCGCCCGGCTTCTTGGACGCGACCTTCTTGCCGCCCGCAAACGTCATCTTGCCCTGAGCGATGGCCTTGGCGCGGGCTTCTTCCTTCTTGTGCTTTTCAGCGACTTCTTCGCTGGGACGCCAGAAAACGAGAAGCTTGCCGATCATCTGAACGCGTGCAGCGCCCAATTCCAACGCCACCTTTTCAAAGATGGCTTCACGTTCTTCACGGTCATCCGTCGGAACGCGAACTTTGATAAGCTCATGAGCCGTAAGCTCACGATCGATTTCTTTCATGACGGCGTCCGTCAAACCGTTGGCCCCTAAGAGGACGACGGGATCAAGGTGATGCGCTTGGGCGCGCAACGCTAAACGACTGTCGCGCGGGAGAATGATTTCTTTCATACTGTTAACTAAATATCTCGGACCTGTGCCCTCCGATTTGGCGTGAGGGGGTCCAATGGAATGGTAAAAAACTATGCCGGTGTCTAATAAAAAATTGCGTTCTAACCGTGCCTGGATCGAACGTCACATCAATGATCCGTTCGTGAAGCGTTCCAGACAAGAAGGGTATCGCGCCCGTTCTGTGTACAAGCTCACGGAGCTCGACGACAAAGAACATTTGCTCAAAAAGGGAATGACCGTCTGTGATTTGGGTGCCGCACCGGGCAGCTGGACGCAGATCATTCGTGAGCGTCTCGTGGATCGTGAAGGCCAAGTCCAAGGTCGCATCATTGCCATGGACATCCTCCCGATGGATCCGATCGAGGGGGTGACGTTCCTGCAAGGGGATTTCCGCGAGCAAGAAGTCGCAGACAAATTAGCAGAAATCCTCGATGGGGACAAGGTCGATGTCGTTTTAAGTGACATGGCACCGAATTTAAGTGGGATTGCGGCCGCGGACGCCGCCCGCTCCTTACTTTTAAACGAGTTGGCCCATGAATTTTGCATGCTTCACTTAAAGTCGAACGGCGTCTTCGTCACCAAGGCCTTCCAGGGCTCGGGCTACAGCCAGTTTGTGGAAGCCTTAAAGCGTGACTTCAAGCAGGTTTACACCCGTAAGCCGGCCGCCAGCCGTGATTCCTCCGCGGAAGTCTACTTGGTCGCGCGCGGCTTAAAGCCGAAGAAATAAGTCGTTTTTCCTCGAGTCCGCTTTAGTTTGGGCTTAAGAGCCCAGTAGACGGAAACCTTCGGTGACACATTTTCTGTCGTTTTTCCTAGGTTAAAGCCTTGAAAGACTATGCATTTGCCACCATATGCATGAAGAAACGTGTCAACCCCTTGTACAATGAATGAAACGTGTACGAAAGGGTGAGGGGATCGTGCGTCCCCGCCTCGACGAAGAAGACAATCGAACGCCAGATGGCACACACGAGAAGGGCCTCAGCCAATGAGGCCCTTTGAGTCCACGGCGTTATCGTAAGGGTAGGAAGACTGCCTTCCTACGCTTTTGGAGAATGAATTTGAAAAACAACCCCACTCGCCTCCTGCTCTGGTTGTTGTTAGCGTTTACGGCCTATACGCTCGTGACGCAATTCAATAGCAAGAATGAGCCTTTGACGAATCAGACGAGCTACACCCAGTTTATGGAAGAAGCCAAAGCGGGTCGTATTGCACGTGTTGACGTTCAAGGTCGTCAGATTACGATCACCCCGAAGTCGGGGGCTCAGTACAAGATTACGAGCCCGGGCGACTTGTGGATGGTCGAAGAACTCCGTAAAGATGGCGTTCAGGTCTACGGTAAAGCCGAAGAGCAACCGAGCCTGCTCATGAGCATCTTCTTATCCTGGTTCCCGATGCTGCTCTTGATTGGCGTCTGGGTCTTCTTCATGCGTCGCATGCAAGGGGGCGGTGGTGCTGGTGGCGCCATGGGCTTTGGTAAGAGTAAGGCTCGCATGCTCGACGAAAACGAAAACAAAGTGCGTTTCCGTGACGTGGCTGGGTGCGATGAAGCCAAGGAAGAAGTGCAGGAAGTGGTGGACTTCTTGCGCGATCCCAACAAGTTCCAACGTTTAGGCGGTCGTATTCCGCGTGGGATTTTGTTGGTGGGCTCGCCTGGTACCGGTAAAACGTTGCTTGCCAAAGCCATTGCGGGTGAAGCCCAGGTGCCGTTCTTTACGATTTCGGGTTCTGACTTCGTCGAAATGTTTGTGGGCGTGGGCGCTGCACGCGTTCGTGACATGTTCGAAAAAGCCAAGAAGAATGCGCCCTGCATCATCTTCATTGACGAAATTGACGCTGTGGGTCGTCGCCGTGGGGCGGGGAACATGGGCGGTAACGACGAACGTGAACAGACCTTGAACCAGATGCTCGTCGAAATGGACGGCTTTGATTCGGGGGCAAACGTGATCGTGATTGCGGCCACCAACCGTCCTGACGTATTGGACCCCGCGCTCTTGCGTCCGGGTCGCTTTGACCGTCAGGTGACGGTGCCCCTGCCTGATATTCGCGGTCGTGAACAGATTTTGGCCGTTCACATGCGAAAGATCCCGGTGGGCACTGACATTGATGAAGGCATCATTGCCCGTGGTACGCCTGGGTTCTCCGGGGCTGACTTAGCCAACTTGGTTAACGAAGCGGCGCTCTTTGCTGCGCGACGCAATGGTCGCGTGGTGGAAATGCAGGACTTCGAAGACGCCAAGGACAAGATCATTATGGGGTCGGAGCGCCGTGCCATGGTGATGAAGGACGATGAGCGCAAGAACACCGCCTACCACGAGTCGGGCCATGCTCTCTTGGGTTGCTTGTTACCGAAGGCCGATCCCGTGCACAAGGTCACCATCATCCCGCGTGGTCGTGCCTTGGGCGTGACGATGCAGTTGCCGACGGAAGATAAGTACAGCTACGACCGTCAAGACCTCTTAACCCGTATCGCGATTCTCTTCGGGGGTCGTATTGCGGAAGAAGTCTTCATGAAGCAGATGACGACGGGGGCCTCGAACGACTTTGAGCGTGCGACGCAATTGGCTCGCGACATGGTCATGCGCTACGGTATGAGCGAAAAGATGGGCCCGATGGTCTACGCCGAAAACGGTGGGGAAACGTTCTTGGGGGCGGGTTACACCAATCCCAGTCCCGTTTCGCAAAAGACCATGGAAGCAGTGGACGCCGAAGTGCGTCGTATCATCGATGAGCAATACGCCTTGGCCCGTCGCTTGATCGAAGAGCATTCCGACAAGATGCACGCCATGGCCAATGCCTTGCTCGAATACGAAACGATCGATGCGGATCAAATCGCGGACATCATGGAAGGCCGCCCGGTGCGTCCCCCTCAGAAGCACGAAAAGCCTAAGAGTGGTGATAAGCCCAAAGCCTCCTCCAAGATTGGTCGTCACTTAGACGAAAAGTCGAAGGTGGAAGCTGAGCCGGAAGCAGACGCTGACGTCCCTCCGACGGATGACGCGCCGAAGGCTGACGATGCTCCGAAGGCTGACGACGCTCCCCAATCGGTTGCCGACGAGTTCGAGCCGAAGAAGGACGACACGAAGTAAGCCCTTGGGGCTCTCGAAAACGGAACACGGTGTTTTAGGACGCCGGTTCCGTTTTTTTTGTTTCTGACCGTGCGATTCCGACTACGACCTCTCTCTAATCCCCCTTTCGTTGTCGCAAACAATCCTTACATTTAGGGACGCTTCCCCCTTGGCGACGGATCCCACTTTAGGCGATCCTAATTTGAAGCCTGTTAGGATAAGAAAACACCCAATCCAACGCACAACGACCTGTGAGAGAAGTCATGACGAAACACCCCACCTTTACGGCGCCCGTCAATGGACGCGTGATGAATGCGAGCCGATGGGGGCTCTTTTATGCCCACGTAGAAAACGGTCAGATTTCTAAAATCGAACCCTACGAAGACGACCCCCGTCCGAGTCCCAATTTAAAGCGCTTAGAAAAGTTAGTCGACGCCCCGCACCGCATTTTGCACCCCATGGTGCGAAAGGGCTTTTTAACCGATGGCATTGACTCCCGAACGATTCGCGGCAAAGACGACTTTGTCCAGGTCTCCTGGGACGTAGCGCTGGACTTGGCCGCGAAACACTTAAACCGCGTCTACGACACCTTTGGTCCAAACGCCGTCTGGGGCTACTCCTACGGGTGGCAATCCTCAGGGCGCGTGAGCCCAGCGGTGACGGGCGTACGGCGCCTTCTCACCCTGCGTGGGGGCTACGTTAAAGCGGAAAACAACTATTCCAACGCCGCGATTAGCCGCATCATGCCCTACGTCGTGGGGCAGCGCGATCCACGCTCGACTGCTTGGGATGTGATCCTCAAGCACACCCAGCGCATCGTCTTTTGGAGTGCGGACCCGTTAGTGACGGGCGACATCGATTGGTTTGCGCCCTTACACCAAGGGATGGGGTACTTGGAAAAGCTCAAAGCCCGTTCCGACATCAAAACCTATGCCATTAATCCCATTCGCCCAGAAACGGCCCGCGAATTGGATAGCCACTGGTTAGCGCTTAAACCCAGTACCGACACCGCCTTAATGCTCGGCTTAATTCATGAGTTAGTGCGTACGAAAAAGGCGAACCTGGACTTCTTAGCGCGCTATTGCGTGGGTGGGTCCCACGTTTTGGATAACGTTGCTGGGAAGCTCGATGGCGTTGAGAAAAGCGCGGCGTGGGCCGCCTCGATTACGGGGTTGAGCGAAGCGGCCATTCGAGACTTGGCCGCGGATTTGGCGGACCATCGCACCATGCTCATGTTTGGCTGGGGGATGCAACGCCAGCGCTTTGGGGAACAAACCCATTGGCTCGGGGTCGCCTTGGCAGCGGTCTTGGGGCAAATTGGGTTGCCCGGGGGCGGCTTTGGTACGAATTATCACTACAGCTCGGGTGGCGCCTTGCGTGGGAAAGGCCCCATGCTCGGTGGCTTAAGTTCGGGTCGTCAGCCCGAAGGCGCTCCTAAACTCGTAGGTCCCTTCCCCGTCGCGCGCTTTGCCGAGTGCTTCTTAAACCCCGGCAAAACCATCGAGTTTGATGGGACGACGTTGACGTACCCTGACATTCGGTTTGTGATGTGGGCAGGGGGCAATCCCTTCGCGCACCACCCCCAAACCATGAATTTGGAAGCGGCGTGGAGCAGACCAGAGTGCGTGCTTTGCGTGGATTCCGTTTGGAGCGCTACCGCCAAGCGTGCAGACATTGTGTTGCCGGCCGCCGTCTCCTTGGAGCGAAACGACATTACCAACATTGGTGCCTACACCAATGACGGCGTCGTGGCCATGAAAAAGGCCGTAGAACCCAAGGGGGAAGCGAAAACCGACTTCTGGATTGCAGACCAATTAGCCCGCCGTATGGGGTTGGGGGATGCGTTCTCGGAAGGAAAAACGGAAGAGGCTTGGATCGAGTCCCTCTATAACGACTTGCGCGACAAACTCCACGCGATGGGCATTGACGCGCCCGACTTTGCGACCTTCTGGGAAGACGGCATTTTCCGCTTTCCCTTGGATGAAACCTCGCGCGACTTTGTCGCCTTTGGTGACTTCCGAGCGGACCCCGACGCCCACCCCTTGGCGACGCCCTCCGGGAAGATTGAACTCTTTTCCGATCGCATTGTCGCGTACGGCTACGCGGACTGCCCGGGCTCGCCCACGTATATGGCATCAGACGTTGAAACGCCGGACGAACGATTCCCCTTGGCGTTGTTGTCCGCCAAGACCATGAAGCGTCTTCATTCGCAATTGGACGGGGTGCTCCCCGAAGACCGCCATCGTGCCCCCGTGTGGATTCATCCGGAGGACGCCAAGGAACGTGGCATCAAAGAAGCGGACCTCGTGCTTGTGAAGAGCCGTTACGGGGAAATTCTCGCGGAAACCTTCATCACGGACGATGTGCGTCCTGGGTGCGTTGTGGTGCACCATGGCGCCTGGTTTGATCCGCAAGAGGTGGCGGGTCGTGCCATTGACGTCCATGGGAATGCCAACACGTTAACGCGTGATGTGCCGACGTCCTCCTTGGGGCAAGGCAACGTCATCTCGGGCGTGAGCGTTGAGGTGAGCCCCTGGACGGGTGACGTGCCCGACGTGAAGGCGTTTGACCATCCGTGACAACGCGAATGGTAAAAGGTCCTTAAGCCACTCAGAAAAAGGTGCTCTATAGCACCTTTTTCCTTTGGGGAGAGGGGATTGAGCCTTAAAGGGCACCTCCCCAAAATATCGCTCTTTGCCTCGGGGACACTGTCCTACAAGACTTTCCCTAGGTAGAAAAAAGCACGTCGAAAGCCTTTATTTTTTCTCACGTTTTGGGCAGAATTTTTTCCAAGGCACAAGCAAACGCTCCGAGGGAGCGATGCCTCACCGGTCCCGACGACAGGGGACGTAAAGCGAGTGCGATCGAGGATCGACTCCCACCTTGAACCCCTGACGCTCAAAATTAATACCCCTACCACCGAATCCTCTTCGGTCGTTTTCCTTCTCAACGGTTTGGGTGTTAACGGACGGTCGTGAGCCGAATTTCCCACTTTCAAAAAAGAAAAAGGATTCGATCATGACGCATCAATTCAAAAAAATCGCAGGCCTCTTTGTGGCCGCTGGTCTTCTCGTCACCTTGGCTCAACCCGTGCGTGCGGCGGCTCCCGTCGAGCTCGTTGTTGGGGCGACCCCTGTTCCGCATGCGGACGTGCTGCACTTTATTGCACCAGCGCTCCTCAAAGAAGGGGTAAAACTCAAGGTCGTGGAGTTTAGTGACTATGTGAAGCCTAACCTCGCCTTAGGGGACAAAGAGTTAGACGCCAACTACTTCCAGAGCATTCCGTATTTGGAAGCCTTCACCAAGGCGCGCAATCTCAACTTTGAGATTCTCACCGCGGTGCACGTGGAACCCATGGGGGTGTATTCGAGTCGCCATAAGTCCTTAGCGGACGTCCCCAATGGCGCCACGGTCGCGATCCCCAATGAACCCACCAACGGGGGGCGTGCGCTCAAAGTCTTGGAAACCGCAGGGCTCCTTAAAGTGCGCCCGGAAGCCGGGGTCTTAGGCACCGCGCGCGATGTGGTGGAGAACCCCAAGGGCTTAAAGATTGTGGAATTAGAAGCGGCCCTTCTGCCGCGCTCGTTGGACGACGTCGATTTAGCGGTCATCAATTCCAATTACGCCTTGGGAGCCAAACTCAATCCCACGCGTGACAGCCTCGCCATTGAAAGCACCAAGAGCCCGTACGCCAACGTCGTGGCCATTCGTGCCGGCGACAAGCGTCCCGAATTGGATAAGTTAAAGAAGGTGATCACGAGCCCCGAAGTCAAAGCGTTTTTAGAGAAAACCTTTGATGGCGCGGTGGTCCCCGTCTTCTAAGACTTGAACCCTTTTCCCCTCAGGAAAGCCCGTAATCCAGCCCCCTGGAACGGGCTTTTCCGCGTTTGGGGTCTACAATAACCTCTAAAAAGGTGTGTGGGGACCTGAAACGTGGTACCCACCAACGATTTTCAGTTGTGTTTATCTTTGTGAGGCGTACCCATGAAACGAGCCCAAGCGTGGCACTGTGGTCCAGTGCGTTATACCTTCTCTCCCACGGACGTTTTAGTGATGGGGATTCTCAATGTCACCCCCGACTCCTTTTCCGATGGTGGTACCCACGAAGGCGTGGAGGCGGCCTTGAGTTGGGCCCGACGCCTGCGCGATGAAGGCGCCGACATCATTGATGTGGGCGGGGAGAGCACCCGTCCTGGGTTTGATGAAATGGGCGTGAGCCTTGAAGAAGAGCAACGCCGTGTGCTCCCGGTGGTGGACGCGTTAGTGAAAGACGGCTTCAAAGTGTCGGTTGATACCAGTAAGCCCGAAATCATGCGCGCCGTGGCGGACTTGGGGGCCATCATCATTAATGACATCCGTGGGTTTACGGTGCCAGGTGCCTTAGAGGCCGCCGCTGCGACGGACTTGGGCTTAGTGGTGATGCACCGATCGCTTACCACTGACTACGAAGATTTAATTGGGGACGTCACCCGCTTTTTGGAAACTCAAACGGAGCGCCTCTTAAAACTCAAAGTGAACCCCGAGCGCATCTGCTGGGACCCGGGCTTTGGCTTTGGGAAGACCCCAGAACAAAATATGGCCCTGGTGAAGGCGACGGACCAGTTCTGTGCCTCGGACTTCCCCTTCTTGATGGGGCTCTCGCGCAAATCCACCTTAGGGAAGATTACGGGCGTGGCCGCCCCCCAAGATCGCGTAGTCTCCAGCGTCACGGGCGCGCTTTTAAGTGCCCAGCGTGGGGCGCATGTCCTTCGCGTGCACGATGTGGCGCCCACGCTTGAGGCGCTTCGAGTGTGGCAGAGCTTAGAGCAGGGGCGCGTCATCGATCGTCTCGCCTAACACCAAAACATTGCCTAAGTTGGCTAGAAACAGGTAACCTTAAAAAATGACTTTGTTTTCTAGTACGACGTACGAAAGGAATTCTTTATGACTCGACGTTATTTCGGCACGGATGGGGTGCGTGGTCGTGTGGGCCAAGCCCCGATTACGCCTGACTTTGTATTAAAGCTCGGCCAAGCCGCAGGGCGCGTGTTTTCGCGCTTAGCGGGTAATACCCGTGCCAAAGTGCTCATCGGGAAAGACACCCGTATTTCCGGGTACATGTTAGAGGCCGCCCTCGAAGCGGGGTTAAGTTCAGGGGGCACGGATATTGTGCTCTGTGGGCCCTTGCCCACCCCTGCGGTCGCTTACCTCACCCAGGCTTTACGACTGGATGCGGGGATCGTGATTTCCGCGAGCCACAACCCCTTTGAAGATAACGGCATTAAGTTTTTCTCCGCCACCGGGGAAAAGTTACCCGATGAAGTGGAGTTGGCGATTGAAGCTGAACTCGACAAGGGCTTTGAATGTGTGGGCTCGGCTGACTTAGGTCGCGCGGAACGCTTAAAGGATGCCGCGGGTCGCTACATTGAATTTTGTAAGTCGACGGTGTCCTCTTACATCAACTTGCGTGGCCTCAAAGTGTTGGTGGACTGCGCCAACGGGGCGGCGTACCACATTGCGCCCAAGGTCTTGCACGAGTTGGGGGCGGAAGTCGTCACCGTGGGGACCGAACCCAACGGCATGAACATTAATTTAAATGTGGGGGCCACCCACACGGAACATTTAAGCGACTGGGTCAAGGCCCACGGGTGCGACGTCGGGATTAGCTTAGACGGGGACGCGGATCGCTTGATGATGGCGGACGCTGACGGGCACGTCTATAACGGCGACGAACTCCTTTACATCATGGTGTGCGATCGCTTGCGCCGCAACAAACCCTTAGGGGGCGCCGTGGGCACCTTGATGACCAACTACGGTTTGGAAAAACGCTTTGAAGCGATGGGGGTTCCCTTTAGTCGCGCCAAAGTGGGGGACCGCTACGTCTTAGAGCAGCTCAAAGAAAAGGGCTGGTTCTTAGGGGGTGAAAGTTCCGGTCACTTGATCGTCTTAGACAAACAAACGACGGGTGACGGCATTGTGAGCGCCTTGCAAGTCTTGAGCGCCATGAAGCGTACGGGGCAGAGCTTAAAAGAACTCACGGCAGACCTTCACATGATGCCGCAGGTCCTTCATAACGTTCGCTTGAACCCTGAAAAGGATTGGCGTGACGCGGTGGAATTTAAGGCGGCGTGCGAGCGTGAAGAAGCCCGCCTGGCGGGGCGTGGTCGCATCTTGATTCGTCCGTCGGGGACCGAACCCGTGGTGCGCATTATGGTGGAAGCGGAAAGTGAAACCTTGGCCCGAGAGGTCGCGGATACACTTCGTCAAACTTTAATCACGGCCCTCATGTAAAATGACTCTACCCGTTGAATGGGACAAAAAGTCCCTTCACGATTTTTAATAAAAGGATATAAACACCATGGCTAAAGAAAAGAAGACGACCGAAGTGGAAAAAGACGTGGCTCAGGACGCTCCGAAGGGTCCGTTCGTTCACCAGTTGAAGGTTCACTTGGTGGGTGGTCAGGAATACACCTTGAATGAAGTGACCAACAGCCAGGACATTCCGGCCAACGTCGTCGCCTTCATCAACGCTTGGCGTGAAAAGAAGGACGTTTGGCATAGCCCCAACAATGACCCGCACTTCGGTGTGCGCGTCAAGGACGTGTCCCTCTACGAATACCGCGTGGGCGTGCCTGCCCCCGCTAAGGAAGACGAAGCGAAGTAAAATCGCGAAATTCCTTACGAAGAAGCCCCGCCTAGTCGGGGTTTCTTGCTTTAAAATGCTCGATTAGACAGTAAATAAAGAAAGACGCACCGTCTTTCTTCAGATTTCATTTTCCTAGGTGTCCCCATGAAGCAAGTTGTCGCCATTATTAAACCCTTTAAGCTCGATGAAGTGCGTGAAGCGTTAGCCGATGCGGGCATTAGTGGCTTGACCGTGACCGAAGTCAAAGGCTTTGGTCGTCAAAAAGGGCACACGGAACTCTACCGTGGTGCGGAATACGTGGTGGACTTCTTGCCGAAACTCAAGATTGAAACCGTGGTGAGTGACGACTTGGTGGATAGCTGCATTGAAGCGATCCGCGATGCCGCCTTCACGGGGAAGATTGGCGATGGGAAGATTTTTGTCATGCCCGTCGAACAAGTGATCCGTATCCGTACGGGTGAAACGGGTGAGGCAGCGCTCTAACTGCCCGAGTCCCGTAAAGAAAAGCAAATCCCTCGCGGTGTGACCACGAGGGATTTCTTTTTGGGGTGACGTTTTTTACGCTTCGTCGTCAAATTTGCGAACGCGAAGAAGGACCCGCACGGCCCCATCGTCCCCGTCATAGCGCCCCGCTTGGCTATACGCCATGACGCTATCGCACTGCTTTAACCAGCGCGGGACCAGGGTACGAAGTCGCCCTTGACCCGAAAAGCTGCGTCCATGCACGACGGTAACGGCACGCAGTTCTCGATCAACGGCCGACTTTAAGAAGTGTCCTAACGCATCACGGGCAGCGTCTGCCGTCAGACCGTGCAGGTCGAGCGAGCTTTGGCTACGCCATTCGCCACGTGCCAGGCGAATACTTAAGTCGGGGCTCATCCCACGACGATAGAACCCCGCCTCTTTGTGATCCATCACAAAGTTGGTGGCATCGAGTTCATCAGAAAAGCGCATGACTGAGCCCACCACCGGACGGTCATCAAGACGCATACGCACCTTGATGGGTTTCTTGGTTTGGGTCTGAGCGCGTTGGGGGGCTTCGACGGGACGCACCCCCAACTCACTCATCGCGGCCATAAAGAGCGCATCGTCTTGGCGCTTTTTAGCCGCTTCCGCTTGGCGCTTCTTTTCTTCTGCTTCTCGACGTTGAGCGTCTTCTTTTAACGTAGCGCGCACAGCCTTTAAGCCAGCGAACCCATTTAAAGTCACGCTCATCTTACTGGTCCTTCTGGGCTTCCAAGAAGCGTTGAGCGTCAAGCGCAGCCATGCAGCCAGTGGCAGCCGACGTGACCGCCTGACGGTAGACGCTATCCTGCACGTCGCCCGCGGCAAAGATCCCGGGTAAGCTCGTGGCGGTAGCGGCCGTGGAGCGCGTCCCTGCCGTCACAATGTAGCCGTCCTTGAGTTCCAACTTCCCTTCAAAGAGCGCCGTGTTGGGCTTGTGACCAATGGCGATGAAAAGACCATCAAGGTCCACGGACTTCTGCCCCTCGGGCGTATTGAGTCGAACGCCCGTGACGCCCTTGTCGTCACCCAGGACTTCGTCCACGGTGGCATTGAGTTCCAAGGTGATCTTCCCTTCTTCAACCATCTTCATGAGGTTGTCAACGAGGATGGGTTCCGCACGGAACGTGTCACGACGGTGAATCAAGGTAACGTGCGAGGCGATATTGGCCAAATACATGGCTTCTTCCACGGCAGCGTTACCGCCCCCAACGACGCCCACGGGCTTGTTGCGGTAGAAGAACCCGTCACAGGTGGCGCACCCCGAAACCCCACGACCCTTGTAGCGAGTTTCGCTTTCTAACCCTAAGTAAAGGGCACACGCCCCCGTGGCCACAATCAAGGCATCCGCCGTATAGGTTTCACCCATGTCAGTGGTGAGCGTATAGGGGCGCTTCGTGGTGTCCACGTTGTTGACGTGATCGAGCACAATTTCCGTGCCAAAACGCTGCGCCTGCTGGGCGAGCTGATCCATTAATTCCGCGCCACCAATGCCATTTTGTGCCGACGGCCAGTTGTCGACTTCATTGGTGGTCATAAGCTGACCGCCCTGATCCATCCCCGTAATCAAGAGGGGGGTGAGATTGGCGCGCGCAGCATAGATGGCGGCCGTGTAACCGGCGGGACCCGACCCGATAATGATGACCGGACGATGGTTTGTCATAAACGACTCCTAAAAGGGGATAACGCTGTGGGGAGACCCCAAGCGCGGTTCACGCTAATGCTTGGGGCGCGAACACGATTGAATTCTTATCGAGGTGAAGACACCTTCTTTGATTGATTGTCGCAAAGATTCTGCGCTTTTCAATAGAAAAAAGCAAACAAAACGTAACGGAATCTAACAACCCAAGCAAAGGGGCTTGCCTCAAGGCATTCTTCGTATATGGGGGTAGAGCAAAGGACTTTCAAGATGGAAGGGATTCGGTCACGCGACGACCAAATGACACAATCCATCCGCCTCAATAGGGGCCTTTGACTTAAAATAAGCCCATTATCACTTTTTTTGAACGCTTCTCGCTTCATATCGACACACAGAGACTTATGGCCAAAGAGACCAAAAAGGGAAAGAAAACAACGGCTCTGAATCGGGGGGCACGATTACGCGTCCTTAAAGGGACGGCGCAACGCATTGGGCAGGTCGCCACGCGCGCCCTCTTGGTGCTGTGGGGATGGAGTTGGATGATTGCGTTGGCAGCGGCCGTCTGGTTGGCGGTGTCGCTCTATACGTATTCCACGAACGATCCCAGCTTTTCCGTGAGCACCCACGCCAATCCCCAAAATGCCTGTGGGCTGATGGGCGCTTGGGCAGCGGACGCCATGTTCCGTTTCTTTGGTCATGCCGCGTGGGCTGTGGTCTTAGGCTGCATTGTGATGGCGGTCTTTGCGGGACGTATCCATTTACTCTTAAAGCACGGGGAAGACCCCGAGCGCTTGAATCCCCCGCGGGTGAGCCAATTCTTTGGCTTTGTCACCTTGGTGGTGGGCTCGGCCTGCTTGGAAGCCTTGAGCTTTAAACGTTTTGCCGAAACCCTTCCTGATGTCGCCGGCGGGATTAGTGGCTTTGCCCTGTCCTCGAACGTCCGCCTCTTAATTGGCTACCCCTTAGCCGTCGTCCTCTTTATTGTGATGACCTTTGTGGGGTTGTCGCTGCTTTTTGACTTCTCTTGGGTGAGCGTTTGCGAGCGTATCGGGCGCTTCATTGATAAGCGCTTGTTGCGCCGATTCCGAAAGACCGAAGACGTGACGGTGACGCCCGCGGAAGAGGGGAAGGTGGACGCCTTGAAGGTGAACTTTAAGACGGACGATTCCACGCACCTTCATCCCGTGCGTGAGCCCGTTGTGGCCTCCCCCAATGCCTTGAAGCCCGTTGCCCCCATGGAACCCCTCTTTAAGGATCCGGTTCCCGGGCGCGTCTGCCCCAGTGTGGACGGGCGTTTGAGCATTGAAACGTTGGACGACCCTGTGCCGCCCGCTGGGATCAACTCCCAAGAAGACTTGGAACTCATGAGCCGAACCATCATTAGTAAGCTCAAGAATTTCAATATCGATGTGATGGTGAAGGGCGCCAACACGGGGCCGGTGATTACGCAGTACTTGATTGAGCCGGCACCCGGCGTCAAATGCGCGCAGATTGAAAACGTGGCGGACGACTTACGTCGCTCGCTGGGGGTACAAAGCGTGCGTATTGTGCCGGTGGTGCCGGGCACGAGCTACGTGGGGATTGAAATCCCGAATCCGGTGCGTGACATGGTGCGCCTCAAAGAAGTGTTGGCGAGCCCCAGCTACACCCAGCGCACCGATTGGCTCTTGCCGATGAGTTTAGGGAAAGACATTGCCGGTCAGCCCGTCATTGCAGACTTAGCGAAGATGCCTCACTTGATGGTGGCTGGCACCACAGGCTCGGGGAAATCCGTGGGGATCAACTCCATGATTCTCTCGATGTTGCACCACTGCACGCCCGAAGACCTGCGCTTAGTTTTAATCGACCCGAAGATGTTGGAATTCTCCCCCTATAACGGGATTCCGCATTTGTTGACGCCGGTTGTCACCGACATGAATAAGGCGAGCATGGCCTTGAAGTGGCTCTCTCGCGAAATGGATCGACGCTACGAGATTCTCTCGCGCGTTGGGGTACGTCACTTCTTAACGTATAACGAACGTGTGCGTGCCGCGGAAGCGCGAGGCGAGCCCTTACGCCTGCCGAACCCAGACGGTCAGACGGCAAGCGACCCGTTAGAGACGTGGCCTTACATCGTTTGCATCATCGACGAATTAGCCGACTTGATGCTCACGAACCGTAAGGAAGTCGAAGGCGAAATCACGCGTATTGCCCAGAAGGCCCGTGCAGCGGGGATCCATTTGATTTTGGCAACGCAACGTCCCTCGAGCGATGTGGTCACCAGCCTCATTAAGAGTAATGTGAACGTGCGTATCGCCTTCCAGGTGGCCTCCGCCATTGACTCGCGCATCATCATCAATAACACCGGGGCACAAAGCCTCTTGGGTAATGGGGACATGCTCTATAAGCCGAAGAGCTCAGAGATGCTCCAGCGTATCCAAGGCTGCTTTGTCTCGGATGATGAAGTCTTGCGAGCCGTTGACAGCCTTCGTGAGTACGCCGCGCCCGAGTACGTGGAAGGCGTAACGGATGAGCCGCAAGAAAGTGACGTTGGGGGTTCGGTCGGAAACCGCCGTGCCGGGGAAGAAGACCCCTTGTACGACAAGGCCGTCAATTTAATCCTCACGGAAAAGCGTCCCACCATTAGTTTCGTGCAACGAAACTTAGGGATTGGGTATAACCGTGCTGCCAACCTTTTAGAAGCCATGGAAGCAGCGGGTTTAGTGAGTAAAGCTAACGCCGCTGGGAAACGTGAAATCCTGGTCGCCACGCGAGAGTATTAATGAAGTTGTTGTCTCTTTTATTGAGTGTGACGTTGCTGGGGGCGGTGCCTACAGCCTCCATGGCGAAAACGCCCACGACGGACGTTGCCCAAGCCGTTGCGCCGTTAAATGCCTTTTTTAAGGCCTACCCGGCAGCCCACGGCACTTTTACCCAGACGGTAACGGATGCCCAAGGGAAGGCGACGGGCCCGAAGAGCACGGGCACGTTTGCGTTTGCCCGTCCCGGTCGCTTTATTTGGAAAACCACGTCGCCTGATAATCAAACCATCGTCACCAACGGGCAAACCCTTTGGATTTACGAAGAAGACTTGGATCAGGTGATTGTGCGCCCGATGGGCAATGAGTTGAGCGCGTCCCCTGCCGCCATTCTCTTTGGGGCAGACAATTGGTCGGACCTGTGGACGATTAAAGAAGCCGGCCCCAATACCTATGAACTGCGTCCCAAAACAGAGAGTCAATACGACACGTTGTGGGTGACCTTGGGAAAGAGCGGGATTGAGCGCTTAGTCTTAAAAGACGCCTTTTCTCAAACCATCACGATTCACTTCCCGCGTTTTGAAAAGGGCGCGGGGTCGGATGCCAACTTTGACTTCCAGATGCCCGAGGGCGTTGAGGTGCTCACGGCACCCTAACGAGTCAACACAGAAATCCTCGTGTCTACCACGCAAACGCGACCTTCGGGTCGCGTTTTTGTTATGCCTTCCCTCACTCACTGATACAATGATAGGAACAGGAGAAAGCACGGGCTTTCTTTGAAGTTTTTTTCAATTTGATGAATGGTGTGAACGTGCCGAAACCCACCGTTGGGTTGGGTGCGTTCGCTTGAGAAGTGGAAGGCGATCGTGAAGAAGACGATTCGGCCGATGATGATTGATCGTCTTTTGACGGATCACCCGGTCATGACAGCCGAAGCGTTAGCGGAGGTGCTCCAAGTGAGCGTCCCGACCGTTAAGCGCGATCTCCGCTATATGCGAGAAGTGTTAGGGGCCCCAGTGGTCTATAACCGCCGTAGTGGGGGGTATAGTTACCGCACCTCGGGGCAGGCCCTAAGCGTACAGCGTGCACCCAAGACTGGCATCCTTCGTGAAAGCGAAGGGCGATGGTATAACGCCAAAGAACTCTATGTGCTTGTGAAAGCCTTAGGGCTCTTGGAGGAACTCGACAGCCAAACGAGTTCCTTAATCGTGGACGAAATCGAACCCGTCAAATCCCGACTCAAAGGCTTATTGGGGTTAGGGGGCTTAGCGCCCGAAGCCCTGTTAGAGCGCATTCGCTTAGCCGATACGCAACGCGTCGTCGACGAAGGGGATGTCTTTGAGATTTTGGGGCTGGCTTTGTCGGAGCGTCGACGCTTACAGATTGCCGTTAAGGGGCAAGTGAGCGCCACGACGCGCGAAGTGAGTCCACAACGACTCGTTAACTATCGGGGTCGCTGGTACTTGGATACGTACTGCCATCAGGCCAAAGCCTGGCGTACGTTTGCTGTCGACAATGTGGTGCGTGCTGCCTTGCTCCCTAAGAGTGCATGCCACTTTTCGCCCGTTGATGTGCATCGCCACTTGGATGGAGCCTATGGGCTCTTTCGTAGTGGGGTGCTTCAAAAAGCGGTCTTACACTTTGATAGCTACGCGACGCCCTACGTGCGTCGTGAACGCTGGCATGCGAAGCAACACCTGGCACGCGCCAAGGGGGGTGGCTTACGCTTAACCGTGCCCTTTCGCAATCCCACGGAACTCGTGGGGGAGATTTTGCGATGGGGGGATCACGTTGAGGTCATCGAACCCAAAGAACTTCGAGAAGCAGTCCGTCATACGCTCCAGAAGAGTTTAAAACGGTACGAGTAAGCGACTGGTCCCTGCTTAGGGGATCCCTTACTCGACAATTCTTGAAGGATGTTCAGGGCATGGAAGACCAGCCTGTTGTACGCCAATATCGCCGACGTCGTCACCGCCGTCGCCCTCGCATTGAAGACCCCGCGCAGTTGCCCAATCTCTTTTTCTGTGGCGACCCGCATGGGGGCTTTGATCAAGTCAATGAGGCCGCACGCCTCTACAAACCCGATGCCATGATTTTGCTCGGGGACTTGCAGTTAACGGATCCGCTGGAAGTTATTCTGGAGGAGGCCTTAGCGCACACCGATATTTTCTGGATTCCCGGGAACCACGACACCGACTGCGATCAGTACTACGACAACTTGTGGCGTAGCCAATTGGGCTCGCACAATTTGCACGGTCGCGTCATTAACGTGCACGGGCTTCGCATTGCGGGCTTGGGCGGGGTGTTCCGCGGTCAGGTGTGGATGCCAGACGGGCAACCCAATTACCCGACCCCCTCGAGCTTAATGCGTCGCTTAGGACCCAGTAACTCGTGGCGTGGCGGGATTCCGCGTCGCCATCGTACGACGATTTTCCCCTCGGTCTATCGCTACTTGATGGGGCACAAGGCGGACATTTTGGTCACGCACGAGGCCCCCGGCTGTCACGTCCGCGGCTTTGAAGTCTTGGACGAATTGGCGCGCACCATGGGGGTACGTTGGATGTTCCACGGGCACCAGCATGAAGACCGCGTCTATAGCGACAACGAAGGGATTCCGACCCGTGCAGTGGGCTACCGCGGTGTGGTGAACTTGCAGGGCGAAGTCGTGATCCCCGCGCAGCTCGACCCCCGAGAGGCGGCTGACCTTGAGTTAGCGTTTGAACACCAAGATAAGGCCCTGGCTGCGGGTGAAGCCATTTTGGTGCGCGACATTGAAGGGAAAGTCGCGGTGGTCCCCGCAAACGAAACGCTCGACCCCGGTACTGAACCCGCCATCTTGCCGTGCTCCCCTGACATTACGGAAGCGCTAGAGCGTCAAGCTCGTGAAAAGGCTCGCCGTTTAGGGGAAGAAGTGGCCCAAAGGGCGCCGGGTGGTCGCTGGTGCAAACCGCGTCCCAAGCAAACCAAGGGCACGAACCCCGCAAAGAATTGTTGCCGTAAGGACGATCGCAAGCCGAACTGTCCGCGCAACAACCACAAAGGGGAAAAGCCCAAGGCGTTAGCGAAGCCTAAAGAGACGCCCTCCGAGAAGGCTGCGTAAACCGAACAAGGTCATCTTGTTACCCAAATTCCCGCCTACTAGATATACATTTGGTTAGGCGGGTAATTGGATACCT
>JAHHRF010000038.1 GCA_020025955.1 Sutterella sp.
CCTGTTGCCGATTTACCCCCTCTCTATCCCCCACTCGGAAGGTTTCGCTGCGTTAGCGATCAGGAATTCTTTTGACTCGACGTCCTCCACCTTTGGCTTCTCCCCAGGCCTCTGCGCTTCTCGCCGAGGCCTTTCGTTTTCCCTCCCCTTACAAACCCTTCTTGACAGCGTCAAAGTCAAAGCGTCCAATAGTTGAGAATCATTCTCATCTTTAGGCGATAGGTCTTCAGGATCCCACCTAAAGAGGGCTTTTCTCTTAGGAGATCCATCCGATGACAACGACGCTTCACTTTAATAAACGACTTCTCATTTTGGGGATGCTCTCGGGCTTTATGCCCTTCTCCATGGCTCAGGCACTCGACGTTGAAACCAATCCCGTGGTGGTCACGGGGACACGTCAACCGTTACCCGTGAGTCAAATCTCCGGCACGATTGATGTGCTCACCCCGGAGCGCATTCAAGAGGCGGGCGCCATTACGCTCCCGCAAGCGTTAGTTAACGTCCCTAATGTGGATGTGTCCGATCCGTTCAACCCCTTGGATAACAAGATTTCCATTCGTGGGTTTAGTCCCTTGGAAAACGTCTACTTAGTAGACGGCGTGGTGGACGCAGACAGCAATATGGCCGGTAACGTCTTTATGGGCTCACTCGTTGATCCGTTCTTTATTAAAGCCGTGGAAATCAAAAAGGGCACCGCCTCCACACTTTATGGGGCAGGCGCCATTGGGGGCGTGATTAATGTCACAACCTTGAGCGCCAAGGATTTATTGCGTAACGACGAGACGTGGGGGTCTCGTTTGACACTCGGCCACAATTCCTTGGCCAATACCCGGCACGTTGGGAACCTGCTCTACGGGAAGACGGCGTCGTCTGACCTCTTGGTGGGGTTAACGTATTTAACGGGCGAAAACACCAAACGCGCTCGCAAAGGCAAAGTCAAAAATGAGCACTTGGGGCAAAAAGGCGTCATGGTCTCGGGGAACCTCTACGCAGAAAATTTAACCCTTAACCTCAAAGCCAACGCCAACCGCGCGCATATGCACCGTGCGACGAGCAGCTGGGACGGGGACGACGTGCATGCCCGCCTGGGGCTCACCTATGCCCCGACGGACACCCTTACGCTTACGACCCACTTGGGGCACACCTATCGCACCTTTGAGTACGCGAACGATCGTGTCCACTTTAAAAATACGTTTAATGGCACGCACTTTACCGTTAACGGCCAAAGCCTCTTTGATTTGGGGGCGGAACACGCCCTCAACGTGTCGCTCGACCTTAACGACTACCGTCAGCACGGCGAAGAAGAAAACCCCGTCACCAGCACCATGACGGACGCTAAAACCCGTCCCCACGGGGAGGGCCGTGACATTGGGGTGAGCCTAGAAGATGCCATCACGCTGGGACGTTGGGAAATTACGCCGGCACTGCGCTTTACCCATTACAAACGCACGTCGAAGACGGGGCTGGGGTCCATCTCGGGGCATCATGTCTCGCCCGCGCTTACCGTGGGCGTCACGCCGATGGATAACCTGCGTCTCTGGAGCGCTTACTCCGAAGGCTTCCGCCCCGCCACCTTGGATGAACTCTACTTTGCAATGGAGCACCCGATGTTTGATTGGGTCGTGGTCCCCAACCCCAACCTCAAACCCGAAACCGCCAAAACCCTGGAAGTGGGCTTGGACTGGCAAAAGAAGGGACTCCTCACACCCAACGCCGATGCGCTTCATGTGCGGGTCAGCGCCTTTGTGACGCGACTCAAAAACGGGATTACGATCGATCAGGACTTTGTACCGCCCAATCCCCCCACGCAACCCAAAGGCTCGATGCGCTATCAAACGGTTAACCTCGATCGGGTAGAACGTAAAGGGCTCGAGATGGCCGTGGATTACCGCTATGAAAACGCGACGGCTGCCTTAACGGTGGGGTTACTTAAAGCCAAAGACCGCGATACGGGCGAAACGCCCTATGGGGTGAGTCCCGCGAAAGTGGGTCTCCGCTTAGGCTACACGGTGCCCAAACTGCAACTGGAAACCTGGTACCGGTTAAATATGGAATGGTTGGGAGAGATAGAACCTGATTTCTCGGGGGCGTTGCCCACCGACACCAAACGCAAAACCGTGCACGCCGTGGGCGCGAGTTGGAAAAAGAAGGTCGGGAAAACAGTGGTTACCGTCAACGGCGCCATCAACAACCTCTTTAACCAGCGGTATCGTCGCACCAACAAAACCCTGGGGACGGGTCGCAGCGTGAACCTCTGGATGACGGTGCAGTTCTAAAAAAGTCGTCTTCTTTCTCTTTAGCGTTGGGGTGCTCGGTCACCCCTTCGCTAAAAGGCGTTCGAGTCGAAGGCGGTCGTCTTTTACCGTCCTTAAGGATTCACGCACCTTTTGGCGAAACCGTCGACGAATGACCGTATCCCCCTTTAACCCCACTTCTAACACCCCCTCTACCCCTTCCGGGTCTTGCTGCCACCAGGTGGTAAGCGCCCACCCGAGACTCATGCTGAGGTAATAGTGGTTCGCTGCGTTTTCCTTCACGGGCGAAATTAAAACGGTCGCTACCCAGTGCGCGGGGTCATGTTTCCCCACTTTGGACGCTTCCATCAAACCCACCACCCCCATGCGCTGGTGCCAAGGGTTAGAGTTCACGAGGAGCGACGTATAAACCTTTTGGAAGGTTTGGGTGAGCTGTGGATCCTTTTGCGCACGCAGGGCTTTGGCGAGGGTCCCTGCCAACCGGTCAGTGTCCCACCAGGCGTGGAGGTTTTTTAAGACCCCATTTAAAAGCCCGACAAGGACCTCAGATGTGAGAAACGATTGGGCTTTTCGTTGAGCTAAAGTGTCGAGCGAAAGAAAACGCAACACGTGCTCTAAATATAGGGCCACTTCGCGTGACTGTTCATCTTCAGTCAACACATGACCCGTTTCGTCCGTGGCTTTGGGTGGGAGATGGGTTTGGGTCAAAATGGGGGACGTTAAGAGCGAAAGAAGGGTCTCCTCCGTTTGGCCCTTTACCCACGATCGGAGCACGCCAATCTTGGGGACGAGAATCGTGATCGAGCCATTTTTGAGACGATCCTGTTGGGGTCGGGGAAGGTGTTGCGCGGCCTCACACCACAGAGCCAAGGTTTTTGAATCCAACGGGGGGTAAAGTGAAGAAAACGGCATGGTTAAGGGCTCAAAGAGAAGAAAACTCCCCCCAACTGAGAGGAAAAAACGGCGCTTTTCGGCTAGACTACAGGCATTGAAACTCTGACAGACGCTTTATGCAGACCCGTCATCCCTTTTTATATCAAGTCCTCGCCCTTATCGTCACGGTGATGTGGGGCTTTAATTACATTTCCACCAAAGCCCTCTTCTTGCACGGGCTTGGCCCCTTTGGGCTCCTGGCGTTAAAGCTCGCCTTAGCCTGGGGGGTGTTGGTTCTCATTGCCCCCAAGTGGCTCTTCTCTGATTCCCCTCACCATGAGGTGATGTTTGCCCTGTTGGGGCTTACCTACGTGCCCCTCTATCACGGGCTCGAATCCCTTGCGATCTACCACGGTCAAGTCTCGAGTGTCGCGGCCATTATGGCGAGCGCCCCCTTGATGACCGCTGCCATTGCCGTCATGGGCGTGAAGCGCGTGCGTGTGCATTGGACCATGTGGTTAGGTGTTGCAACGGCCACCACGGGTGTGCTCTTAATCCTCATTGATACGGCGGTGATTAACAGCCTCTCGATGTTGGGGTGCTTCTTAGCTTTGGGTGGGGCGCTGGCGTGGGCGATCTACGCCATGTTCTTAAAGAGCTTTGCGGGCTATCCTCCGAGCTTTATCATGCGTAAAGCCATGGGCTACGGGCTCTTAGTGATCTTGCCGATTGCTTATACGGAAGGCTCCATTACGACGGAAACGTTGACGGATCCCTTCGTCTTAGGGAACTTAGCGTTCTTGAGCTTTGGCGTGATGGTGTTAGCGGCCGTCCTTTGGATTCGCATTACCCATGAGTTGGGAAGTGACGCCATTGCCGGCTGGAACTACCTCGTGCCCATTCTCGCTTCCATCGTCGCCGTCGCTGGCTTACATGAGTCCCTCACCTTTATTGGCGTGATGGGCATGCTCATGATTCTGGGCGGCGTCTGGGCCGGTCAAGTGGGGGCTAAGCGTATCTCGGCCGCCTTTGCCCTCGCCGACGCCGTGCCGACCCAGTAAAAGAAGACGACCTTAGGTCCCTCTGAAACCCCGTTTGAGACAGCTCAAGCGGGGTTTTCTTCGTCTCTAGCGTTCTGACTCCCCTCGCTATAATGACCTCACCCTTGTCCTTTATCTTTGGAACCCTCTCCATGCTCTCACGACTCTTTTTCACGACCCTCTTTGGCCTGGTTTCTTTGTCGGCGCAGGCCGACTACAGCGTGAAGTATCACGCCCAAGTCTTTCGTGTGCCTGATAACGGCTTTATCGAGTCCCCTGACGGCAAACGCGTCTGGTGCGGACACCGCTACAACGGGGTAGCCCACTCCAAGGATGGGCGAAGTGTGTGCGCTGGAGGCTTGTACCCGAGCTTTGCCCTCTCGCGCGATAAGCATGCCGTGGCCTGCGGTGGGCAATACGCTGGGAGCGCCATGACGCCAGACGGGCGTCGGGTGTGTGCTGGGGGTTTGTTTGATGGATTTATCGCGTCCTCTGACGGGCGGCAAGTCGCGTGCGGGTTAAAGTTTCATGGCACGGGGAAAAGCCTCAACGGGAAGCGCACGTGCTTAGGCGGCGTGATGGACGCCAATAACTTTAATGCCACGAGCCACAATCGCTTTTATTTAGAGGAAAACGTCAAAGGCATCGCGCAATATCAGCGAAAAGACGGCTCTTGGGGGAAGGTGCAGCACTTCACGGGGACCGTGATTGATGGGTATTCGCTCAGTCAATGGGCGAAAAAGAGAGGCTATAGCCATCACTACACCTACGCCAACCTCTACTACCTTGTGCGCTTTGGGAAAGAAAAGGGGTATGTGGCTTTAAACCTTCATGATGACGGGGGGTTGCAACCTGCTTTCCAGACCGTTACCGATCAACGCGGTCGGGTTTGGCGCTTGAAGGCGGCGAACTAAGAGAAGAAAGAAAAGAAAAGAAAAGAAAAGAGAAAACGAAAAAAGAAAAAGAAAGAAAAAGACACGGATAAGAAGAAGGGAAGGCAGTTAGCCTTCCCTTCTTTGCGATTAGGTTAGAACACCCTAAAAGCGTTTACGCGATTAGATATAGCCGTAGACCATCCCTAACCCGTAACCCACTAAGGTGGCGGTCCCGACCCCAATGAGCCCTGGCAGGATGAAGGAGTGGTTAATCACGAAGCGACCGATGTGCGTGGTCCCGGAGCGGTCAAACTGGATGGCCGCTAAGTCGGACGGGTACGTCGGGAGAATGTAGTAGCCGTAGCACGCAGCGGAGCACGACACCACGAGGCCTGGAGGCACGCCAATGGCTAACGCCGTCGGCACGATGGTAGCGACTGCTGCTGCCTGAGAGTTCACCAACTTGGAGATCAAAAGAAGCACCACGGCGTAAGCCCACGGATAGGCACGGATCGCATCCATTAAAAGCGCGCTCAAATCCTTCAAGTGGGCGCTAAACATGGTATCCGCCATCCACGCGACCCCGAAGACCGCACAGATGGCCACGCACCCGGCAGAGAAGACGCTCGTCTTGGCGATTTGGCTTGCTCGCGTGTTGCAGAACATCACGATGAAGGCGCCCGCTGCCAACATGAACATCTGAATGATGTGCGTCATCTTGAGGGCTTTGGCCGTAAAGAGCGAACGCAAGCTCGGGAACATCCCAAAGATAGCCACGATGGCAACCGCACCCAAGAAGATCCACAAGGAGAGCCACTGTTCACGCGAGAACGTGCGACCGATTAACGTCGTGTTTTCGCCGTAGACATACTTGTACTGTTCGGGGTCCGAAATCAACTTTTGGAATTCCGGATCCTTATCCAAGTCCTTCCCGCGGAAGACCGAATAGGTGGACACAAAGAAGAGCCCCACTAAAGCGCCAGGAATCGTAATCGCAAAAAGCTGCAAGAACCCGAAGGGTTGTCCCCCGACACTAAACTTTTCCAAGGCACCGATCATGGCGACGGCCGCCACGGCAGCCGGCGAACAAATCACCGCCATTTGGGAGGCAATGGTAGACGCCGCCATGGGGCGCTCTGGGCGAATCCCATTTTTAATGGCAACGTCGTAGATAATGGGCAGCATCGTGTAGACGGCATGCCCCGTCCCACACAAAAGGGCCAAGAACCAGCAAATGTAGGGCGCCAGGTAGCAAATGGCACGCGGGTGTTTGCGAAGGAGCTTCTCTGCAATTTGCAGTAAGCAGTCTAAGCCGCCAGCGGCTTGCAAAGCGGCAGAGGCGCAAATCACGGACAAGATGGTGAGGATCACGGCCACCGGGGGTTTGCCGGGCTCGAGCCCAAAGCCCATCACCAAAATGATGAGCCCCACCCCACCGATTAACCCGAGCGCCATCCCGCCTTTGCGAGCCCCGTAAAAGAGGGCCATTAAAACGATGGCGAGCTCTAACCAAAAGGTAACGCCAAGCATGTTCAATCTCCTTATCAAGGAGGAAGGGGGAACGCCCCCTTCCCGTAGGTCTGACGTTTAGTCGAGGTAGTCAACGTGCTGACAAATGTCGTCCACAATCGGGCCTTTGAGCTGATTGAAGACTTTTTTGTTTTGTTCAAATAAATTTCCACCATGGGTGTCAATGGAGATGATGAGGGGACCAAATTCTTTGACCCGCATCACCCACATGGCCTCGGGCATCCCCAGATCCATCCACTGAACGTCTTCGACTTCTTCGACGCAGTGGGCGGCTAAGACGGCGCACCCGCCTGGGAACACACAGTGAAGGGCTTTTTCTTGTTGGCACCCTTCCGTGGTCTTCGGACCCATACCGCCTTTACCCACAATGACTTTGAGCCCGGTTTCTTCAATAAATTCCTTTTGGAACTTTTCCATGCGCATGGAGGTGGTGGGACCAATGGAAACGACTCGGTAGCCGCTCCCTGACTGGGCATCCGGCACCATGATGGGACCCGCATGAAAGATGGCTTTCCCTTTCAAGTCCACCGGCAGGGCTTTACCTTGTTTGACGAGACGGGTGTGCACATCGTCTCGGGACGTCACCAAAGTGCCCGTCAAATAGATGACGTCACCAATTTTCAAATCCGCCAAATCTTCACTTTTGATTGGCGTCGTTAAGACTCGTTTACTCACAGCGTCACTCCTTTATGCGAAACCATGTCGTACGTCATATCGGCATTGATATGAATCACGGCTCGGCGATGTGCCCAGCAGCCCGTGGAAATCCCCACGGCTAAGCAAGCGGGATGGCGTGCAGCATGCTCGACGTTAACGCCCATGACAGAGTTGACACCGGTGAGGCCCCCAGGCCCCAAATTGAGTTTGTTTAAGCCCGCTTCGATCATGGCTTCAAACTGCGCACCACGCGGGTTTTCGTTTTTGGAGTCAATCGGACGCATTAAGGCTTTTTTGCTGAGCTTGGAGGCAACTTCTACGGAGCCCCCAATCCCTACCCCAACGAGTAACGGAGGACAGGCATTAATCCCACGGTCGGTAATGGTGTCGAAGATGAATTTGACGATACCCTCATAACCTTCAATAGGCATGAGGACTTTTGCCGTGCCGGGCAACGAGCAACCGCCCCCCGCCATGTAGCCGTAGATGGTGCAGTCGTCTCGACCCTCTACGACTTCCCAGTCAATCCAGGGAATCTTGTCGCCCGTGTTGTTGCCGGTATTGCGCTCATCAAAGATCTGGACGGCATTAGGACGAAGGGGCGCGGCTTTGGTGGCCGTTTCAACGGCTTTACGTAAGCACCGTGGAATTTGTCCTTGGATGGGGAAGTTTTCACCCACTTTGACAAAGAATTGAATGACACCCGTGTCCTGACAAATGGGCACGTTGTCGCGATCGGCCATTGCCAAGTCATCAAACATGGACTGGTAAATGAGGTTGGCCATTTCGGTATTTTGTTCGGCCTTGAGTTCCGTCAGGCGTTTCAGAACGTCATCGGGTAGATGCTTGCCAAAATACCCCGTAAAGCGAGCCATTAAATCGGTGAATTGCTCGCACATGAGTTCACGATCCATTTCTATCTCCAATATCGGGTATTGCACCCGCAGTTAAGCGGTCTGCACTACGACAGAAGGGGACAGTGCCTGACCACTTACTTGGAAATATAGAAGTCTCCTCGAGAACTAATCTATAAGGTGTAACCCTCTCAGAATCGCCTGATATACAGGGGTTTTGACATCTGACTCAAGAAAATGAACATGGTGAAAAAACTGCTCAGTCAGTCATGCTGAGGGAAAAGCAAATTCATCAAATTTAAATAACACTAGCGATGTGACACTGAGCCATTTCAACGAAGTGTGAGAAGGGGTTTTCCCAGCCCTAGGTAGAAGGTGTTGGGTCATGAAGAATGGGTGAAGCTCGAGCGCACAACAAAATTGCCACGTTTTACAAAACTGTACATAGGGTTAAGTCTCGCTAAAACGTAGATTTAGGAAATTCGAATAACAAGTCATATATGACGCTGACCAATTCTCCCAATGTACAGCGGGATTCCGTAAGTCTTACGCTCAAGGTGTGAAGCCGCTTCGTAACCGGGCTTCCAACTTCTCTCTTGAAGGGGGTTTTATGCTTAAGAAATCGCTTCTTACTGTCGCCATGGGCGCAGCACTCCTCGGGATGACGACCTCGTCGTACGCTTGCTTTACCGTTGTGGTGGGGAAAGATGCCTCTGCCACTGGGCACGTCTTAATGGGGCACAACGAAGATAACGATCAGCGCATTATTTCCAACCAGTATTGGGTACCGCCTGCGGACCATCCCGCAGGTGAAATGCTGAAGTTTGAAGATAAGGCCGCCGCCATCCCACAGATTCCCCACACCTATGGTTTTTGGTGGAGTCAAACCCTAGCCCCAAGTGGCTACAGTTTTTCTGACGGGTTCTTCAACGAAAATGGTGTCGCCATTGCCTCCAACAACTGTAATGTCACCATTGAAAAGGATCAGTCCTTTAACGATGGCGGGATTGGTTATGGGATTCGTCGACTCGTCGCTGAACGCGCCACCTCTGCACGTCACGGGGTCGACATCATCATTGAACTCGTAGAAAAGTACGGGTACTTCCACATGGGACGCACCTATACGATTGCCGACAAGAATGAAGCCTGGCAAGTCGCCCTCTTACGCGGCCATCGTTACCTCGCCCGTCGCGTGGCCGATGACGAAGTGGCCTTCTTAGCCAATTCCTTCTCGCTTCACAAGGTGAACTTGAAGGATAAGAAAAACGTGTTGGCCTCGCCTGATTTGGTGGAACGTGCCATTGAAGTGGGAACGTATCAACCGGCTAAACCAGGTGACTTCTCCGACTTTAGTTTCCGCGAAGCCTATCAACCTGAAAAACGTCGCTTATTGCCGCGCAATAAAGAGCGTGTCTTTACGTTGTTAGAAATGTTGACGGGTAAGGAATATCACAATGTGAATGACTACCCAATGTCAGTGGTACCGCAGAAGAAGATCTCCGTTGATGATATGAAGGCGTTCATGCGTGGCACGTCGAAGTTTGAAAAGCGTGAATCAGGGTGGCATCACGAAACGATGCAAGACATTTGCAACGTGGGCACCTTTGATAGCGTCGTCTTTGACTTGGATCCCAATCCCACTTTAACGACCGCTTGGCGAGCCATGGGGCGCCCGGATCAGCAACTCTATGTGCCCAGCTTCCCAATGGCAGGGCCAGCACAGAATCAGTCCTACATGGATCCGGCTACCGGGACGCAAGCTCAGTTCCATGCAACGCCAGAACAATTGAGTTACAGCGCAGACCGTCCTATCTTCACCTTCTTGGCTCAACAGTTCTTCTTAGATTGGATGCCTCAGGAATTCAAGGCGTACGTCCAAGAACGAAATGCTTATGAAAAGGTAGCTGACAGTGATGTCGCTCAGGTCAAGAAAGTGGCGGCGTCGTTATTGGCTGTGAATCCTCAGAAAGCCCTTGAATACTTACATACCTTTAACGTCGATCAGTTTAATGATGCGTTAGCGCGAGCCACCGCCAAGGTTAAGGCTTTGAATAAGTACCCCATCATTATTGGGGCTGAAACCTTGAGTAAATCGTCCGACGGGACGGTTGAAGTGACTTTGTTGGGTCAGAAAGGGCTTGATGTGACCAAATTGGATAAGGCTAAAACCTTCTTTGGATCGCCCTATCCTGATAACACCATTGAACTCAACAAGCTGCGTGCTCAGCCTATCAAGGTTGTCTATAAGGATGTCAATCGCGATGGCATTAAAGACGCAGTGATCACGTTCGGCCTAAAGGGCGCGACTGCGTTTGGCGTGGAAGGAGTGAATTCTGAACTCTATCTCTACACCGTTGTCAACGGCAAGCCTATCGTTGGGTTTGACACGGCGAAGATCGTTAAATAACAAGGCCTCAACTAAGACCTAACCGAAAGGCAAGCTCGAATCGAAGAGCTTGCCTTTAATAGTCCTGTAATTACTTGTGAACCACGTACCATTACCCCCCTAACTTGAAACTAATCAAGTCTTAGGGGACCACTATATCCATCATAAGAATCAAAATATCTTATGAGCAGGCACATAGGCTGCAATCACCCTTGTTTTGAACTCAATAACTACATGATGCTCATTTAAGGCTTTAATTCATATGTGACTACCGTTGGAAACAATTGATCGAAATTTTGATCATGAATTTTCCATGCAGGCCCACGCTCTTTAACTGCCCATTTAACGCTATTTTTCGTTTGGGAATATGTAATCATGTGATCTAGAGTTACACATCCCGATTCAACCAAACTTAAAAAGCGCGATAGCATTGGGGAACGTGTGTAATGTGCCCTTATAAGCATAAAACACTCTATTCCTTGTGAATCAATAATAGATTTACATTCAATCCAAAAGGTCTCTGGGTGCTTCTCTTTTAAGGCACTTCGAAGCTTTTCCCCTTCCCAAACTAATACATCACGAGCTTTTGCTGAACCAACATATTGCTCGATAGCACAATCCCGCTTGTTATCAACCTTTAAAACAAGTCCTTGGGGATTGGGCTTGTCCGCTTGAACTGTGCAATGAAGCACATTCGGCGTCGCTCCTCCCATACGCTGAATTTTGTCTTTATCGCGTAGTGGATAACCGTATGCATCTGCAAACTCTTTTATACCCCGAACCTCACAAAGCTCCCAATTAGGAACTTGAGTAAACAACACATGACGGTTGCCTTTTCCTGATCGCTTACGCCAGGCCTTGAGTTCAATCCCCTTATAGTCGGGTTTCTTTGCACTATTTGGGGGGACACCTAACGCTGCTTCAATTGCCATTCCGACGTCCGTATCATGGTTCTTTTTGCCAACGTGTTGTTTGGGATTTCTTAACGGCACTCCATAAAGGGAGCGGAGTTTCTTTAACAACTCCTCTGAAATAGACGACGTCTGTAAAGCAAATAAGTTTTTAGTGACCACTGGTTGAGTTAATAACTCTTCACCACTTTCAGCCACCCCTTGCGACGCAACATTTTCTTGAGCTTCAATCGCTTCGTAATCAAATTTTGAAAGATTCAAAATATAAGCGATTTTATTTAAACAAATAAGAGCAAGCTCATCACCAGGCAGACAGAATCCTTTCAGTCCATATGGCCAAAGTCTTGGATCGCCCGTCTTGGTCGTTGGACGATACAAACTCATTTTCGTTTCAATTAGACGATCGCCTACTAAGACACAAGGAACAAGAACACGATGTTCTGTCCCTTGTTGCTGCTGATCGTAATCATGAATACCGGCATCTAACAAAACCATGCGCATTGAAGCTGTAGCATCTGCAATGGACTTCCCGAGAATAGTGGGGGAAATCCATATCGACGCATAGTCACGACCAATTTTGGCTAAAAATTTGTGATTTTTTGACTCAAGTTCTGGAACTACGTTGTCGTAAAGCGATTTCCAGTCAATTTTTTCATTCTCTAAAACTGGAGCCTCTAAAACAGTCGTTGCAACACCCAATTCCTTCGCCAAGTGTTCTAAAGCATCTTTTTTAGAACACCCCTCTTTTTTCATAATTCGAAAGATTCGTTGCCGAACAAAGCTATTTTTATATTCTTCGAGTTCCATGAAATACCTACTTGAGGGAAAGGCTGATGTCTACCTGGACTTTTGCATAGCAATCAGGTAGACTGCATTCTTAGTTGTAGCTAATTTTTAACTTAGAAAATGAATCATATCGAGCTCTTTTCTGGATGCGGCGGTCTTTGTCTTGGCTTAAGCAATGTAGGTTTCAAACTGCTCATGGCCAACGAGCTCTCGCCTATGGCAGCAGAAACCTTTGCTTTCAATCACTTATCAGAAGACCTTAGTTGCCCTGATACGCAGTCAAAGCACACGCTTTGGATTTCTAGCAATTTTACCAAGGCAGAGATGTCTCGACGTCTCCGTGAAGACCCTCGCACTTACCCTGCCGATTTGACCAAAAACTCTGACCTCTTAAATTCTGGAGACAATCTCAACGGCAGTTTAATCGTCGGGAGCATTTTATCCCTGAACAAATGGCTCGCCGAACACCCAGAAGCCAAAGAAAAGCTTGCCACATCTTTTGGGGAAGGCGATGTCGACCTTGTTTCGGGCGGCCCTCCTTGTCAATCTTTCAGTCTTGCTGGTCTTCGCGAAAAAAATAACGAAAAGAACTCCCTCCCCTGGGCCTTTGCTCAATTCGCGAATATGATTCGCCCTAAGTTCGTGCTTTTAGAGAACGTTACTGGGATTTTGCGTCCATTTATTGAAAATGGAGAACGCTATCACGCATGGTTCGAAGTATCGAAAGCTTTTGCCAACATCGGCTATGTGCCCTTGACTTTACACATCAATGCGAAATTTGCTGGCGTCGCACAAAATCGCCCTCGTTTTATTCTCATTGGTGTTCGAAAAGATATCTACAAAAAGCTCAAGCCGTCATTTAATAGCGCAGAACAGGAACTCTTTGAATCGTCCGAGCACTTCTTCGACATGACCCAAAACGATGAACCAACGACTCATACGGATCTCGTTGTTCACGATTTGAACAAGTCTAACGAAGATACTATTCATCGCTTCAAACACTCGTTCCTTGCTCCGTTGTGCACCCACATGGAAAAGTTTGTTTCGGTCAAAGAGGCCATTGATGATCTCGGCTCTGAAAAGCACACGCCTTCCTCTTACGTCAAAGCTTTAAACAAGTCATTTTCCAAATGCCTTAATCGTAGAAAAGACTCTGACAACTGGTCACATCGTTTAATTGACAACCTTCCTCGCGTACGTCGACGTTTCCGCATCTATCAGATCCTGAACCAAGTCTCATCTGACACAAAGCGAAACGTATACGGGGTACTCAGTGGAAAGGTAGAAGAGCTTTCTGAATCTACCTGGGAGGAAATCAAACACTTTGAATTCCTCATGGAGTCAGGCTCCTTCATGAAAATACCTTCTAAATTAGACCTTGAACAATATCTACGACTTCATTTAACGAAGAAACAAACTCAACGTGCACTTATCAGTAATGAACCTGCGCCAGCCGCACTTTCCATTCCTGATGACGCGTGCCACTACCGTGAATTGCGCACGTTGACAGCTCGTGAGATGGCTCGCATTCAATCATTTCCGGATGACTTTATTTTCAGATCGAAAATGACAACCGGGGGAGATGGGCGAAAATTTGAAGTGCCAATCTACACTCAAATTGGCAATGCCGTTCCTGTGTTGCTAGGTCAATCTTTAGGTCTTTGCGTCAAAGATCTTTTAAGCCGACTTTAAATTCATAAGGGGTCTTTGGGTTTGAGCCAAAGGCCCCTTATTAATCATCACAACGCCTTGTATGAATAAATCACCATCACATAAAGCATTCCAATGATGATCAAGGTCTGCAAAAGCAACAACCATATTGAAATCCCCGGCACAAAGAGCTGACTCGGCATATAGATAGCTATAAACCAAAGAGCGTTCCAACCCGTTCTCCAAATAATCGGCTTAGGTGATCGCACCAAGACAATACGTCGCCGACGCACTACGCAAGCATCTAGCAGTAACGCGCCTATGATTGGGATCAGACTCAATAAGATCACAAACAACCATGCGCCTCGTTGCAGTGCAAAGAGCCACAACGCGTACATACTCTGAAAATACGCTTCACGACTGATTCGATCAGCCTTTTCTCCCATAAGAGCAAAATCATCTTTTTCACGAATCGCTTGACGATCTGCCTCGCTCAGATTGGGATCAAGCTGCCAGAGCCTAGGGAAGGCCACTATGCCATCCAATACGTTAAAGAGCCCCTCAGACACAGACACAAAGGTCGAAGTGAGCATTGACGGCAAAGTTGCTTCCATCCGAACGTTTTCTGCTATGGCCATCTCCCCAAGTTGTCGTGGAGTAAACCGCGAAGGCACGTACATTACGACTACTAAGAAGATCAATAGAGCAAACCAAGTCAGTTTTCGCATAACCTTAGTCCCCTACTCCATTTTCGGTCAGAATCGGCAACCGACCTTTGATCAGATCGCCTCCAGCAAGACTGGCAAAAAACTCTCCATTGGGTAGACGCCCTAAAACTTCAGGCGGGACGATGTCATCTCGACGTGACGACAAACTTCGCGTTACGCCGGCTCTGAATTGTGGAATCACCCCTTCTGCAGTCGAACTCACGCTAGCAGACGTTTCCCATACTGTGGTTCGACCAAAGGTTTCGCAAATAAACTCTTGCGTAGCATGGTCTTTACTACGCAGGGCAATAAGGTTGTTGAAATTACCCAGGGCCATGCGTGCGGCATCTTGATTTCCCAAGCGTGTAGCCAAGTCGGCAATGGTTTGCATTGCAGCGGTAACATGAACACCCGCTTCCATCCCTTTATTAAGGATTTCAATCATCGGGGGATTAATCACGCAAGCTGTTTCGTCAACGAATAAAGCTACGCGTCCAACCTTTGCCCCTGAAATACCGCGGTTATATCGTTTGCCAGCAAAGGCAGCCAAGTCGGCTAGAAGAATAGAGCCCAGGGCCGATGCTACGACAGCATCAGGAAGAGCATCCAACCCTACATACAGAACATCATTACCTTCAATGACACGCTCCAAAGTCACAATGGGGCGTGTATCTTCCTCATCCAATGGATTCGGTGAAATCGCCTTCGCGAGAGTTCCTGCAGTAAGTTGAGAAAGAATCGGTTGAAGACTGGCCGTGATTTTGGCGTAATGCTCACGGTTATGCCTGAATACTTGAATCATAGGTCCCAATACCACTGCCTCAAGGGAATTACGAGCAACAACCCCAGTCTCCAAATACTCCTCCCATAGCATTACGTAACGAACCAGTTCAGGATCCGACCGAGGCGGGATATGCGCCGCACGCTCTACATCCATTGTGCTCAACGTATCTTTCCAATCCTTGGGAGCTACCGTTTCCATGGCCTTTCGCATGGCGCGTCGCAATAAAGAATCAATCCCTGTTTCCATAATCTCCTTGAGATCAACCAAAGTTGGTCGTTCAGAGATATAGAACAAGCCTTGTACAGCGGTATTAACAGCCATCCAGGCAAAGCTTCCGAAAGCCCCGGAGTCGGGTGGCAAGACCGCCGCAATACGTCCCGCAATTTCTGTAGGACGCATCCAGGCTCCTAAAGGATCTAATCGAACCCCTTCATCCGGGCAGGCTGGATGGAACTCTAACGGTGCACTCCGTCCAGATGTTTTACACGCCGTCCTAATTGCGTTGCGCAAACGCTTACTCGATTTTGGGTCAATGACAATCACAGGTTCATTTCGCCAAATTGCCTGCGTGACCAAATGTGTCAAGGCAACCCCTTTACCGGCTTGTGTGGTTCCGACAATTAAAGTCCCACCACCTAAACCGCGTAAGGGCCGAATAATATCGGCCTCACGTAAGTAACCCACACCGTGTATTACCCCTTGACCAACACTGCCTTCGGACAAAGGCTCTGGCATGTCAAAAAGACTACGAACAATTGAAGGAACGCGTAACGATGATTTATCAACGTCATCTAGTTCGTAGAGTGCTTGAGCATCTTGACGTGTCCACTTAAACCCAAAACCTAACCATAATTTGTCCAGTTTAGGTCCCTCCAATTTGGCTGAGAAAAGTGGAGGTTCTTTTTCAGAAGCCCTTAACGTCTCCCACCGAGAGAGCAGCCGATCTTCTGGCGAAAGGTCGGATTGGGTTTCGACCTTTCTTAAAACGGGCTCATGAGAGCCATGAGGCTCTTCATTCCCAAGGGGTGCTTCCTTTTCTAGACGCTCGGGCGAATCATCATCGGTAAACGTTTCAGATTCATCCTGGCTTTTCTTAGATTGCTCCGTATCTGTCAGTTTATTTCTCTCTTCAGCGAGCTTTTCTTCGGCATCTGAATTGTCTGAGGCTTCCTCCATAGGCGAAGGCGCCGTCTGAGATGAGGGTCTGAAAAATGGACCTGTTAGTGAGCCATTCAAGGCAAAAT
>JAHHRF010000039.1 GCA_020025955.1 Sutterella sp.
TGATTTATCAGGCATTCGTGATGTGACCAACATCATTTGGCCCTAACGCCAGTACGCGCATCCAGGCTCGGGATCTTCAAGCAAGAAGGTCCCGTTTTTTATCGAGCTCTCCCTTCTAGGTGGAATGCTTCAATAACGCAATCACTGTGAAACGCAGTGAGATATTAACGATACGAGGCGACAGCTACCGCCTTTTAGAGAAGCGCCGAGAGGGGCTTATCTCGAAGGAAGCTGAAGCGAAACCAACTTAACTAACTAAACGAAAGGCCATTCTAGCGAGCGGCCTCCTGAAACCAACCTGTGCACTTTTAAACTGCGTTTGCTGTGCATTTTGACACTCCTAAGAAACAAACGTTTCATCCAGTATGCGTTCGAGGGCTTCAGGCGTCTCAGGAATATAAACGTTGTCAGGCCACTTCGCTTTGATTCGCTCCAACAAGGCCTCTAAGGCGGGGCCACGGCTCACTACCGCATATTGAGGGTCCTCCTTAAATAAAGCACTCAAAAATACGGCTCGAATACCAGTCGTATTACCAAAAGCGAAAAGCGGCATCACTACAGCACTGGAAAAAACCGTCAACAAAAGAGCGGGGGCCGCCGACCGTCTACCATCCCATAACGCGCACTCAAACGGCACCGACGGTTGTGCCTGCACTACCGTTAACCCCTTCGCAAGGTAGTGCTCCGTTGCTTCAGCTGTTTGCATCGGGTGAGGCAAGTAAAACAGCGAAGACTTTGTGGTAACTAAGCGTGCTTTAATTTGCTCAAGAAATCGATCTTTAAGCGTGATGTAAGTGTTCCTTTCCCAACCAGGCACATTCGGACGGTGAAAACAGGGCATATACGCCCACTGGTCAAAAAAGTAACCGCCTCGGTTCACGCTGAGGATAGAGTCAGCAAAGTGCTTCTTAAAGAGCGCTCGAACGTCAGCAAGCTCAGGAGCGTCAAGCTTCAAAAGCGGACGCTTTTCATAATCACCATCCGCTAAGTCAGGCTCAAACAAATAAGCCGCCTTAACAGAACCATAAACCGAATGGATGCCTGTTAAATAAGACGCCAAGCCCTCATCGAGCCCATACAAAGTCACGTGCTTAACAGTTAGTCGCAGGTACTCAATTAAATCTTCCGTCAGTGTATCGGGACTGCCGTAATATACATCCACCATCGAGGTTTCTTGTTCAAGAAAATCGAGATTGGATAATGCGTAAAACTCTTTAAACTTCTTACGCAACAACGAATAGCGCCATTTCGTCGCCCACGGTTCGGGCGCATAGCGACGCGTCCACTTCAAATAGCGCTTAATCCACTTCCCTGGACCTGATAAGTGCTGAGACGTAACAACTGCCTGAAATAACTCAGTCTCCTCTAAAAAGGTCTTCCATCGACGATCTTGCGAAAGGGCAGGCGCTAACACCAATAAGCTTTGCTGACTCGGGGATGCTACCTCAACCGCGAGTGCTGAGAGGATTTGTAGCATACTTCCGCACAGATAAAGGCGCATCATAAGAATAAGAGATAAGAAGGAACGTCAAGAATTTTGTGTCTAGGACAAATTAAAGGAGCAACGCAAGTAGATCTTTTTGTTTCTAACCAATTGATTATATCGTGTTGCCAGCTGTTACTGAGGGGACATGGCGAGCTGGTGGGAAGCCCCCTCTACAACAGCAACGTCACCTACGTGGCACCTTCGGATTGAATCCTGAATAAATTGTTCCTTGGAATCAGGAATTCTTGCATTGTCGCAGTCCACTTAGAAGACGCGCGTTTCCACGTTTCCGTCTGGGTATACCCCTCACAATCTAAGGTTTTAATTAGATTCTTTTCGTCCGTCCTTAGCAACCTTAAAACTCTCCGATTGTTTGGAATGTAATCAGAGAGATGTTGAAAGAGTAAGCATGGACTTTTTCGTTTCTGGGTCAGCTTTTACATTTCGGACTGGTTCGAGCCGACGACAAACCTTATTGTCGTTTGTGGACAGTTCTTGTTGTTGCAATTCATATGTCCATTCTGGTCTTCTCCCCATCGCTACCTCATTCAACGCACTCGTTTATTCATCCTTTACATGACGAGCCCGAAGTTGACCACAGCCACCGTCCACATCTTGTGCAGCAGAATCGCGTAACGTCGCCACAATGCCCGCTTCACGAAGGATCGTGACCAGACGACGACAATGCTCACGCTCTGGGCGCTGATAAGTGCTCCCTTCTACGGCATTGACCGGAATGAAATTCACCATGGCGTACTGACCTTGCAGTTTTTGCGCGAGAATGCGCATTTCTTCTTCACTATCATTGAGTCCAGCAATGAGTGTCCACTCATATTGAACGGGATAGCCCGAGAGCGTCCCCCATTCTCCAGCGTACGCTAACAATTCATCGACCGTTAAGCGCCCCGCTTTAGGCAACAAATCACGACGCTTTTCTTCCATCACCGTATGAAGGGATACAGCCAAGGCGGGACGAATAGGCATTGCTTTGAGCGCCTCAAAAAAGCGCTTATCGCCAACGCTTGAAATCACAAGATCCTTATGACCAAAGTCACCGTACTCCGCCAAGAAGCTCACGGTACTCAACACCGCTTTGAGATTATGGGAAGGCTCGCCCATCCCCATAAAAACGACCTTCTTCGTGTTGGGGCGAAGTCCTCGAGCGAGCGCAACCTGCCCCACGATTTCAGCGTCCGTTAACTGGCGAATCAAACCGCCTTGCCCCGTCATACAGAATTTGCAGCCCACGGCACAACCCAATTGCGAGGAGACGCATACGCCACGACGCGGAAGCAAAACCGCTTCCACCGTCTTTTTGTCGGCCAAGGTGACCAATAGACGTTCACTTTGCTCTTCTGCCCCAGGGTGACGGGAACGAATCGTGGCAAAGCTTTCGAGCTTGGCACGAATGCGTTCTAGATTCGCTTCGATCGCTTTGGGCAATCGTTGCCCCTTGGGTAACGGCTCACCCCAGCCTTTTCGCCCCAGCCAGCATCGCCAAAGGTAGCGACAATGCAGGGGCTTTGCTCCCAAATCAACGAGGGCAGATTCAAGCTCTGAGAGGGTAGTAGCAGCGATAAAGGGGTCAAGCAAAGACACGTTTAAAAGGTATTCCTAGGAGTCAAACATCTCGTCCAGTAAGCTCTGGAGCGCTTCAGGTGTTTCAGGAATATAAACGTTTTCAGGATACTTTGCTTTAATACGTTCCAATAAGCCTTTCAAGGCGTCATTGCCTTGTCCAGTGGCGTATTGAGGCACGTCACGGAATAGCTCACTTAAAAAGATCGCCCGAATCCCCCCGACATTCTCAAACGCTAATAAGGGCATCACCACAGCGCTCGAAAAAACCGTCATCAAACACAGCGGAATGTCCGAGTCGAAGCGATCCATTAAGGCACACTCAAAAGGCACAGAGGGCTTAGCCTCCAATAACGGAAAGCCCATCGCGCGATAGTGGTCCGTAGCCTCTTGGGTTTGCATAGGGTGAGGCAAGTAGTAAAGCGCCGTATGTTTTGCGACCGTAACCTTTTCAACGCCCTTTAAGAGTTGGTCTTTTCGCTGGATGTACGGTTGCTCATACCAACCTGGTTGCTGAGGATGGTAAAACCAAGGCATAAATGTCCATTGGTCAAAAAAGTAAGCCCCCGCCCCAACATCAAGAATTGACGCCGAGAAGTGTTTTTTGAAAGTCGCTCGAACTTGAGCCAACTCCGGGGTATCAAGCTTTAAAAGTTGACGCTTTTCATAGTCGCCGTCCGCGAGCGCGGGCTCGAACAAATAGGCCGCCTGGATGTCACCAAAAACGGAAAACGTGTTCGTTAAGTAGGAGCCCAGCCCTTCATCAAGGCCAAACAGCTCAACATCGTCAAAATCCCTACGTGCGCCCTCAATGATGTCTTGCGTAAAGCCATCCGGGCTACCATAGAAAACCTCAACGTGATGGTGCTTGGAATTTCTCTCCCAAAGTTCTCCGTCTTTAAATCGAAGCGCTAATAAACGGTGACATAACTCCTTCTGCCATTTCGTCGCTACTGTTTGCGGGGCATATCGACGCGCCCACTTCAACAAACGATGAAGCACTCTAGCGTGATACTTCGGGAGTTCCTGTCCACATAGAACGGATCGAAAAAGCTGTAACTCTTCGAGAAAAGCTTTCCACCGCCCATCGTTGGAAAACGCAGGCGCCAACGCGACTACCGAGTTTGCGCTGGGATCTTCGACCTCTCTGGCTACGGCCGAGAGGACCTGCAACATCGTCCCACAAACATAAATACGCATTACAAGGCCAATTCCTTTTGAAGGGCTTGTGCCACCATTAAATCAATCGGCTCATCAATATCTAACCCGTATAGCGCATCCATTACATAAGCGTGCGGATTGTCATTGAGGCTAACAAAGGGCTTTTCATAGTCCTCAATAGGATTAATGTAGAGCGCGCCATTGACTTTGTAGACCGTTGAAAACTCTTGACGGCGACGGGTGCTGCCACCCTCTAAGATCGGAGTCAATGTTCCATCAACCATCGTGCGCAGGAGTACCGGGTGGTCTTTACTGGGCGAAACCGAGACCAGCCCTTTGCAACCCCCGTCCAAATAAGTTTGAAAGGCCTCTTCAATATGCTTAATTTGTAAAAACGGCGACGTCGGCTGAATGAGGATCACGTCGTCAAACGTCTCCCCTGCTTCTTTCATTACACGTACCGTATGCGCAATCGCATCAAACGACTTGGCCGTATCCGAAGCTAACTCAGGAGGACGTAAACCAGGAACCAAGGCTCCGAATTGACGAGCCACCTCGGCAATTTCTTCAGAGTCCGTACTCACAACCACGGTTGAATTGAGCTTTGCCTTGATGGCGGCTCTTAAACTCCACGCGATCAGAGGCAGTCCCGCCAAAGGGGTAATGTTTTTCTTCGGGATCCCTTTACTACCCCCGCGGGCAGGAATCACAATTAATACTCGTCGCTGGGTCATTGCGAAACCTTTAAACGTTTTTGAGTGGAGGTTTCCCAGAACTGCGCTTTAGTAATCACATCCATAAAGCGTTCATCAGAACGACCATCCCCCCAAGGAGCGGCATCGTAATGACGGTCCGTTAAATCCGTCATTGCTTTCAAGATGGCATCTTTTTCAAAGGGCACATGGACTAAGTTTTTCAATGCTTCTAACTGATAACGCCCATGTTGACGAGAGCCAATATCCACGGAAGGAAGACCGTAGACGCACGCTTCTCGAACGCCCGCACTCGAGTTGCCCGCCATCACTTCTGCATGAGCGATAAGCGTTAAGAACGATTCAAATCGCATAGAAGGGAAAAGTCGGAAACGGGGGTGATTTTGAAGACGCTTGTACTCTTGCAAGATGAACTCATGACCGTGGTCATTATTGGGATAAATCACCACCCAGTTTTTCTCGGAAGCCAACAAGGCATCGACGAAGATTCGTGCTTGCTCAGGTGTCTCATCAAACTCTGAGGTCACAGGATGAAGGAGCGCCACGCCATAAACATCAAAAGGAATTTGATAATGGCTCATAACAGGAGCTAACGGTGCATCGGCAGCGCTTGCCATGGCATCCATATCAGGCGAACCAATTACAAAAACACGACTGGGATCCTCGCCTAACGAAAGCAAGCAATCACGCGCCTCTTCGTTGGCGACGAAATGTTCATTGGCTAACTTCGTGATCGAGTGGCGCAGGGCTTCGTCAATCGTCCCCGTAATTTCTCCACCCTCAATATGCGCCAAACGCACATTACTGAGCGCAGCAACCAGGGCACCAGCCATCGGCTCCAGTCGATCGCCGTGAACCACAACCATGTCAGGCTTGATCCAATTCACATAGCGCGTAAAGCTATCAACAATGCGCCCCAATCGAAGGCTCATCGTCGGGCTATCAGAGTGACTCGATACGTCAACATAGACGTTTTTCACGCCTAAGCGTTCCACCTCTTTGTACGTACTGCCATGAATTTCAGATAAATGCATGCCCGTCACGTAAACAAAAAGTTCAAAGTTAGGGTCCGCTTCTAATGCCAACATCAAAGAGCGCACCTTCCCAAAGTCGGCGCGCGTCCCCGTTAAGAAGACGATTCGTTTCGGCGTTGTCATTGGAGTCCTTCTTGGATCATCTCGACCGAGACATGCTCATCATTACCAATGTCGCACGCGGCCGTTTTACCCAAAACCTCTTCATAGCGCTCTGCCAGAAGGGGACCCGTACCCGGGCGCTTCACCCAGATATTGTCCTTCGTAAAGGGTTCGCCCTTTTTAATCGGTTTAATGGTGACGATGGTGGCAAAGGCAAAGTCGATCGTTACCTGTTCTTCCGGCAACGCGGCTTTGCTCCCGCCTTGCATTAAGGGGATATCGTGGGCGGCCTGAACCAATTCGCCCAACGCACGTTCATCCATCGAACAAACGATATCGGGCCCCTGACGATCCATCGTATCCGTATAGTGACGTTCCACCAAGGAGGCGCCCAGCGCAATGGCGGCCATACAGGCGGCGTTACTTTGCGTATGGTCAGATAAGCCGACCGGCACCCCAGGGAACGCTTCCATTAAGGACTGCATCGCCCCTAATCGAACTTGATGCGGTTGCGTCGGATAAAGATTCGTGGTGTGCATTAAAGCGTAGGGGACACCGCGACGCTCAAGAATAGAAACGGTTTTTTCAACCGCTCGTAAGTCATTCATCCCCGTCGAGACAATCATGGGCTTACCAAACGAAGCCACATGGTCAATCAACGGATGATTGTTCATTTCCCCCGAACCAATCTTGTAAGCCTGCACACCAAAGCGCTCAAGGCGCTCGGCCGCAGCTCGAGAAAACGGCGTACTTAAGAAAATCATCCCTAAGGATTCGACATAGCGCTTGAATTCGAGTTCTTCCTCTTCATTCAAGGCGCAACGCGCCATGATGTCGTAGATGGAGACGTCAGCGTTCCCAGGAATAACCTTTCGGGCGGCCTGACTCATTTCATCTTCTACGATGTGAGTTTGATGCTTAATGAGCTTCGCGCCTGCACGAGAGGCCGACAGCGCCATCGCTTTGGCAACCTCTAACGAACCGTTATGGTTAATTCCGATTTCAGGGATCACTAAAGGAGAGTTTGGCGAAACGAGCAACTCGCCAAGGTTGAAGGTTTTTTCCATCATGAGCATTCAACAAAAAGGGTAGGGGTGAAGTAATTTGATTATTGTAATTATAAAACTTCAACACTCAACTTATGGAATTTTCCCTGAGTCTACACCCGCCAACGAAGTTCCTTTTCCAACGCCTCAAGCGACAGAACAATTTCGTCAGCCACCCAATTGGTTGAACGACTCGGCAACGGAAAACTCAACACCAAAGTGTGACGTCGTCGGTCAATAAAGGTCTTGATACGCGTCTGCGTAAAACGACGCATTGGAAAGCGCCCCTCGCCTACACATTGCAAAATGCGTTCGTCTTTGGCGAGTAACATTTGGAACCCCTCCATCATCACGGCACTCATCAAAATCAAGATCTCAGGCTCATAGCGAGTCAGCGCCTCTAGTAGCGCTTCACCATGAGTGACAAACTGTGGAATTTGCTGAGGACCGTGTGCGGGTTCTTCAAACGCTTCTGGCCACGTCAAAAGCTTGATATCGAGCTTTTTAGCCGTCAGCCCGCCACGCGTTAACCATCGACGCACTTCGCGATGCTGCGTCGCCGTCGCGGTCGGCGGAAAAACCAACAATAAACGTGGCTTTGAGCTTCGTGGGGCGCGTTTAAGCATCGATCTGCAAATCCTTAATCTTGCGGGTCACGGTATTGCGCCCCACCCCTAAGGCTTCAGCAGTTTCTTGACGTGCACCATTGTGCACAGCCAAGGCTGTCTCCAGTAGCGTACGTTCAAATTGATCACTTAAGCGAGACCACACATGACGGCGCTTTTCCTGTAACTCTTCTCGAACGACTTGAGCGAGCAAGGTTTCCCAACTCCCCGAGGGCGTTGTCTCTGGCGCTTCATGGCTCAAACTCTCAAAGGCATCCTCTGGGAGATCTTTCACCGCAATTTCCGTGGCTGGCGCCATAACGGTGAGCCATCGACACAAGTTTTCCAACTGTCGAATGTTCCCCGGAAAAGGACAGTCACGCGAGAGCACGGCAATCGCCTCTGGGCTTAAGACCTTGGCCTCTACCCCTAATTCCGAAGCCGCAATCTTTAAGAAGTGATTCGCCAAGGGTTCAATATCCTCACGACGATCGCGTAAAGGCGGAAGGCGAAGACGAATCACGTTTAAGCGGTGATATAAGTCCTCACGGAAAAGCCCAGCTTTCACGCGCTCTTCCAAGTTGCGGTTAGTGGCTGCAATCACTCGAACGTTGGCTTCGATGGGACGCTGCCCCCCGACACGATAAAACGTACCGTTACTCAACACACGTAACAGGGCGGTTTGCAATTCCATCGGCATTTCACCGATTTCATCCAAAAAGATCGTGCCCCCGTGAGCTTGCTCAAAGCGTCCGATGCGCTGTGCCGTGGCACCCGTAAAGGCCCCTTTTTCATGGCCAAACAGTTCACTTTCTAACAGCTCACGCGGAATCGCCCCCATGTTAATGGCGACATAAGGGGCTTTCGAGCGTTGACTGTGCGCCCAAATCGAACGAGCAATCACTTCTTTACCCGTGCCACTTTCCCCCGTAATCAAGACGGTCACGTGGCTATGGGACAGACGCCCCACGGCACGGAAAACGTCTTGCATGGCGGCGGCTCGCCCAATTAAGTCTGAGCCCGCGCTCGAGAGTCGGGTGGGCTTTTCTTCTACTGCACGGCGCGACTGTGCATCACGCTTGGCGCGTTCAATGAGTTCAACCGTTTTGTCGAGGTCAAAGGGTTTGGCCAGGTAGTCAAACGCCCCACCTTGGAAAGCGCTCACGGCATTATCCAAGTCCGAATAGGCCGTCATAATGATCACGGCCACTTCTGGGTGTTCACCCTTCACGAAATTTAAAAGGTCCGTCCCGCTCTCGCCCGGCATGCGAATGTCGCTCACCAATACCGACGGCACTTCAGTCTTTAACGCCTCGCGCACCCCTTGGGCACGGTCAAACGTACGCACGCCAATCCCAGCACGCTTGAGGGCGCGTTCCAACACAAATCGAATGGATCGGTCATCGTCAACCACCCACACGGGGGTCGTATCATCAAAGGCCATGACGAGCTCCTGGAGAAGAAGGACGGCGAGTTTTTGGTTCAGGCAAAGGGAGTAACACTTCAAACGTGGTGGCGCCCGGCACACTCTCGAGCGTTATCGTCCCACCACATTGGTGCACAAAGCTCTGAACAATAGAGAGCCCTAAACCCGTTCCCTCAGGCCGTCCGGTCACCAAGGGATAGAAAATTTTGCTTTGCATCTCAGGGGCAATCCCCGGACCGTTGTCGGAGACCCGTACCGAGAGCGCACGACGCACGCGGTTAGTGCCCGTCAACACATCACGCACCAAGCGAGTGCGAAGCGAAATGACGCGTCCCCCAGCAGGCTCTACTGTCGAGAGGGCTTGGGCGGCATTACGCACTAAATTGAGAAAAACTTGTTTTAAGCGGTGCTTGTCAGCTTTTACGTCAGGCGCGGAAATATCAAAGTCACGTTCAAACTGAAGTTGATCCGTAAATTCCAAGGTCACGAGCGCTCGTACGCTCTCCAAGACCTCATGAATATTGACCATTTCCTCTTGAACCGAGGTGCGATAGGGCACCAAGAAACGATCCACCAATCCCTGCAAGCGATCCGCCTCTTCAATGATGATGGCCGTGCAGGCCTTATCACCTTCGTCCGTCAGGTCCAAATCCAAGAGCTGCGCCGCACCTCGAATCCCGCCCAAAGGATTTTTGATTTCGTGAGCTAGGTTGCGAAGCAAATCACGATTGGCCTCAAACCACGTCGAAGACAAGGCATCGCGCTCCATTTGAAGGCTTTCATCCAGGGGCGTCATCTCTAAGAGCCCATAGACCGATCCCAACGAGGCCAAGCTTTGAACCAATTTTGGGGACACGGGACTTAACGCCGCTCGCACACGAAGCCCTTCTGGGTAGCCCGCGGGATTAACGCCGTAGAGCACCGCGCTTTCAACCGATGCACAAGCATCAAGTGCCCGATTCTCGCCAAACCACATGGCCATCTCAGGCAAAAATTCGGAGACCGGGTGCCCCAACACACTGCGACGCGGACGCCCTAAAAGCGCTTCCGTGGCGGGGTTGATCCAAAGCACCACCCCTGTGGCGTTGGTTAAGGCCACGGCCGTACTCAAGCTCTCCCAGGCCTCTAGTGCCCCAGGCAGTTCTTTTCTTTGCATGCGCTTTACAACCTTCCTTAGAAAAAAAGCGTCACCATCCTTCTCAAGACAGTAACGCTCTTTTGAGTGGATCGACTCTAGCGTGGGGAAGGCTTCACCTTCCCCACGACGGAACCGCCCTGATTACAAGGAGTAGTAGAGTTCAAAGTCGAGCGCCGTCACCGCCTGACGAGCACGGGTCACTTCCTGCATCTTCGTTTCGATGTAAGCGTCGATGAATTCATCGTTAAAGACCCCGCCACGCGTCAAGAATTCGCGATCGCGATCCAAGTGTTCCAATGCCTGCGACAACGAGTCACAAACGGTCGGGATCTTGGCATTTTCTTCTGGCGGCAAGTCATAGAGGTTCTTGTCCGCGGCTTCACCCGGATCAATGCGATTCTGAATCCCGTCGAGACCTGCCATCAACAAGGCGGAGAACGCCAAGTAGGGGTTCGCTAAGGGATCAGGGAAACGCACTTCCACGCGACGAGCCTTGGGGCTCAAGACGTGCGGGATACGAATCGAAGCAGAACGGTTGCAAGCGGAATAAGCCAATTTCACCGGCGCTTCAAAGCCCGGCACCAAACGACGGTAGGAGTTAATCCCCGGGTTGGTGATGGCATTCAAGGCGCGAGCATGCTTAATCACGCCACCAATGTAGTAGAGCGCCGTTTCAGAAAGCCCAGCGTAGCCGTTGCCGCTAAAGAGGTTCTGACCATCCTTCCAGATGGACTGATGAACGTGCATCCCCGAGCCATTGTCGCCTTCAACAGGCTTCGGCATAAAGGTTGCGGTCTTGCCGTAAGCAGCTGCCACGTTATGAACCGTGTACTTGAAGATCTGCGTCCAGTCCGCACGCTCTAAGAGCGTGGAGAAACGCGTACCGATTTCGCACTGACCAGCGCCACCCACTTCGTGGTGATGAATTTCAACGGGAACGCCCTGCTGCTCCAATAAGGTGCACATTTCAGAGCGCATATCCGCGAAGCTGTCCACGGGGGAGACCGGGAAGTAGCCACCCTTCATGCGGGGACGATGAGCGAGGTTGCCCCCCTCAATACGCTTACCGCTCGACCAAGGCGCTTCTTCGCTTTCAATTTCAAAGAAGCTGCCACCCGGACGATGGTCAAAGCGAACGCCGTCAAAGATAAAGAATTCAGGTTCCGGACCGAAGTAGGCCGTGTCACCAATGCCCGTGGACTTTAAATACGCCTCAGCACGACGCGCGATCGAACGCGGGTCACGGTCATAGCCCTTACCCGTGCTGGGTTCATGCACGTCACACTGCAAAATCAAGGTGTTGGCTTCACGGAACGGGTCCATGCGAGCAGAGTTCGGATCCGGCATCAAGAGCATGTCGGAGGCTTCAATGCCGCGCCAACCCGCAAAGGACGACCCATCAAAGGGCTGGCCTAATTCGAAGGTGTCTTCTTCGATCATTTCAGCCGGCACCGTCACGTGCATTTCCTTGCCGTGCAGATCCGTCAAGCGAAGATCAACGAACTTAACGTCGTTGTCTTTGATCATCTGCAGCACATCATCCGGGGAATAGGTGGTCATGTATAAGTTCTCCAATACGGGTCGACACCAGTTTGAGGGGCACTTCCCCTTCACGGTCAACTCTTTAAGCCGGTGACGACGATCGTCACACCATATATAAAAGGTTTATAGCAAAGGGCATGCCAAAAACAAATTGGCTGAGTTTTCAAGGTTTTGCCCCTTGAACGAGCACTCACGCCCCTTTCATTTGCCCCATAACGGTTCATTATCGCACTTTAATGGTGCATGGGGCGATTTTTCCGCCCTCCCTTAGGGCAAAAAGGCCGCCTGAACGTCGGACAAAAAGAAGTGGCCTTTCGTGGTGAGCGTAATGCGATCCCCTTCTCTCATCAATAGTCCTGAATCACTAAGCGACTTCAAGGTCTTCTCAATGGCTTCTCGCCTCTGGGCGGTGCGACATTCAAAGTCCGTGAGGGAAAAGCCCGCTTCGAGTCGAAGAGCATTGAGCATGAATTCGAAAGGAAGGTTGGCAGACTCCACCGGTTCACGCACCACCGCGAGGCTGGGGTCGCTCATCCCCTCGACGTAGCGCTTTGGGTGGCTTTCGCGCACACTGCGAACGACACCCTGCTCGTGCGTCACCTTTCCGTGAGCACCAGCTCCGGCAGCCACATAGTCTCCGAAGGTCCAGTAATTGAGATTGTGGCGACATTGAAACCCTGGCTTGGCATAGCCCGAAACCTCGTAGTGCTCAAACCCAGCCTCAGCCAATCGGTCAATCACCACGTCGCTCATATCAGCCATCAAATCCTCGTCAGGCAACCCTTCTGGCACACGCTTAGCAAAGGCGGTACCCTCTTCGATGGTGAGTTGATAGCACGAGAAATGGGTGGACCCCATGCTCACCCCCGTCTCCAAGTCGAGAACGAGGTCGTCCAAGGATTGCCCTGGGAGGGCAAACATCAAATCGAGGTTAAAGTTCGAGAAATGCTTAGCGACCTCGGCTAAGAAGTCACGCGCCACATCGCCCGAGTGAATGCGACCCAAGGCTTTTAATTGTCGATCGTTAAAGCTCTGAACCCCCACCGACAAACGGTTGACGCCCAAAGCTCGAAAGTCGGCTAACTTGGATTTTTCCGTCGCCCCAGGGTTAGCTTCCATGGTGATTTCAATATCCGACGCAAACCCAAAGAGGCGTTCAGCTTCAGTGAGCAAACGCTCCATGGAGCCCACCGACATTAAGTTGGGGGTTCCACCCCCAACAAAAAGGCTGGTGAGCGCGCGATTCGAAACGCGCTCGGCTTCGGCACGCATGTCAGCTAACACCGCCTCAATATAGGCGCTTTCGCCATCAAGCGCCTTGGCGGCATGGGAGTTGAAGTCGCAATACGGACACTTCTTGACGCACCAGGGCCAGTGCAGATAAAGCGACAGCGGAATCGAGCGAATCTGCTCAGAAGAAAACATTTAGGCCCAACCCCAAACCGAGCGCATTAAGGGCACCATGGCAAGGAGCGCCTGACCACGATGGCTTCGTGCGTTCTTTTCTTCAGCCGAGAGCTGCGCAGCGGTTTTGCCGAGTTCCGGCACAAAGAAGTGGGGGTCATAACCGAAGCCCCCTTCGCCACCGGGCTCGTCCACAATCTCGCCATGCCAGCGCCCCACCGCGACCAAAGGCTCAGGATCCTCGGGGGAGCGCACAGCCGTCAACACACAGATAAAGTGCGCACGACGATTCGATTCACCCTGAAGTTTCTGAACCAAAGCGGCGTTATTGGCGGCATCTTTCCCTTCACCGTCCACCCCAGCAAAACGCGCGGAGTAGACCCCGGGGGCGCCCCCTAAGGCGTCCACACATAAGCCCGAATCATCGGCCATGGCGGGCTTGCCCGTCACGCGTGCGGCATGACGCGCTTTGTGCAAACAGTTTTCCACGAAGGTAAAGAACGGCTCATCACACGCCTCTACCCCCAACGCGCCTTGGTTGATGACCGTAACGCCCAAGGGTGCAAACATCGCACCGAACTCACGAAGCTTCCCTTGGTTATTGGAGGCAATCACTAACTCTTTTTTCATGATCATTCCTTATCAAAGGCGGCCAACTGGGCTCGCATTAATGCTTCATTACCGCGCTTCGCCAAGTCCAATAAGCGCATGAGCATGTCGTGCGAGAAAGGTTCCCCTTCAGCGGTACCTTGAATTTCAACAAAGCCCCCTTGGCTCGTCATTACAACGTTCATGTCGGTGTCGCACGAGGAGTCTTCCGGATAGTTCAAATCCAACAGCGCTTCCCCTTCGACAACGCCCACCGAAATAGCACTTACCTGGGCCTTAATCGGATCCTCCGTAATCCAGCCTTCACGGAGCATGTAGTCCACCGCATCACGCAAGGCCACCCAGGCCCCCGTAATCGAGGCACAGCGCGTGCCCCCATCGGCTTGCAACACATCGCAGTCAATCTGAATCATGTGTTCGCCCAACTTTTCCATATCGACCACAGCACGAAGGCTGCGACCAATTAAGCGCTGGATTTCTTGGGTGCGCCCCGACTGTTTCCCGCGAGCGGCTTCGCGTTCGTTACGCGTACCCGTCGAGCGAGGTAAAAGCCCGTATTCTGCCGTGACCCAGCCCTTGCCCTTACCTTCTAACCAACGAGGCACCTTGCGTTGCACGCTAGCGGTAACCAAGACCTTGGTTTCCCCCACGCACACTAAGACGCTACCTTCTGCGTACTTGGTATAGCCTCGTTCAAAGGTCACAGGGCGAAGTGCCTCCGGCGTACGACCATCAACACGAAGCTTGGCATTTTCTAACTGGGTCATTTTGAATTCTCACGTTTGGAAAAAATAATCATGACGGTATCCTACTCCATCTCCATGATGGGCGCGGTCTCTATAGAAAAGGCACTGAAGTGTTTTCCACCTCAGTGCCCTCATTGCCCGTTAAGACAGGGACTTTAAATACGCTTCCACCTCGTCGAGCCACGTTGCATGGTCTCGAAGGTAATAAGGCGACAAATGGTTATCATCCTGATACGGCAATGTTTCACAAACGAGATCTGGACACAGCTGTTGCACCATCGGCAACCACTCTGCCTTTTTGGGCAACCGCTTTCTTACGATCTCATTCGCTATATTCCATTGCCCTTTAATCGAAGGCGTCCAACAAGCCGGCTCAATGTCATCAACCGATGACAGCAAGGTCCAGCGATTCACATGATCTCGCCAGTTATACGTAGCGTCCCACGGGTTGTCTTCCATCAGAATAAATCGCTTATCGGGGTATTTTTTAATTAAGCGAGAGACTTCCTTCCCGACCCCCAAAAGCATGGATTCGTCATAGTGCTCATGTCCCCATTTCTGAATGTACAACACCACTTGCACAGAGGAGAGCGCCATGACAGAGCGCCCACTCTTTCGACAGACAGTCTGATTTCGCTTGCGCGGCGACTCATTTTCTAAACTCCAATAACTTCCGTCCGCAATCAACGCAATATTCTTCCCGGTTGTCGCAGAAATCGCTTGGAGCTTATTGACATACTGTTGGGCGTGGGAGTCCCCTAAAACCAGCATACTGGGCGGTTTACCAGGCAACGTGCACTGAAAAGACACGCCTTCCATTTCACACAAGGGAAGCTTGTCCACTTCCTTTAAAATCAAGCCCGTCTCTAATTCGGGGGGCAGCTTTACCCCCACTACTGCACTCCCCTTGGTCTTATCGATTGCTTGGCTAACGATAGCCGTGACAACAAGCCCCACGAGCAATCCACTCACAACCTTATTGGACTTCTCAGTAGAGACATAACGTAAGGGCCTCTCCACCGTAAAAAAAACAATCGTCGCAATCAAAGCAGAGACGACGAGCGCTCCCCCGAGGATAAGAGGCATCGGCTCTTCCCCCCAAACAATGGTGGAAAACGAGAGCAACGGCCAATGCCACAAATAGAGCGAATAGCTGATTAACCCAATAAACGTAACGGGCTTCCAGGAGAGCAACGTACGATTAACCCAAGCATCAGGTTTGGCTGCAATTAAGAAAACCGCGCCCAAAACCGCGAACAGAGAAAAGAGTCCTGGCGTACGAATCGTCGCGTCGTAGCCCCAAAAGGCCCACAACACCATCGCCAAGCCCAACCACGTCAAGCCCTGTCGAATCCCGCGATTTAATTGAAAGCCATAATAAATTTCCGCGTAGGCCAAAACAATCCCAGCGGAAATTTCCCAGAAACGTGTCCAAGGCCAATAAAAGGCGTGCTTGGTCGACTCAGTACCCAAGCACAATGCAAAGGAACCCAGCGTAATCAAGACAATCGCAACCAATCCCAGGCAACGCGCATTCGCTTTGACCCATTCCAATCGACGACCGAGCGCTACCGCCCCCATCGCTAAAAGGGGAAAAGCAATATAAAACTGCTCTTCTACCGAGAGACTCCACAAGTGAGTGAGCGGATTAAATTTTGACGCCGCCTCAAAATAACCTACACCACGTAAAAGATGGAAATTTTCAACAAACGCCACTCCCGTATAAATCGCTCGATTTAACTGGTGGTATTCCTCATCAAATAAGAAAAAGCAACCGAGCAAGATCGTTACCCAAAGGAGTAACAATAAATTCGGAATGAGAGGGTGTAACGATTTTTGTGTCTATGGATTAACATTACGCACAGGAGGCGATC
>JAHHRF010000040.1 GCA_020025955.1 Sutterella sp.
CCCACCCCTAAGGCGCTACGACGATCAACGAGCAACGCACGGCTCGCGGTTTGCGTGAAACGTTTCCCCTCACCATCGACGCAGCTGCAGTTGGAAAAAAGCGGCAAGCATTTCCCCACACCCCACAAAAAGAGTCGGACGACGTCACGCAGCACGACGACCAAGGCGACCAGCATCACCACCATCCCCGAGCCCACGGCCCAGAGGGGTTCTGGGCGGGTCACCTCAGGCCTAATGAGCCCATGGGGGATGGGAAGCAGCATCGGCGGCAACGCCAACGACCCCACAAAGAGGGTTAAGCCCACTTTGACGGGACGCGAAACGTCGAGCGGTCGGATCAGTCGCCAATAGAGCACGCCCCAGAGCACGGCATAAAGGAGCGAATAGCGAATCAGGGCATAGGCCCCTTTCACAAACCATTGGACGAGAAGATCAAAGAGTTCCATAAGCGTGAGGACAAACAAAAATTCAAATCGGTCTTCTGAGCATAAGTGAAAAGCGCCCCGAAGGGCGCCTTATCATCGCAAGAAGTCTGTAGCTAACCGTGTCAGTCTAAGGGGTCCACTAAGCCTTCACCCTGCGTGAGGCGATCAATGGCGCTCTCCAACGCCGGGATTTGGGCGGCGTCGAGTTCCACCTCAAAGGCGGCATCAAACTCAAATTCGCTCGAGGTAATCACGCCACCTACGCGCTCAATCTCGCGGCGAACGGCATCCGCCATCGCCAAGTCCACACTCACCAAGACGCGCGCGGCTTCCTTTTTTAGGGCGGTGGGTAACGTTTCCAGCCCCGCTTTCACAGCGCCCGAGTACGCGCGCACCAAGCCCCCTGTTCCCAACAAGATCCCGCCGTAGTAACGGGTCACAACCGCGACGATATCCCCTACACCACTATGAAGGAGTGTCGTCAACATGGGTCGACCCGCGGTGCCATGGGGCTCCCCATCGTCGCTCGCCCCCACCTGCGCAGTCGACCCCGGTGCCCCACACTGAAACGCCCAGCAGTGGTGCGTGGCGCCCGGTAACGCTCGGCGAATCGCGTCAATAAAGTGACGGGCCGCCTCCGGGGACTCCGCGCGACCAATGCTCACGATAAAGCGCGATCGTTTCACCACGGTTTCTTCTTGCCAAACCCCGTCGGGGAGTTCTGGGACCAGATACGTCATAGAAAAAGAAAGTAAAGAGAAGAGTCAATGAACAATCCCAAATCATACCTGATGAACGTAGCACAGAAAAAAACGCCCTTGAGGGGGAAATCCTCAAAGGCGTTCAATTGGGTTGTTGTCTTGTTAGACCGCTTTATGGAGCATCTCAATGGAGAGCACGATAAAGGCGCAGGCGGGTAACACCGGCAAACACGCATCCAATCGGTCAAAGAACCCACCGTGGCCAGGCAACAAATTGGAGGAGTCTTTAATCCCCACCAAGCGCTTTAACATGGATTCCCACAGGTCACCCGAAATGGAGAGTGCGACGAGCCCTGCCAAAATACCGATCCCTGCGATAAAGCCCCACTCGGAGAAGACCAAGCTCGTGAAGACGTCGTAGGTCGGGCAGAAAACGTAACTCAACGTAAAGAAGAGGATCACCACGACATAGGCCCCTAAGGCCCCTTCGATGGTCTTTTTCGGGCTCATGGCAGGCGCCATCGGACGGCGACCCCAAGCGCGACCGCAGAAGTACGCGGCAATATCAGCCCCCCACACAATCAAGAGGCTCGACAAGACCATGACCCAGCCGCCGACATCCAACAAGTAGAGCATCGAGAGGTAGGCCGCCGGCACAAAGGTCACGGCCGACCAGAGGCAGACGGCAGGACGCACTTTAAAGCCCGTGAAACGGTTAAAGAGTTCCACAAAGAAAATGGCTACCCACGCCATGGTGACGCCGGCGCAAAGCACATAGACAAACCACGTGATGCGATCAAAGGTCCCCGCCCAGTAGAGCGAAAACTGCGCCACCATTTCGACGACAGCTAAAAGGAGCGCCGGACGCGCCCCGAGCCCGCCGATTCGCAACCACTCATACAAGCAGGCCCCGAAGCCCACCGCCATGACGGCGGCAAAGGCTAAATGCCCCATCATGATGGAAAGAGTGAGGACGGCTAACAAAACGGCCGCCGTAATAACACGAGTCATGAGCATGGTGGATGAAATCTCCAAGGATGGCTAATGGGTGGGGGCGAGGTCCTAAAGCCCTTTTCCCCAAATGGGTTTGGTGTCAGATTACCACACGAAGGCTGAAATTTCGCTGAAATTTCCCCCGCGTGCCCGTCAATTCGGTTTGGGTTCGGTTTTGCGTTCCGTGTGGCTTAATTGTTCACTGGTTCGTCCGAAACGACGTTCGCGTTGCGTGTACCACGTGAGCGCTTCTTTAAGGGCCTCGCGATCAAAGTCGGGCCAGAGTTTGTCAGAAAAGAAGATTTCAGCGTAGCTCGTCTGCCAGAGCATGAAGTTGGAGAGTCGACACTCGCCCCCGGTGCGAATCATTAAGTCAACGTCCGAGACCGACAACGCTTCCGTTAAATGCTCTTCCGTCAAGGGGCGACCTTGGGCGAGAAGTTGCTTGGCTGCTTCTACAATGTCCCAACGACCCCCATAGTTGGCGGCGATGGAAAGCGTCATGGCGGTGCCTGCTTTCGTCGCGGTTTCGCTCGCTTCGATTTGGCGAAGAAGGGACTCCGAAAAACGACTCCGGTCCCCCACAATGCGAATCCGTACGCCCGCGTCAACGAGCTGCGGGGTCCACTTTTCGAGCCCTGAGGCAAAAAGTTCCATTAAGAGGCGCACTTCACGCTCAGGACGGCGCCAGTTTTCACTTGAAAACGCAAACACCGTTAAGGCTTCCACCCCCAATTCGGCCGCGGCTTCCACAATCTCATGCAAAGACTCTAAGCCTTTACGATGCCCTTGTGCGCGAGGCAGGAGACGGGCTTTAGCCCAACGTCCGTTGCCATCCATAATGACAGCGACATGGCGAGGAAGGTGTGAAGACATACGCGACATGAATAAAGAGAAGGAAATAGAGAAAAAAGCGCGACGCCAATCCGCGCGCCTTCGGGGCCGTTTGGCACCGCTGGGGGGTATTGTCGCACACGCTCACGAGGAGAACCAAGCCACATCACAATGCAAAGGTGGACCCGAAACCCATTTTTACATCAGAGAAATGAGGCTTTCTTCGGGGAAAAGGTTTCTTTTACACCCCCAAACAGTCTACAATACGAGCACACCTAAATTAGGTAAAAACCCGATAAAAACGCCCCGCCCTCACGGATAAGACCCCCAGGGATTTTGTGAGCCGGTGGAGTAAAGACGCTCGGGTTTTTTCTTTAGGTGCTAGATAAACCTCACTGAACACGCGCTTATCCCTTTTCCCTTAGGGTTGATTCCTTTCAATAACCCTAAGGGAATGGGGCATGGGCGCGCCTCAGCTTGGACAACCTCAATGAAAAAATCCGACTTTGGCGTGGTGGCCGTCATCTACGCGGTGGCCCTCCTTTTTTTCCTCAAAACCATTGAGTTACCCGAAGAGGCGCAAACCTACCCCTTAGGTTTGATCGCTGCCTTAACGGCACTCAACACCCTCTACCTGTTGCGTCAGGGGTGGGCGGCCTTTAAATCGGGCCACATCACCAATGACCTTCCCACCATCTTCTCGGGCTTTCAGCCTAAGCAATTCTTTAGCGTGGCGCTCTTTGGCGTGGGCTACTTGGTGCTCATGGTCTATGGCGGCTACTACGTGGCTACGGCCTTATATTTGGTGGGGACGCTCCTTTTCTTACGCGTTCCGCTGTGGCAAATCGTTTTAACCTCGGGCGGGTTAGCCGGCCTCATCTACGGGGTCTTCACGGCCTTCTTGAGCGTTCCCTTACCCAAGGGCATTTGGTTTAGTTAAGGAGTCAGCACCATGATGGATACACTGATGCAAATGGGTGCGGGCTTCATGAATGCCTTGACCCCGATTAATTTAATCGCCATGTTCGTCTCGACCGCCTTAGGGATCACCATTGGGTGTTTGCCGGGGCTCTCCGCCGCCATGGGGGTGGCACTGCTTCTGCCCGTCACCTTCGGGATGGATCCGGCCACGGGCTTAATTGTGCTGGGCGGGATTTACTGTGGGGCCATCTTTGGCGGTTCCATTAGCGCGATTTTGATTCATACGCCAGGGACCCCGGCGTCGGCTGCCACCGCCATTGAAGGCTATCAGCTCACGTTAAAGGGCCAAGCGGCGCGTGCTTTGAGTGTGGCTTGCGTGTCGAGCTTTGCAGGGGGCCTTCTCTCTTGCTTGTCGCTTTATTTCCTCTCCCCGATTCTCGCGGAGTTGGCGCTTCAATTTAAGAGCCCCGAATACTTCTGGCTCTCCATCTTTGGCCTCACCGTCATTGCTGGGGTGAGTTCCAAGTCCCTGTTAAAGGGGTTAATCTCGGGCGTCTTAGGGCTCTTGATTTCCACCATTGGGATGGACCCGATGGAAGGCGTTGAGCGCTTTATGTTTGGTCAGGATTCGCTCTACAACGGTATCAACACGACCTGCGCCTTGATTGGGCTCTTCTCCATGAGTCAGGTCTTGATGTTGGCGGAAGCCAAAATCGTGGCCCGTCAGCGTGCTGCCAAACTCAAGGGGAGCCTCCTTTTAAGCTTCAAAGATTTAAAGCGTATTACGCCCACCGTCATTCGCTCTTGGGTGATTGGCAACATCATCGGGTTGTTGCCGGGTGCGGGCGCTTCCATTGCCTGCTTTATGGGCTACAACGAAGCCCGTCGCTTCTCGAAGAAAAAGGAAGAATTCGGTCAGGGCTCCATTGAAGGGGTCGCAGGGAGTGAATCCGCTAATAACGCCGTGACGGGTGGGTCCTTGATTCCCACCTTAACCTTGGGGATCCCGGGGGAAAGTGTGACGGCCGTCTTGATGGGGGGCTTAATCATTCACGGGTTGCAGCCGGGGCCTGAACTCTTTACCACGTATTCCGGCATGACCTACACCTTCTTTGCGGGCTTTGTCTTGGTGCAGTTTGCCATGCTCGCCATTGGCCTGGCTGGGTGCCGCGCCTTTGCGCAGATTGCCCGCTTGTCGGATGCGATTTTGATCCCCGCGATTTTCATTCTCTGCGTCGTTGGGGCCTATGCCATTCACAACAACTTCTTTGAAGTCTTGGTGATGGTGCTCTTCGGGGTGATTGGCTACTTCGTGCGTAAATTTGGGTTAAATCCCGCGGCAATCGTGTTGGGCCTCATCTTGGGTCCGATCGGTGAAAAGGGCCTTCGTCGTAGTCTCTTGATTTCGGATGGGGACTGGACGGTGCTCTTCTCGACTCCGATTTGCTGGGTCATGATCGTACTCTGTGTCATCGGCATTTTGAGCCCGATTTTGATGGAACGCTGGGAGAAAAAACTCGCGTCTTAATCCTAAAAAGGCTATCCTTTTGGGATTACCAATCCGCTTTGCACGGGGTGGGCAAAGTGGACGATTTTCCGAATCCGCCCAACTTCACAAAACACTTATCTAAGGAGTGATTTTCATGAATAAGAAGCTCGTCGCGCTGTTTGCCGGGGCTGCCATGGCCATCCCGATGGTCGCTGCCGCCTGGGCTCCCCAAGGTGACGTCACCATGATCGTGGCCTACAAGGCTGGTTCTGGCACGGATACGGGCGCACGTTTGCTCGCTGCGGACGCGGAAAAGAACATCGGTCAGACCTTGGTCGTGACCAACCTCCCGGGCGCGGGTGGCCGTTTAGGCTGGACGCAGTTGACGCGTGCCAAGCCCGATGGTCAGACCATTGGCTTTATTAACCTCCCGAGCTTCACGACGGATGTCACGAAGCCTGGCTGCCCCTACAAGGTCACGGACGTTACCCCCATCGTGAACCACCTCTTAGAAACGGGTGTTGTGGTGGTGCGTGCCGATAGCCCCTACCAGACGCTTCAGCAGTTAGTGGATGCCGCCAAGGAAAAGGGTAACCTTCGTGCCTCCACCAACGGCGTTGAAAAGTCCAACCACACCGCTGCGCAGCTCTTAGCGAAGTCCGCTGGCTTTAAATATAAGGCCGTGCCCTATGGCGGTACCGCTGACCAGTTGTTAGCCCTTCGTCAGGGTGAAGTCACGTTCTCGTGCGCCAAGCTCGGTGACGTCGCTAAGCTCAGCGAAGGTGACAACCCCACGTACCGTATCCTCGGCGTCTTCTCCCCGAAGCGCTTGAGCGAATTCCCCAACGTTCCGACCTTGGGTGAATTAGGGTTCTATCCCAACTGGTACGGCTCCGCTCGCGCCATCGTTGCCCCGAAGGGCACCCCGAAGGAAGTGATCGACTTCTACGTCGAAGCCTTCAAGAAGACGATGGAAGATCCGGCCACGATCGCTCGTCATGAAAAGTCCGGTCTCTCCATGGCCTTTATGGACAACGAAGAGTTAGCTGACTTGATCAAGAAGCAGGAAATCTTTAGCCGTGATGAAATCACGCAGCTCTACAAGAAGTAAGTCGACGTAGTTGATTTCCTCTTAGCCCCGAGGGTTCGCCCTTGGGGCTTTTCTTTTGGCACGAGGCACAAAAAAAGGGACCCAGTGGGTCCCTTGGTGAAATCAGTCAAGTCGATTAGACCGTCATGATTTCCTTATCCTTCGCGGCAACGATGACATCGATTTCAGCGATGTACTTGTCGGTGAGCTTCTGGACTTCGCCTTCGGCACGACGCTGTTCGTCTTCGCTGATTTCTTTGTCCTTGCAGAGACGATCGATGTGGGTGTTGGCGTCACGACGGAGGTTACGAATGGCAACCTTACCGTCTTCGCCCATGCTCTTCACAACCTTGGTGAGTTCACGGCGACGCTCTTCGGTGAGCGGGGGCAACGGAATACGGATCACATCACCGTTGGTGGCGGGGTTAAGACCCAAGTCCGATTCACGAATGGCCTTTTCCACCACAGCGATCATGTTCTTTTCCCACGGCTGAACGCTTAACGTACGGGCATCGGCCACGTTAACCTGAGCAACCTGGTTCAAGGGCGTGGGGGAGCCGTAGTAGTCGACCGTGATCTGGTCAAGAAGGCCGGTGGAAGCACGACCCGTGCGAATCTTCTGGAAGCCTTCGCGGGTCTTTTCGACCGTGTGACCCATCTTGTGCTGAGCCTGGCTGATAATTTCAGAAACCGTCATTTGAAAAAATACTCCGAATGTTTTGGATTTTTCCGCCCTCCCCTTCGCGCTGAAGGGGAAACGGCGCTTTTCTTTAATTTTACTAAAAATCAGGCGCTACGAACGAGCGTCCCTTCCTTTTCACCCATCACAACACGGCGCAAGGCACCCTTCTTGTTGATGTTAAAGACCTTGATGGGGAGACCCTGTTCACGGCACAAGGCAAAGGCGGTGGCGTCCATCACCTTCAAGTTAGAACGAAGGGCGTCGTCAAACGTGATTTCGTCGTACATCGTGGCGGTGGGATCAAGCTTCGGATCGGCCGTGTAGATGCCGTCGACCTTGGTGGCCTTCAAGACGATTTCCGCACCGATTTCGGCGCCACGAAGGGCAGCCGTCGTGTCCGTCGTGAAGAACGGGTTCCCGGTACCGGCACCGAAAATCACCACGCGACCTAAGCGCAAGTGACGAAGGGCCTTACCACGGATGTAGGGCTCAGCCACCTGTTCGATATTCAAGGCGGACTGCACACGGGCTTCCACGCCATTGTTACGGCAGGCATCCTGAAGGGCCATGGCGTTCATAACAGTGGCCAACATACCCATGTAGTCACCCGTCGCACGGTCCATACCGGTAGCGCCCAAGGCCACACCGCGGAAGATGTTACCGCCACCAACGACGATACCGACTTCAACGCCCAATTCCACCACGCTCTTTAATTCTTCGACCATGCGACCTAAGACCGCACGGTTAATCCCGAACTGATCGTCCCCCATCAGGGCTTCACCCGAAAGCTTCAAAAGAATACGTTTGTAGGCAGGTTCCTGGACGTTTTGTGTCTCTGTCATATCGACTCCGAATTCGTGAAGAGAGGGGGCGTTCCCCTTAGTCTTTAAGGGTAAACCCAAATCAGTAGGTTAAACGAATTCATTATAGCAATACCCAGGCGAAGCGACAGGGTAAGTTTTCATTTCTCACGAGGGAGGGCTGTGTTTTTCTAACACGAATCTTTGACGCCCCTCAAGGAGTCACGAAATGAGGACAACAGGCAAGAAACTCACGCTCTTTCATCCCTAAGAAAGATAAAAAACGAGCCCCCTAAAACACAAAGGGGACTCGCCTCTGAAAACCGCTTCTCAAGCACAACTAAACTTACGCCCAGAACGGAACGTAGCTCTTTGCTCGGCTGCCAACAGCCTCCTCCTTGGGCTTAATTAGCTCGGCCTTAACTGCCTCAGCAAACAGCCTCGAAACCGTACTCGCACTCTTTTTATCCAAGCCAAAGCGTTCACGGAAGCTCGCATTCGTCGCACTCTTGCCCTCAAGAAGCATCTTGGTTGAATGGCTATAGCAAGACCACAACTTTTGCGCTTTCGTTAACGCAAAAAAGTCGACATGAGAATAAATCGTCACACGCGTGGAATCAGGATATTGAGTAATTTCAGGAACGGGCAGTTGGTATTGTTCTGACAGTTGAACCACGAGGTCCCACCCGAGACCAAGCTCTTCACAAAGCCTCATGCGGCGGAAAAGCGTCGACAATCGTTCATTTCGGGAACGAGGCATCATATCAATAATACGATTTTTGTCGATCAACAACGTCCCCGGATTACTAATCTCAATGCGATTATCAAACACCTCACAGATCACCCCCATTCCTCTAAGACTTAAGTCTTGGTGAATTAAGGCATTCACGAGTAGCTCTCGGACAATACGCGTTGGGAAGGCCTCAACCATATGTCGAACACCGTTACTTCCGACTGGCTCTGCATGAGGCAATGCCCCATCCAAAAAGTCAAAAGCACGCGTACACGCTAAGGCATAGCCAGATGGGTAATCTCGCGTCTGGGCAATTTTTTGACGAGTAATTCCATCGTAAACCGCTATACGAATGGCTTTACGCGACACAGAAGGAAAGTCATTTAAATCTTTCGCAAAGAGTAAAGCCCCCACCGTGGTGATGGCGAAAAGGCCATCGTCCTGGCGCACAACCAAACCGTCTTTAAGACCGTGCTGGAGTTTCTCCTCGATGGTGCCCGGCGCAGGAATGCCTAAGGCATCAAAATACGTGGTCAAGCTTAAGCACTGCTCAACCTCGTTGGACGACAAATTGGCTTTAGCGATTGTCGTTTCGTCCATAGCTCGTTTGGTAAAGCGCTCCACGCGAATCTCAACCTCTTTTCTAAAGGGAACTGGGCTCTGCACATGACCCGTTGTTTTGATTGTAGTCGTCCCGTCAATCGGCGCCCGAGATCGGGGACGAAAAAAAAACGGACCTTCTCTGGAGACACCCCCAAAAGAAAGTCCGTTTCTGGTCTTAAGGGGCGCCCCCCTTAAAAGCAACTTTGGCGACTAGGCCTTTGTTGCGACACTCCTTACCTCAAGCCACTCAGGATCCATCAGATCGATGATGCTCGTAAGGGTATCTGCGAGCATCTCTTTTAAGTAGGTCAGGAACTCCTCGGCATTGCCGTGGTCAGAGGCACGCAAAGCCTCATAGTAACGGTCACGATCGTCAACATTAAAGAGCACCATGGGGAAACCGCCCTTTAAAAGTTCTAAATTTAAAACTAAGCGCCCAAGCCGACCATTCCCATCCCAAAAGGGACGAAGACGCACCAAATCGCAGTGAAGTTTCGCGATTGCTGGAAGTTTATCGTCGGCATTTTTCAGTTCGGTTTGATAAGTCTCAAGAACGCCCACAACAAGACTGGGAAGGTCTTCGGGGGCGGATGGCATGTGCGTCCCAACGCTCGAAGATCCAGTGCGAAAGCGCCCAGGAGTTACCTTGTCATTAGCCCCACGCAATGCTCGCTTGTGCAACTCACAGATCGTCTTCACGGTAAGGGGCTCAGAACGCTGGACGCAATCCCCGAGATAACGCATAGCCTCATGGTGTGCAACTAAATCGAAGTGATCCGTAAAGCGTTTCCCACCGGCCGTTACCCCATGCCCCAACAGCACACGGGTCTCAATGAGTGTTAATTCATTTCCCGCCAAGACATTAGAGCGATAGGTAAAAAGAAGTGCGAAGTGCTCATCAAGACTTTTCTGGGTGAAGTGCGGCAAGGGAAGTAAGTCTTGATAACGCTTAAAGAGAACGTCAAACGGTAAGGTGACCGTCATGGATGAGAATCAAATAGTGAAATTAAAAGCCCTACTTTACGTCGCAAGGGGGGCAAGTGCGTTTTGCGGAGACGAAAAAAAAACGGACCTTCTCTGGAGACACCTCCAAAAGAAAGTCCGTTTCTGGCCTTAAGGGGCGAACCCCTTAAAAGCAACTTTGGCGATTAGGCCTTAGCAGCGGCAACCTGAGCAGCCACTTCAGCAGCGAAGTCGTCAACGCGCTTTTCGATACCTTCACCCACGACGAAGAGGGTGTAGCCAGCGATTTCAGAGCCAGCAGCCTTGGCGAGTTCGCCAACGGTCTTGCTGTCGTCCTTAACGAAGGGCTGGTCAAGCAACACAACCTGCTTCAAGAACTTGGCAACGGTACCTTCAGCGATGCGTTCGAGCATAGCTTCGGGCTTGCCAGCTTCGCGAGCCTTTTCGATGGCGATACGACGTTCAGCGTCGATCTTTTCAGCGTCAACACCGTCCTTCGTCAAAGCCTGGGGCTTGCAAGCAGCAACGTGCATGGCGACGTCGTGAGCGAGCTCTTCCGTCCCGTTGACCACGTCAACGATGACACCAATCTTGGCGCCATGGAGGTAGGAGTTGAGTTCACCCTTGGCTTCGATACGCTGGAAGCGACGGAAGCTCATGTTTTCGCCGATCTTGCCAACGAGGCCGGTACGAACGGCTTCGAGCGTCGTGCCGTTGAATTCGCAAGCAGCGAGGGCTTCAACGTCAGCGGGGTTCTTTTCAGCCACGAGACGCACTGCGTCCTTGGTCATCTGAAGGAATTCGGGGTTCTTAGCCACGAAGTCCGTTTCGGAGTTGACTTCGAGGATGGCACCGAGCTTACGGTCTTCGCTGATGTAAACAGCAACAACACCTTCAGCAGCAATACGGGCAGCGGCCTTGGTGGCCTTGTTGCCGAGCTTAACGCGAAGGATTTCTTCAGCCTTGGCGAGATCGCCGTCAGCTTCCGTCAAAGCCTTCTTGCACTCCATCATGGGGGCGTCGGTCTTGACGCGCAATTCCTTGACCATCGCGGCGGTAATAGCAGCCATGTTCAATCTCCTAAATACAATAAAAAAGAAACTTGTTGAAAAAAAAGGGGACTGCAGCGAATGCTGGAGCCCCCTTTTCATTCGATGTTGTGGGGTGGTGAAAGTATTCACCAACCACTTCAAGGGGGGAACTAAAGCGCTCCACCCTTGAATGAACCGACAACTTCAAACGCCGGAAGGGGGCACTTATTCAGCGGCCACTTCCACGAATTCTTCGTCAGCAGCAGCGGCTTCGACCACTTCCGTGGCGGAGTCGTTACGACCAGCGAGGATCGCGTCGGCGATGCCGGCAGCGTAGATGGCAACGGCCTTGGCCGAGTCATCGTTACCCGGGATGACGTAGTCAACGCCAGCGGGGTTGTGGTTCGTGTCCACCACGCCGATCACGGGGATGCCAAGCTTGTTGGCTTCCTGGATGGCGATCTTGTGATAGCCAACGTCAACGACGAAGATGGCATCGGGCAAACCGCCCATGTCCTTGATACCGCCGATGGACTTGTTGAGCTTTTCAACGGAACGCTGGAAGTCGAGGGCTTCTTTCTTCGTCAACTTGGCAGCGGAGCCGTCGGCGAGCTGCTGTTCCATATCCTTCAAACGCTTGATCGTACCGCGCACCGTCTTGAAGTTGGTGAGCGTACCGCCTAACCAACGCTGGTCGACGTAGCAAGCACCGGCACGCTGCGCTTCAGCGGCGATGATGTCGCGGCCGCCACGCTTCGTGTCGACGAAAAGGAACTTGCCGCCCTTAGCGGACAAGATACGGGCGAACTTGCAAGCTTCTTCAAACTTAGCGACCGTCTTTTCGAGGTTGATGATATGAATCTTGTTGCGGGCACCGAAGATGTACTGAGCCATTTTCGGGTTCCAGAAGCGCGTCTGGTGGCCAAAGTGGCAACCGGCTTCGAGCATTTCACGCATGGTGACCATGTTTTAAACTCCAAGGTTTATAAGTCTTACACGCCCCATCTTTACCGCTCTATTAACATTGTTCGTCGGGCGGCAACCTGGTGAGGAGACGTGCGCTGATTAAAGTCTGGGGCCGACTAAGGCGTCCAGACGGGATAAGAAAAGTTTTTAGTGTTAGGCAATACACCCAACACCAAAGCCCGACATTATAAAGTCCCTACCCCCTAAAGGGCAACCAGAAACGAGAAAGTTTTTTCGCCCTTTTTGCGTCCCTCACTTCCTTAAATCTTCCCCTTCTCTTCACGCCTCGCGCCCGAGCGCTTAGCCTTTGTTGTACTATATCCCCCACACGACTTTGCGCTTTCACGCGTCTGACACCCAGAAGTAACGCGATAGAGAGTGCCACCCTTTTTACTAAAACCGCTAGAAGACGAAACTATGTCGATTAAGATCAAAACCGCAGAAGACATTGCGGGTTTACGTATTGCTGGTCGTAAAGCCAGTGAATTGTTGGATTACCTCACCCCGTTTGTAAAGCCCGGTGTCACCACGGGCGAATTGGATAAGTTGGCGCACGACTATACGGTTAACGTACAGAAAGCCATTCCGGCCTGCTTAGGTTACTGCCCGCCGGGGATGACGCCCTATCCGGCCACGACCTGCATTTCCGTGAACCACGTGGTCTGCCACGGGATCCCGGGGGAAAAGAAACTCAAAGCTGGCGACATCGTCAACATTGACGTCACCAGCATTGTGGACGGCTACCATGGGGATACGTCCCGCATGTTTATCGTGGGCAAGCCCACCATCGCCGGTCAGCGCTTAGTGGACATCGCCTTTGGCACGATGTGGGCGGGGATTGATGCCGTGCGCCCGGGCGGCACCTTCAATGACATCGGTAAGGCCTGTCAGGCTTATGCCGATAAGCACGGCGTGTCGGTCGTGCGTGACTACGGTGGTCACGGGATTGGTAAAGGGTTCCATGAAGAGCCCCACGTGCACCATTTCCCCATTAACCACCCCACCCCCGTCTTTGAACCTGGGATGGTCTTTACGATTGAGCCGATGGTCAACGCCGGGCGCTATCACACCTCCATGATGAAGGACGGTTGGACCGTGGTCACGAAGGACCGTTCGTTATCCGCCCAGTGGGAGCACATGGTGCTCGTCACCGAAACGGGTTACGACATCTTGACGGTGAGTGCCGGTACCCCCGAGCCCCCCGAATTCGTGACGGGCTGGAAAAAGCCCAGCTTTGAATAAGCAAACCCCCAAAGGGAAGGACACCGACTCAAACGGTCCCTTCCCTTTTCTTTTTTCTTTGCGAACCCTTTTCACAGGCGCCTGAGGGGGTAAGATAAGTCTCACGTCTTTCTTTCACCTCTTTGGCCACTCTCATGAAGACCTGTGCTCAAGTCCTGGCCGCGTGGTTGCCACCGGCTTTAAATGTGCTTCACTATCCAGACTATGTCCTTTCGGCTTGGTCGGATCTGACCACCTTAAAAGTGGTGGTCACCACGGATCTCATAAGCCGAGGCTGGTACCCGAGTGCCCCGCGTCAAGTCATTGATACTTGGGCCCACTTTGACACCGTTGAAGCGGCGTTTGCATTTGGGCTGGAGCATATCGCAGCGCATGAAGACCGTCAGGTGCTTCTTATCCTCAAAGATCAGGATGGCGCCATGGCCGCGGGCTTTTTATTGGGCGCCCAGGTTGAAAGCGATGACCTTGAACGCACGAAGGCCGCCTGGGCTCGGGGTCCCTTCCTGTCCTTGTATGGGGCACCGGAATCCGCTCAAACGCTCCCGCGTTTACGTAACGTTGCCGATTGGCTCTTTTGGGTGAGCCGCAATGCCGATCCCATGATCCGCACCGCTCCCCCTGCCCCCGACGGTTTATGGGCCAAGAACGCCCCCTTATCTAAGCCCTTGCCGCAAGGGGTTGAACCCCATTGAGCCAAGGACGCCAAAGCACACGAAGCCTCAGCCAACTAAGTTAGAGGCTTAAACGCCCAAACGACGAGCAGCGTTTCCATTAAAGAGGAAGGTTGCTCGTTTTCTTTTGAAGCACACGACTTCTCATGGGGTGATGACTTGATGTAGGCTAGTCCTAAGACACAAGGAGAACTGTTATGCGAGTCGATGATGTCGAGGATTTGTGCCTCACTGCCTTAAAACGCCCCGTGAAACGCGAAGAACTGATTGGGTGGCGGCCTAATCTCGTGAGGGCCGGCGTTAATCATTTAACGGGTGGCTTCTATGGGCTTGGGCCTGCGGTTAACACCCTAGAGGAGGTCTATGACTTGCTGGAATCAGGCGACCTCCCGCGGTTGCATGAGGAATACCGAAAGCGTGAAGACGAACTTCTCGCAACGGGTTGGGACTGGTAGACCACGCTAAATTTGAGCAAGGAAAAAGTTATGCGAGTCGATGATATCGAGGATTTGTGCCTCACTGCCTTAAAACGCCCCGTGAAACGCGAAGAACTGGTTGGGTGGCGGCCTAATCTCGTGAGGGCCGGCGTTAATCATTTAACGGGTGGCTTCTATGGGCTTGGGCCTGCGGTTAACACCCTAGAGGAGGTCTATGACTTGCTGGAATCAGGCGACCTCCCGCGGTTGCATGAGGAATACCGAAAGCGTGAAGACGAGCTTCTCGCAACGGGTTGGGACTGGTAAACCACGCTAAACCCCCTTCACGCAGAGGCGTGACCGACAAGAGGCGAAGCCGTAGGCGTCGCCTCTTTTGTTTTTGGTAGCCACGTTTCTAAACCGTTAACGATACTTTTTCCAGAAAAATCCGCCCGTTCGTTGCAATGTAATGCAAAAAGCATTACCCTAACTCTCGTACAGCAAAAAGCTTTACAAAATTAAGCAATGAAACGTTTCCTATCTTAGGGAACGTAACTTCAAGGGAGATCGACATGCCTAGCATTACGATTCGAATTTCCGAATACGATCTGGCGCTTTTAAATGATGTTGTAAAGACCACGGGGCAAAGTAAAACCGCGGTTCTTATTGATGGTTTACGCACTGTCGCTAACACGATGCGTGACGATGAGCGCGTAACCTGGCTCTCTGTAGCCGAATTCGATACCTTTTTAGATCAACTCGAAAAAGGTGAACAGGATCCCAAGATTCTGGAGGCGCGCAAGAAGATTATGAATTTCAAGCCGGTCTGGGAGGAGTAAGTCATGAAAACGACGTTTTCCGCACCTGTGCGTTTAGAACTTTCTCACAAGCCTCTATTAAACGACTTCAGTTGTGGCAATCGTGCGATGGATGACTGGCTGAAACACCGCGCACTTCAAAATGAAATTCGCGGAGGAAGCCGTACGTACCTGGTTTTTTCAAGCACGGGCGAGATAGCCGCCTACTATTGTCTTTCAGCCCACTCGATTAGCCACGACGACCTTCGAGCTAAGGCAAAAAGAAATACGCCTTCACCCATTCCTGCTATCCATCTAGGTCGCTTAGCGGTAGCGCTGAAATATCAGAAACAAGGTCTTGGAAAGTCACTGCTCAAACACGCGATCGACAAGACGCGTTTCTACGCCGAAGAAATTGGCATCGCCGTCTTGATTGCACACCCAATCAGTGAAAATGTTGTGCAATTCTTTAAGCAAAATGGGTTTTCTGAACTTCAAAAAGACAATCCCCCACTTCTGTATTTAGACCTGAAGAGACCGTGAACCCAAGAGCGGTTTAATCTATGACGCCCTTTGCTTGGCCTGAGATGAGGGGCTGAAAAATGGACCGGCTAGTAGCCATTCAGAGAAAAACAAGGGGGCTTTTGCCCCCTTGCTCATGAACGCTATAAC
>JAHHRF010000041.1 GCA_020025955.1 Sutterella sp.
AACTTCTTGAGTCGGGTGAACTTTTACGCCTTGCGAAAGAACGAGCCAAAATTGAAGAGGAACTACTCCAGAATGGCTGGGCTGAGTGGTAAGTCATAACGAGTTGCCCAGTCAGGGCAAGGAATCACACGTCAAGGGGCAGTGCCAATGGCACCGCCCCTTGTGTTTTCGTTAGTCATTTAAGCGCTTGGTGCGCAACACCAGAATCGCCAGGACCATCACCGTGCCCGAGACCGCCATCCCCACGATGGGAAGCCACCCTGCCCACGGCGCCTCAACGAAGAGCTTAGAGAGTCCCAGTGCACCCCCAAGGCTCGAGGCAATCAGCCAGCCCTTTAACGGTGCCTCACGTTCCATTACCAAGGCCACAAAGAGGGGAACGGCTACGCCTGGCACAAAGAACCCATAGGCGCTCAAGAGTAACCCAATGATATTGGGGTAGAGCGTCGCCACGATCGCCGCCACCGCCCCCAAGAGGGCCAAACTAAAGCGCAGTCGACCAATGCTGGCATGCCCCAAGACCGTATGTTCCACAATGACGCCCGTGGAAAAAAGAACCGTATCCACGGAGCCTGAGAGCGCACTCATCAAGCCTAAGGCCAACATCACTTTGATGAACACCGGCATGGGCGCGTCGTCTGCTAACCACCCTGCAATGGGGGAAGCGTTTTCTAAATTCATGAGCCCCAAAAAGACGATGATCACCCCAAAAAGAGCCAATAAGGGCGCGGCACTCCACGCGGCCCAACGGGCTGTTTGCGCGCTTTTCGCGGATAACGATCGCGAAAACATGTCGGGCCCCACCACGTAGGAAAAGCCCACCACGAGACCGAGCTGCAAAATCACCTCAGGGGTAAAGGCGTCGGTGGGTTGCCAGTCAAGCGTGGCTACCGTCTCGGGCGCATTAAAGAGCAACCACCCAGCAGCCAGCCCAAAGCCCCCCACTAAGAGGATCGCCTGTAAGGCATCGGTGTAGATCACGCCACGCTGCCCCGAGAGCGCCGTATGGAGCAAAATCACGGTGACCAGCACGATAAAGGCGATGTTCGCGCTCGTGGGGCTAACGAGCTCCAACAAAATGACATGGAGCGCGGCAAACTGCGCCGCCACAATCGCGAGCCAACTCACCGCAATAATGCCCCCGGAGAGTTGAGCAGGAAGGCGACCTGCCACCTTTTCGACGACGTGTGGGAGACTCAACGCGTTTAAGCGTCGAACCTTGGGGGCAATGAGCCAACCGTGAAGAAGTAGCCCCATCACGCCCACGCCCATCCAGAGGTAAGCTCCAGAGCCGTAGTGCCGCACCAAGGCGCCCATCCCAATCGTGGCCGACGAGCCAATAATCGTTGAGACGAGCGAAAGGGCGCACAGTAGCACCCCGATGCCAGCCCCCGCCGTCACGAAGTCTTTAAATCCTTCTCGAAGGCGAAAGCCTGCCATCCCTAAAACAACCAGAACCAAGGTATAGAGCAAGAGCCCGACCGTGAGTCCCGTGGTGTAGCACCACATCATGAAACGAAAACCCTCCAAAAAAACAAAAGGCCCTCAGGGGCCTATTCAACGTGAAGCACACAAAACAGAAAGGCCACCCGATCGATAGCTTCTCTCTCTCATTTCGATAAGAAAAGTTTAACGAATCAGATGGCCTTTAGCCCCTCCCATTCGGGAGGGGGTGCGCACAACCTTTAGGGACGGACGCGCTTGGTGGTTTCCGGATCGAACCAGTACTGGGCACGGGCTTCGAAGTGGATACCGACTTCAGAGTGTGCCTGCGGGACGTACCCGTCGAAGTACACGCGGAAGACCACGCGGCTGTCCAAGATCTTGCCGTGAACCAAGTGGGAGGCACCGAGTTCTTCAACGGTGTCCACATGGAAGGACCCTTGCCCTTCACCCGGCTCCAAGGAGACGTGTTCAGGACGAAGACCCAACACCAAGTTGCGGCCCGCAAGGGTGGGCTCGGGCTTGGCTAAACGGATCGTCCAGTCACCGTGCGTAAAGCTCGCGCCGTCCTGGGAGACCGTACCGTGGATGAGGTTCATGGGAGGCGACCCAATGAAGCTCGCCACAAACATCGTGGCCGGATCGTCGTAGACCTCGCGAGGGGTGCCAATCTGCTCGGCCACACCGCCGTTCATCACGATCATGCGGTGCGCCAACGTTAAGGCTTCCACCTGGTCATGGGTCACGTAAAGGCTCGTGGTCTTCAAACGCTCATGGAGCTTTTGAATGCGAAGACGCGTTTCCACACGAAGCTTCGCGTCGAGGTTGGAGAGCGGTTCGTCAAAGAGGAAGGCGGAAGGTTCACGCACGATGGCGCGCCCCATGGCCACACGCTGACGCTGGCCCCCAGAGAGCTGACGGGGACGACGCTCTAAGAGGTGTTCAAGTTTGAGCATCTTGGCGGCTTCTTGCACGCGCGACTCAATCTCAGCCTTCGGCACCCCACGGATCTTTAAGCCGTAGGCCATGTTGTCATACACGGTCATATGGGGGTAAAGGGCGTAGTTCTGGAACACCATGGCGCAGTCGCGGTCCTTGGGTTCGAAGTCATTGACGCGCTGGCCACCGATGATTAAGTCACCACTGGTGATGGGCTCAAGCCCTGCCACCATACGGAGCAACGTGGACTTACCACAGCCCGAGGGACCGACGATAACGATGAACTCACCGTCTTCGATGTCGACATTAATACCATGCACCACTTCGGTGTTCTGGTAGCTCTTACGAATGTTTTTAAGTTGAATGCTTGCCATCTTTCTGTATCTCTAACTGTTGGCGTTATTTTTCCGTGTCCACAAGACCCTTCACGAAGAGTCGCTGCATAACCGTGACGACGATGGCCGGAGGAATCATCGCCAACATGGCGGTGGCCATAATGAGGTTCCACTCGTTAGCGGAGTCCCCGCCCCCGATCATGCGCTTAATCCCGATCACGATCGGATACATGTCTTCGGAGGTCGTCACGAGCAAGGGCCATAAGTACTGATTCCACCCGTAGATGAACTGAATCACGAACATGGCCGCGATATTGGTCATCGACAAGGGCACCAAAATGGTGAAGAAAAAGCGCATCGGACCCGCGCCGTCCATACGGGCAGCTTCGGTGAGTTCGTCAGGGACCGTCATAAAGAACTGACGGAAGAGGAAGGTAGCCGTTGCCGAGGCAATCACCGGCAAAATCAACCCGCCCCAGCTGTCGAGCAAGTGCAAGTTCGCCATCACTTCATAGGTCGGCGTAATACGCACTTCCACGGGCAACATCAACGTGATGAAGATGAGCCAGAAGCAGATATTGCGACCAGGGAAGCGGAAGTACACGATGGCAAAGGCCGAGAGTAAGGAAATCAAGATCTTACCGATCGAGATCCCTAACGCCATCATCAAGGACACATAGAGCATGTGACCCACCGGAGCGCGCGACCCTTGACCACCCCCTTCAAACAGGATCTGGGTGTAGTTTTCAATGAAGTGCGACCCCGGCAACAAGCTCATCGGCGCCTGTTCCACCTGAACGGCCGTCTGGGTAGAGGCCACAAAGGCGATATAGACGGGGAAGACCACTAAGAGCACCCCGATAATTAACGTTAAGTGGGTGAAAAACTTCAACCACGGACGATTTTCTACCATGATGTGTTTTCCCCTTAGTAGTTAACGCGACGTTCGATGAAACGGAACTGCACCACCGTGAGCACAATCACCATTGCCATCAAGACGACGGACTGCGCGGCCGAGCCACCGAAGTCCATGTTACGGAAGCCGTCCACGAAGACCTTGTAGACCAAGATGTTCGTGTCTTGACCCGGACCGCCCATCGTGGTGGCATCCACAATAGCGAACGTGTCAAAGAAGGCGTAGACGATGTTCATGACCAACAAGAAGAAGGTCGTGGGGGAAAGAAGCGGGAAGACCACCGACCAGAAGCGGCGGAAGGGCCCAGCGCCGTCCATGGCAGCGGCTTCTAATAAGGATTTCGGGATGGCCTGAAGGCCTGCCAAGAAGAAGATGAAGTTGTAGCTCACCTGCTTCCAAACGGCAGCAATCACCAAAAGCGTTAAGGCCTGGTTGGAATTCACCAAGTAATTCCATTCAATGCCGAAATTCTTTAACGCAAAGGCCAAAATCCCCAAGGTGGGGTTAAAGATAAACATCCAGAGCACCCCAGCAATGGCGGGGGCCACAGCGTACGGAATGATCAAGAACGTCTTATAGGATTCGCTACCGCGAATCACACGGTCAGCGCAGACCGCTAAGAGTAAGCTCAAGGCTAACCCAATCCCTGCTACCAACACCGAGAAGACCATGGTGATCTTAAAGCTGTGGATGTAGTTGGGATCGGCAAAGAGTGTTTTGAAGTTTTCGAAACCGACGAAGAAGGTCGTCATCCCGAAAGGATCCTGCATTAAGACCGATTGGCGAATGGCTTCACCGGCCGGCAGGAAAAAGAAGATAACCGTAATGAGGAGCTGAGGCAGCACCAACAAGTACGGCAACCAATTGTTCTGAAAATGAACCCGTTTTTGCACGATGGCTCCTGCAAGTGCGTCCTATCAACCGTTGCGCCCTCCCATCTTCGCGACAGGAGTCGTTATTTCACGCGATACGGCGTCCAGACGAACTCGTGGTGGTTAAGGATCAACGCCCACTTCCCAACAAAGAGAGGAAAGCGAAAAGAAGTGAGGCTGATCGGGGCCTTGAGGCAGTAAACGCACCAAACCGCACGCCGTTTTTTAGGGGTGTTCGCCACCCCATTTACGAGTGCGGTCTTGGCTTGTCTTTTACCTCAGGCACGAAACGTCAAGGGGGAGCGAGCCCCCTCGACACGGCTTGGTGGAAAAGATTACTTCTTCTGCGTTACGCGTTCGAAGCGTTCCAACTGAACGTCACCACGTTCCTTGATCTTTTCCAAGGCCTTCTTAGCCGAGGTTTGACCCGACCAGACCTTTTCCAATTCTTCGTCAACGATGGTACGGATGTTGGGCATGAAGCCTAAGCGAATCCCGCGGCTCTTGTCCGTGGACTTCATCATCTGCTTCACAGGCACATCAGCACCCGGATTTTGTTCGTAGTAGCCTTCGCCCTTAACGAGTTCGTAGGCGGCCTTCGTCACCGGCAAGTAGCCCGTGCGCTTATGGTTAGCGGCCTGAACCTTCGGGTCAGAGAGGAAGTTGAAGAAGTCAGCAACGCAAGCGTTTTCCTTGTCGTTCTTGCCGGACATCGCCCAGAGCGAGGCACCACCGATGGCGGTGTTCTGCGGCGCATCCTTCACGTCACCATAGTAAGGAAGGGGACGTTCGGACCAAGCGAACTTCGCGTTACGGGAGATGTTGGAGCGAGCGCCCGAGGAGCCCATCGTGATCCCACATTCACCGGCGTAGAACGCGGCGTCAGCCAAGTTACCACGACCCTTGTAGACAAAGAGGCCTTCCTTATTCATGGCTTCTAAGTCTTCCATGTGGCGAACGAACAAGGGGTCCGTCACCTTCAAGCGTGCCTTGGTGCCGGCAAAGCCGTTGTTTTCCGAGGCGTATTCGTGGTTGTGCCAGAGGGCAAAGCTTTCCATCTGGGTCCAGCCAATCCAGCTGGTGGTCATCGGGCAAGCAACGCCAGCCTTCTTCATAGCGGCAGCCGCCGACTTGATTTCATCCCAGGTCTTGGGAAGCTTGTCGTCATCCGTGGGGAGCCCCGCCTTCGCGAAGAGATCCTTATTGATGTACATAACGGTCGTCGACGAGTTAAACGGGAAACTCACCATACGACCGTCAGAGAGGGAGTAATAGCCATAGACGGCGGGGATATAAGCCTGCGGATCAAACTTATAGCCAGCCTTGCTCATTAAATCGCCTACGGGAACGATAGCGCCGCCACTATTCATCATAGTAGCCGTACCGACTTCGAAGACTTGGAGGATGTTCGGACCACGGTGGGCGCGCTGAGCGGAAATCCCCGTGGACATCGTCTGGTCATAGGTCCCCTTATAGGTGGACGTCAAATGACACTGCGGATTCTTTTCGTTGAATTCTTTCGTGAGGTCCGCTACCCAGTCACCGAGGGTATTGGACATGGCATGCCAGAGCGTGATTTCCGTCGGAGCCGCCTGGGCACCCGCGGTTGCGGCCATAAGAATTGCGGCCGTCAAGCCGGCAAGAGTGTGATGTTTGCTCATCTATTTCTCCTTTGAGCAAGGCGTTTTACCAGGCGCTAGCAGCAACGATCCGAGATCGCCCCGAGAGCACTTCCTTATAGGAGGGTAAAACAATCTCCTGTGGTCACGGTTTACATTCATAAACAATGACTACGGGCTCGATAATAGGAGAAGAGTCGCGGTGCTGTCTATGGTCAATTCATTGAACAATTTCGCAATTTTCCCTCCGATTTTCGCCTCAACGTTGATATCTCGGGAATTTCTGGAAACCTCCCATAAATACGTTACTTCATGGTGTGTACTCGCAAAGGATTGCGTGTTTACCCTCGATTTTTACCCATTTGGGGGCAATTTACAGAAAGTAAACCGTGGGTTAAGGCGGAGCTTACCCAACACCACCCCATAGAAAGAAAATGCCCTCCCCGAGAGCGACACAGCCCCAAAATGAAAGGGCCCCAACGCATTACGCTGGAGCCCCTTTCTGAATGGGTGCTTATTTTTTATAGTGGCGAGGACCAAAAATCGCGGTGCCCACACGCACCATGGTGGCACCCGCTTCAATTGCCCAGGCCAAGTCTTGGCTCATCCCCATGGAGAGGGTATCGAGCCCGGCCTCAGGAAAGCGTGCCTTCAAATCTTCTAAACACTGAGCGACGCGGAAAAACGCGGCCTTACGGTGTTCGGGCTCACGGTGGGGATTGGGAATCGCCATGAGACCACGCAGTCGCACATTAGGAAGCGTGAGAATGGCTTGCGCCAAGGTTTCCACTTCGTCAGGCAATACGCCCCCTTTCCCGGCTTCTTCGTCGACATTGACTTCGATGAGGACGTTTAAAGGCGTGCCCACACGCGCGTCTGATAACCGTTTCGCAATCTTGAAGCGATCCACGGAATGGACCCAATCAAAGCGTGCGGCGTCCCGCGTTTTATTACTTTGCAACTGCCCAATAAAGTGCCAAGTGGGTGCGGGGGTGAGGTCTGACAATGCGTCTACCTTCGCTACCCCTTCTTGGATGTAGTTTTCACCGAAGTGGCGAGCGCCCACGTCGTAGACAGCACGGAGCAGAGACTCGGGGTAAGTTTTCCCCACCGCCACCAAGGTCACACTCCCCAAGGGGCGCCCTGCTTTGCGCTCGGCTGCACGTACCATCGCTTCCACGGCTCGATAGCGAGCTGCGGTTGCTTGGCGCGCGTCGTCTTGCGTTACGCCTTCCGTTTGCGTCATACCAGTCCTATCACGTTGAATAAGGGTTCGTAGAAAGAGAAAAATCTCCATCAACTTTACCCGCTTTCCTTAGCGAACGCCAAAGCCACAACGGTAACGAAGCCTATAAAAAAGGGACTAAACGTTTCCACGTCTCGAGTGGAAAACCGTTTAATCCCTTTTTGGGTTGGGGCGATAGCGAGCGCTTAGAGGGCGCTTTCGATACGCGCCAAGACCGCGTCCTTACCAATCAAGCAAAGCGTCTGGTCAATCTGCGGGGTACGATCCGCGGCACAGACCACCACACGTAAGGGGTTGGCTAAGACCTTCATGGGGATTTCCTGCTCAGCCATCACCGCCTGAATGACGCCGTAAACGGCTTCGCCCGTTAAGGGTTCTTCAAGCTCGGCAAACTTCTGAGCGAAAAGCGCCAAGGCTTCACGACCGCCGTCTGCTAAAGCGGCAGCAATGTCGTCTGCCGACTTCGGTTCGTACTTGTAGAAGAACAAGGCCGAATCCGCCAACTTTTCCAAGGTGGCCGCACGGTTTTTGAGCATGTCGCAAACCACGGCTAAATCGGGACCGCCTTCGACCTTACCGCCACGCGCTTCAATGCGTTCACGGGTAAGCTGAGCCAAGCGGGCGCCATCGGCTTCCTTCATGTACTGCTGGTTGAGCCAGTCAAACTTCTTCCAGTCGATGCGAGCCGCAGCCTTAGAGCAACCACCCAATTCGAAGACTTCAGCCAACTCGTCACGCGTGAACTTTTCCATGTTCCCGTGACCCCAGCCCAAACGAGCCAAGTAGTTGAAGACGGCTTCAGGGAGGTAGCCCTGGCGTTCGTATTCCATGACGGAGACGGTGCCATGGCGCTTGGAGAGCTTCTGACCGTCCGGACCGTTAATCAAGGGTAAGTGGGCAAAGACCGGCACTTCTGCGCCCAAGGCACGGTAGATGTTGATCTGGCGCGGCGTGTTGTTGATATGGTCCGCCCCACGCACCACGTGGCTGACTTCCATATCCATGTCGTCAACGACCACCGCGAAGTTGTAGGTGGGGATGCCGTTACGCATGATGATCAAGTCGTCCAATTCGGTATTGGAAACCGTAATGGACCCATAGACCGCATCGTTCCAGGTCACGGCGCCATCGTCCGGGTTACGGAAACGAATCACGGGCTTCACGCCTTCGGGGATGGGCTTATCTTTGGCGACTTCAGGACGCCAGCGGCCGTCATAGCGGGGCTTTAAGCCTAAACGCTTTTGCTCTTCACGCATGGCGTTTAATTCGTCGGGCGTGGCGTAGCAGTAGTAGGCACGACCGTCCTTTAACATTTCGTCGACGATTTCACGGTAGCGCTCTAAGCGGTCCATCTGATAGACGGGACCTTCGTCGTAGTCGAGGTTCAACCACTTCATGCTATCCAAAATCACCTGCACAGCTTCCTGGGTGGAGCGCTCTTGGTCCGTATCTTCAATACGAAGTAAGAACTTGCCACCGAAGTGACGGGCCACTGCCCAGCAATAAATGGCCGTACGGGCCGTACCCAAGTGCATCATGCCGGTGGGACTGGGCGCAATACGCGTGCGAATCGTCTTCATGTGTGTCGTATGAAAGGGCACAAGGAGTGTTGTTGGCGACTCCGACCCTTTCCTCCTGGAGAAAAAAGTAATGGAATTAGGGGCTCGGGAGCGCCTCAGCACTCCAGACCAAAAAGGTTATTTTATCACTTGGACTTCAAGTCTTGCCCATTAGCCCCATGCAAAGACCGCGACATATATCAAAAGGAGCGCGGCCTCGGCTAAGAGGACAGGCTTCAAAACGGAGAAAAACGGCGCTTTGAAGTAGTCGACGGAAATCGTGAGACAAACGTGCGTGGGGGTAACCATTTGGCCAGCTACCCCAAAGACCATGGCTAAACCAACCAGATCGAGGTTCCCGGGGGCGGCTGCGGCCACAATCGGCATCACCATGGCGACGTGCCCTTGGCTCATCCCGGTGAGCACCCCAACGGTAAAGGCAATCAAGGCAATCACGACGGGAAAGGGTAAAGCGGAGGCTTTTAAGGTGTCCACCAATTGTCCAAGGGCGCCGCTGGCTTCCAATAAATTAATGAAAACGAAAATCGCGAGGATATTGAGCATGAGCTTTTTATCCACCCCGGCTTTGATGACCTCCCACGCTTTAACAGGGCGACCGATGGCCAGCAATACGCCCCAGAGCCCTGCGACCACGAGTCCCATCGCAACGGCAGCGGAAAGCCCCCACGCGAGCATCAAGACGACACTCACTGCGACGGGCAAAACCGCTAAGAGGATGTCGGCGTTAGTACCCTCTGCGGGCGTTGTAGCGACGTGAGCTGCCCCCGGCTTAATCGGGCGAATCATCACCCACCAGCCCAAGGCAATGGCAAGAATCGACAACCAAAAGAGGTGCAACACTAGGTCGCCCACGCCAACCCCCGCAATGGCGCACCCGAGAATCATCCCCGGGATAATGGGCGAGGCGAATTCAAAGACGTGTCGAAACCAGAAGTTAATCGCTGCGGCCGACGACGCTTCCACCCCTAAAGGTTCTGCGGTGGCTTTGACAATGGGGGCCGAAAAGCGGGCCCCACCGATACTGGGCAGTAGCCCCAAAAAGGCCGGCATTAACGCTAAGGTCACGCGAGGGGAGGCAATGCGCCCGAGTGCTGCGAGCATGCGACTCAACGTCCCCGAGACGCGCAACTCATACTCCAAGCACATCACAAAGTAGAGCGCAAAAAGAAGCGTCCAAGTGCGAGAGCTCGTAGCCGTGGTCTCAAGCGTTTTAGTGAGTAACGAGGGATCGGCCCCCGTTCCAAGAAAGATGACAGTAGCGCCTGCGATCATCGCCACCCCAATGGGCTGATGCGCACGCAATACCCCGAGGATGACCCCGAGCGCCAAAATTAACCAAAGTGTTAATGACATACCCAAACGATATCGCCCCACTTCAGCGGTGCAGGGTCACCTTTGGGAAACCCAACCGTCCTTCGCAGGGCGTCTCTATAAAAACGAACGATACCGTGTATTGTAGTCCCACGAAGGCACTGGGGTTCGCTGGGGTTGTCCCGAGCCTTTTAGAGGGATGTGTCCTCGGGGGTCGACTTCAGAGCCAAACGTTCAGCTTTAGCGGCTTCACGCGCACGAATGTCGTCTAAGAGCCCTAAAACGTGCTCAGGCAAATCGCTCGGGTCCCGCTTTAACAAGTGCCCCATCGAAAACTCACACCCGCACCAGAGTTGGTTATAGAAGTCGTGCAACTTCAACAATTCCCCACGGCGCTCTTGTAAGCCCCCTTTCTTCCAGTCACGGTCCCAGTATTCGGTGCCGGCGACCCGGGCTTGTGCCTCCAGGGCCGCTTCACGGATTTGGTCCAGACGCTTCCAGCGAGAGCCCGCCAAAGTCGTCGTAAAGCGTGTGATGCCTAATTCTTTGGCTTTGAGAGCGGTCGCTGCCATGCGATGACCAAAGCAAGCACGGCAACGCGCCCCACGCTCCGGTTCATCTTCTAAACCCTTAACCGCCTCCAACCACTTCGCATGATCCGCGTCCTCATCGACAAAGGGCACGTTTAACGTTTCGCAATAGCGAATGCATTCGTTTTTGCGCGTTAAGTATTCCGCTTCCGGGTAGATGTTGGGGTTGTAATAAAACACCGTGGGGGCGTAGTCGTTATTGAGGAGCCACTCCAAAATCGCCGACGAACACGGGGCACAGCAGCTATGCAGTAAAACAGGGGTAGGCACAGTGAAAAACCTTCTTTTTTTAAGTAACCCACAGGGGGAATGGGGGAAAAAAGAAAAACACGCCTCGCCGGACTCGGAGAAGCGTGCTTCACTTAAACACCCTTAGACGGGTAAGCGCAGACCCCCTAAGAGGGCAGCGACTTGTTTGACCTTGGGCTTTTCCGGCTCATAGATGCGGATGGTATCCGTGTCCTGACGCTTGGGCGGACGCTCGCGGTACGGGGTCTCGAAGATCGGATCGCGATAACGATGGCTCGGCGGCACATAGGCGCGAGCACGTTCTCGAGCGCTCACATCATCCCCACCCTCTTCGCGGTTCGGGGCCGACTGGCGACGCATCTGAGCGCGCGTCTGACGGCTCAAGGGCTTTAAGGGTTTGACGTCAAAGGTCTGCTTCGTGAGCTTTTCAATTTCGCCAATATTCTTCGTATCGTGCTGGGTGGAGAGCATCACGGCTAAACCGTGGGAGCCGGCACGCCCCGTACGCCCAATACGGTGCACGTAGTCTTCGGCACAAAACGGCACGTCGTAGTTGATGACGACGGGCAATTCTTTAATATCGAGCCCGCGTGCGGCCACGTCAGTGGCAACCAATACGTGAATCGTCCCCGACTTAAAGCCCTCTAAGGCGAGCTGGCGCTCTTCCTGGGTCTTGTCCCCGTGAATGGCGTCGGCATTAATCCCGACACGCTCTAAGGTACGGGTTAAATGACGGCACGTCATCTTGGCGTTCACAAAGACGATCACCTGCGTCATGGGGTTGCCGTTTTCACCACGGTTCTTCAAGACGTCAATCAACACATCGGTCTTATCCGAGTCCGCCACCTTATAGACTTCCTGCGTAATGTTTTCGCTCGTCTGGTTCTGGCGGGCCACCTCAATCAAGGTGGGGTTGGGCTTGAGCATCTGCTTGGCTAACTTCTTAATCTCGGGCGAGAACGTGGCCGAGAAAAGAAGGCTCTGACGCGTGGGCGGCAACAAATTCAAAATGCGCGTGATATCGGGTAAGAACCCCATATCGAGCATGCGGTCGGCTTCGTCTAAAACAACGATTTCGACCTGGGAGAGGTTCACGTTGCGGCTCTGCACGTGGTCTAACAAACGACCCGGCGTGGCCGTCAAGACTTCCACCCCACGGCGAAGCATGTCGGACTGCGGACGAATGTCCACACCGCCATAAACCACCCCGACACGTAACGTCGTGTCTTTGGCATAGTCCGTGAGATTGGTGGAGACTTGGTCCGCCAACTCGCGCGTCGGCGTCAAAATGAGCGCACGCACCGGGTGGCGAGCAGGCGACGCTGACGTGTTGGCCTTAGGCAAAATGCGCGCTAAGAGCGGCAACCCAAAGCCGGCGGTTTTACCCGTCCCCGTCTGGGCAGCCCCCATTACGTCCCCACCAGCGAGCACTACAGGGATCGCTTTTTCTTGAATCGGCGTGGGGGTTTCGTAACCCATACGCGTAATGGCCGAAAGAATTTTCGGATCAAGATTAAAGTCAGCAAAACCGGTCATCGGTAAATCGTCCTTGTTCAACAAACGGTGGGGGATATCCCTTCAGAATACAACGTGAAGGGTCAAGAGGAAAGCGCGGCATTGCACGCAAAAGCCTCTTCGAGGTGACGTGCGGCGTAGCCCCAAACCGAAGTCAGGGCGCGTGCCGACGGGGAATGTCGACCTCAACGCTTGCGAGTGAATGTGTGGTGGGCCCGCTGGGACTTGAACCCAGGATCGCCGGATTATGAGTCCGGAGCCTTAACCAACTTGGCTACAGGCCCATCTCAGAAAAAAGTATTGTACAGGAAACGAGCGGGGGCGCTCGATGGGCACCCCCTCAAAGAAAAGGGGGAGCCAGGCTCCCCGCTTTTCTCACGTCGTTTTACTTCTGCGGCTCAAACGCGTCCGGGCGATTCGAGAAGTCTCGAAGCACGGTGGCGATGTCCTTATTGCGAAGCTTACGCACGGCGCCGGCTTCAATCTGACGCACACGTTCACGCGTCAAACCTAAGGCCTGACCCACTTCTTCCAAGGTGTGGTCCTTGTTGGTGCCAATGCCATAGCGCAAACGAAGCACCTGGGCCTCACGGGGAGCGAGCATCTCGAGCGTACGGTTGATGCTTTCCACCATGGAGCTGTCTTCATAAGCACGGCTCGGATCGTCACGCTCGTCACCGCGCACAAAGTCCAACTTCGTGGCGTCTTCGTCGTCACCGATCGGCGCGTCGATGGATTCCACCCCGCGCATGCTCTGCATTAAGAGCTGGATCTTGGCTAAGGGCAAATCGGCCATAGCGCTTAATTCATGTTCCGTCGGCTGACGACCGTGTTCCTGCAAGAACGCCTGCTTATGGCGGCGAAGCTTGTTGTAGGACTCGGTCATGTGCACCGGAATACGAATCGTATTGCCAAAGTCCGCCACGGCACGCGTCACCGACTGGCGAACCCACCAGGTGGCGTAGGTCGAGAACTTATAGCCACGACGGTATTCGAACTTGTCCACGGCCTTCATGAGACCTAAATTGCCTTCCTGAATCAAGTCCGTCATCGCGAGACCACGGTTCACGTAGCCCTTGGCAATCGAAATTACCAAACGCAAGTTGGCTTCAATCATGCGGGACTTGGCCTGCATGAGGTTAGCTTCCGCAATCTTCACCTGACGAGCGATTTCACGCTGATCCGCAATGGAGAGCATGGCACGGTCTTCCAAGGCACGAAGCGCGGCTTGTTCGTCTTCTAAGACGCCCATGTTGCGCTTAACGGCTTCGACGGTGCTAGCACGACCCTTCGCGAACTTATCGAAGATCCCCGCTTGCGTGGGATCCCCATTGATAATCGTCAAAGCTTTCTTGCTATCCAACCCGCACTGCTTCGTTAAGGCTAAACGCAAACGCATCAAGCTTTCACGCACTAAGGTGGTTTGCTTTTCGACAACGTCGGAGAGCTGAGCCACTACCTTCACGGAGAAGCGAATGGGCTGCAACAGGGCTTCAATACGGGCTTGAGCGGCCTTGTAGGCGGCCTTATCCCCGTCTTCACCCCAGTTAGCACGCATCGTGTCTAAGCAGGTCTGGCATTCGTCAAACGTTTCGATGACACGCTTTTTCATCTCATCGAGCTGTTCGGCGGTCATGGCCGCAGCGCCAATATCCGTCGGGATGTCGTCAGAGCCTTCGCTGCCGTCGTCCTGGTACTCTTCCAAGTGATCGGTAAAACCGTCAACCACGGTATCGACCGAGGCGTCGGTTTCCTTCAAGGGCTTGACTAAGTCAATCAAGAGTTCAACCACCATCGGGTGCTGACCCAAGGTGTTGACTAAGCGCCCCGTGAACATTTCGATGGACTTGGCGACTTCAATTTCGCCAGCACGCGTTAACAACTTGTGCGAGCCCACGCCACGCAAGTAAGCACGAAGGGGATCTTTACTGAGCCCTGCGCTTTCTTCCGGCGTCAACATCGCTTCGGCATCGTCTTCGTCGATTTCTTCGGCGTCGCTGGCACTCCCTGCTAAGAGCAAATCGTCTTCATCAGGGGGCGTTTCAAATACTTTAATGGAGAGGCGCGCCAAGGCTTCCGTCACTTCTTGGACGTTTTCGCTGGTGCGCACGGCGCTCTCAGGCAACAGGTCGTTGATTTCTTCCAACGTCACCCAACCACGCGAGCGACCTAAACGAACCAAGGCTGCATAGCCATTGGTCGTCTGCTGACGCTGCGCTTGAGCACGCGTCGTCTTACCGGATTCCCAATTATTGAGCTCCGCCGCCTCTTCTTCATTCATTTCGTCCAGTTCGTCCTGGTCTTGTGCGTCGTAAGCTGCTTTCTTTTGCTTCATCAGTTCACTTCTTTGTGGGGTTTAATTCCGAAACCGTCACGTGAGGAAGTCCTCACGCCTTGAACGGAGCGCGCGTTTCTCGCACGTCTCACGCACAAAGCGAATGTTTCGGCACAGTTAAGTTTGTCTGTTTCTTTTTTGAGTGAGTCGCCTCTTTACGAAATGAAAAGGGAAAAACGCCCCCACCCGAATGGCAACGGCGTTTAAGCCCTTGTCGGGAACAGACGTTCAATACGTAAAGCAACGATTTTTCTTTTGGACGTGGACTCTTCGATGCGTGAAGCCCGTTACGGTCTCAAACCTTAGACCCTCGCCCAGAATCCGATGGTGGCGAGGGAAAGTTTCGCATGCCGTTAGCCCAGGCCGCCAAACTCAAAAAAGGCGTGTAGATTACCATACCGCCCAACCCTCTATCAACTTCACGAGGCCAGTTTTCGCCTCCCCTTGCGGGAAGACCATCACCGAAGAAACGAAAAGG
>JAHHRF010000042.1 GCA_020025955.1 Sutterella sp.
CTTTTTGGCGCACTACGGCCCCTTGTCGGACGAGCCCATTCGCCCGGGCTGGCGATTGTTGAACTACAACGGGGGCGACATTGTCATTAAAAAGGAAGCCGGCATTCGCCTAACCCTTGAAGACTTCCCCGATTTGCATCGCTTAACGGGGAAAAGCCTTTTGGTCTCTGACGGTCGTCAACCCTTGGCACTCAATAGCCGCGTAGGGGTGGCGATGATGTGGGGGATTCTGGATTTCTTTGCCCGTCGCCCTGAGCAGCCGCACGCTGAAATTCGTTTTGCCTTAACGCCTGAAGGCTTAATCGCACGCCATGAAGCGCACTTTGATATTGAGCGCTTTGGGGCAGATTACGCCTACGTCTTGGAGGCCCCCGGTTTAGGGACCCTCATTACCGAATGCTTTAATGCCGCGACGGCGGAAGTGGTGATGCGAGGTCGTGCCGCGTTTCCTGGTTACGCCCAAGGGAAGATGGTCAATGCCATTAAACTCCTCACCAACTTTATTGATGGGTTGCCGCGTGACGAAAGCCCTGAGCGCACCGAAGGCCACCAAGGGTTCTATCACCCGGTGATGACGACGGGAAGCGTCCACGAAGCCTCCGCCTTAATTCTGATTCGTGACTTTGGCTTTGAGAGTTTTGAAGTCCGTAAGAGCCGATTGCGTGCCATGGCAGAAGACTATGAGCACTATGGCGAAGGAACCTGTACGATTGAGTTTGTGCCCGAATATGAAAACATGGGACGCGTGCTAAGCCGATCGTCTCGTGTGATTAAAACCGCGATGCGAGCCTGCCGCAGTAAAGGGGTAACGCCCGAAGCGTCGAGCCTTCGTGGCACCACCGATGGCGCTCGTTTAACCGCGAAGGGCGTGCCCTGTCCCGCCTTTTTCACGGGTTCCTTATTTAAGGAAGCAGGCGCCTACTACGAAACGTTACCTGTACACTTTTTAGAAAAAACCCAATCCATTTTGATTGAACTCGCGATTGAGTCCGCTGGACTCAAAACCTTGAGTTAAGGTTTAAAGCGTAATCTAGACTTATCAAGGAAAAGGGCGTGACCCTTAAAACCCTTTTCTTTTCCCTCTACTTGACTGATCATCGGAGACTTTAAAGATGACCCCGACCAAAACATTGAGCCTCCTTTTGACGACCCTTTTGGGGAGTCTTACGGTTTCGACCGCCATGGCCTATCCCTCTGACATGAGCCAGATGGAAGAAGAGCCGACCCCTTATGTGGCTCCGAAACCTTTACCCAAAGACGACATTTCCTTTGTGCGTGAACAGGCGCAAAAAGGGGTGGTCGACAAACAGTTTGAATTGGCCTCGGCCTACGCCACGGGCGATGGCGTGAAAAAGGATATGGCTAAGGCCATTGAATGGTATGAAAAGGCCGCCAAAGGGGGAAGTACCCAAGCCTTAACCAATTTGGGGACCCTCTACGCCGAAGGCACGGATGTGCCGCAGGACTTTGCCAAAGCCGTGCAGTACTATGAAATTGCTGCTGAGCGTGACGACCCCGTTGCTGCCTTTAATTTGTCGAGCCACTATCGCTCTGGCTTGGGCGTAGCAGAGAGCCCCGCTAAAGCCCTCTACTGGGCGCAAAAGGCCGCTGAGAAGGGCCTTTTAGACGCTCAGGTCGTTACCGGCTTTTATTACCTCAATGGCTATGGCACCAAACCCAACCCGGAAGCCGCGGCTATCTGGTACGGGAAAGCCGCTCAGCGTGAAGACGCCGAAGCTCAGTACGTCTATGGCCTCATGAATTTGCGTGGCTTAGGCGTGACGGCTGATATGGAAAAGGCTGAAACGTTCTTAAAGAAGAGCTGCGAGAAGGGCTATGCCCAAGCATGCGACGCCTTAAAGGAAGTGAAGCGTCCGCTCTTGCCCAAGGCTAAGGACGAAGCACCGAAAGCCCAGTAACCCTTAAATCGGCTTTAATCGATCCCTCGTTTTCCTTTTGCGAAGACGAGGGATTTTTTTATGTCTTCCAGCAAAGGAAAAGGGCCCGACTGGATGGTCGAGCCCTTGTATAGCGGAAAGCCTGAACGTCGCCGCTTACGGGGTTAAGGTCGCACGGAAGTGGTTTTCATCCGTGAAGAGGAGCCCCGCTAAGGTATTGATGAAGAGCGAACTCCCTAAACGATCGTAGTCGTTATAGGTGTAGAGAATGTCCGGGTTCCCTAAGGTCATGAAGCTCTTTTCAATCAACGAGGAGAGCGCCACGAGCGAATCGAAGTGATAGTGCACTTGACGCTTACGTTCGTCGACCAGTTTCGCTAAGAGCTTGGGATCGATCCCGTTTTTCCCTAAGTCCGCAATCACGGCTTCAGCTTCTTTGGTGAGGCTTTCTACGCGCTTGGGATCGCACGTAAATTCCACCACGGCTTCAACCTGGTCATTGGTTTTGTCCGCGGTAAAGTCCGTGCTCACCGTGTAAATGCCCGACTCGGCTTCACGAAGCGTTGCGCGGAAGCGTTCCGTGATCACATCCCCTAAGAGCTCCAGACTCAACTCAATCCCGGGGGACCACTTCAGGGGCGTCGTGTAGTAGAGGTTCACGAGCGCACGTTCTTCGTCGTTACCCGTCATCGCTAAGGGGGTCTTAGGCGTCGTGGCCCCAAAGAAGTAGGGCGCCTGACGGTGCGTTTTCACAGGAACCGTCGCCAAATATTCGCGTGCCAAGTTTTCCACCGTGCGTTGCGGTACGTCCCCAATGATGAAGTACGTGAAGTCGGTGTTCCCCAAGAGCTGTTCGTCGTAGAGCTTACGTAACGTTTCCGCCGTCTCGCTCATCGCCACCGCTTCATTTTCCTTATAGATGGTCGGAATGTTGGGGTAGCGCACACGTTCTACGGCTTCCATAAATTGGGTTTCTTGGTCGCGCTCCGCAAAGAACGTTTTCAAGTCCAATTTCTGGGTGAGCATCACCTCATCCGTAATCGGGGTGCCTTCCAGCTTTAAGCGAAAGAGCGTGAGTAGATCCTTCAAGCGGTTGGACTGCCCCACCACGGCAAAGCCCTGACGGGTTTCGTCAGCGATACTGGCAATGGCGACCGGGTTCTTGATAAAGAGTCGCTGAATGTCTTCGCTCGACAAGGGCCCCACCCCCGCGTCATCCACAGCCCCCACAGCACGACGCAAACGGCTGTAGTTTTCAGGCGCCACACCACGCAAGCCCCCGTCGGTTAAGGCCTTAAAGAAGACCTGATCCGGGGTTTTGTCCGAGGGGTGATAGACCAAGCGCGAGCCATTACTCAAACGGTACACCGTGATGTTTAAGTCCTTGTAATAGGCTTCTTTTTCCATCGAGCCCGACTCGTAGTGGCGGGTGGGCAGCGTCACGTGCTTAGGCTTAATACGCGTCCACGTGGGCTGCGTTTTGGCCATTTCAGCGTTGTAGAGGGCTTCAACGTTCGTGGCGGTGAGCCCCGTCCCTTGGGCAGGATAGGGTTCGGTGACAATCAAGAGTTTCGAGATGCAATCCGTCATCTCATTGAAGGCCTGGTTTAAGTCCGCCGTCGTCAAGGACCCCAGCACCGCGTTATTTAAGCGGTAGACGTCGTCACGCCCAATGATCGGCTGATCCATGGCGACGTTACCCAAATAGGTGTCCGCCAAGGTTAAAGAGCCCGGTTGCACATCACGGTTTCGTTCCATACGTTGACGGGCTTGATTGACCGCACGCTTTAATTCCGCATCCGTAAAGCCCTGTTGGCGAAGCTGTGCCACAAAGGTAAAGAGGTTCTTTAAGGTGGTCTTGTAGTCCGTGTTATTGAGCTGCGCCAAGAAAAGGTACTGACGCAAATCGCGACCAATCACCGTGCGATAGAAGGTGTTGGATTCAACGGCGGCTTTCCCTTGACGCTTTTCCCAATCGGCTAAGCGTTGGTTGACAAGGCCAATCACTAAACTTTCAATCAAGTCCTGACGGTATTCGCGTTCCGTGCGCTCCGACGTGTAGCGCTTCAACCAGCTCATTTCCATGGCGGCGGTGGAGATCCCGGGTTCCGAGACGCTCGCGACACGCCAGCCCGGCACCACGGGTACCGAACTATCAATGGTGGGCAAGGGCGTCGTAGGACGGGTTTCAGGGAGGTCCAACGTCTCCTTCATGGCCTTGGTCATCGTCGAGGTGTCAAAGTCCCCCACGATAAAGAGGCGCATGTTGTCGGGACGGTACCAGCGCTTATAAAAGGCCTTAACGCGCTCGGCAGGAATCGTACGGATAATCGACATGTCCCCGATGGGGTCACGTTCCGCGTAGCGAGAGCCGGCCATTTCCACCAAGCTCTTTTTGTCCCCTAAGCGAAGTAAGGGGCTTAAGCGACGACGCCATTCTTCTTCCACAATGCCACGTTCCCCATCAACGTCCTCAGGGAGGATCGTCAAGTGGTACATCCATTCGGAAATGATGTCCAAGGCTTCTTTCACGCTCTTAGGATCGTTTTCCAGATTTAACGTGTAGACCGTGTTTTCAAAGTCGGTAAAGGCGTTAATGTCCTGGGCAAACTTCATACCAAGGCGCTCAAGCGCGTTGATGATCGTGTTCTTCGGGAAACGCTTAGAACCATTAAAGGCCATATGTTCAACCAAATGGGCGATCCCCTTTTGGTCTTCGTCTTCGTTAAGACTCCCGGCGTTAACAATCAAGCGAATGTACACGCGCCCTTTCGGGGCATGGTGTTCGTAGAGGGTATAGGCCAAGCCGTTGTCGAGCACCCCGCGGGTGACTTCGGCATCGTCTTTGAGAGGGGCATCGGAGAGATGACTGGGGGCGACACAGCCCGCCAATAAAATCAACGACGCACATAAGCTGGTTAAAAGCGTACGCATGTGAAGAAAAACTGTTGTGGTATGAAGTGCTTAGGGTACCCAGAAACCTGGGCAATCGCTACAAATTGTTGCAAATGAGATACATTCTCAAAATATGGTCTAAAGCACGGAGTTATGGGCATTTTTTAACGATAAACCCATGTAATAAGCAGGGTATATTTAACCTTATTTATTAGGGTTTCCGCAAACTTTTTAGACAAATGAGAATGATTCTATTAGGGTAGCACTATAAATGAGAATCAGTATCTTTGCGATCAATTCTCCTCGCTCACTCTAAAACGGAATCCTTTTGTATGACATTCGAAAAGAAGTTGATGACGCGATGGGTCTTAGCAGCCTTGGCGATGACGCCGATGGTGGCGACTCAGGCAGCTGATGTTAAAGCTGAACAAGAAGCCAAGCCCAGCAAGCAAGTTACGGTTAAGACCTTGGAAGAAGTGGTGGTCTACGGCCAGGCTAACCAGGGGCTCTCCCATAAGAGCACGATCCGTGCCGATCAGATGCGCGACATGCCTATTGGCAATGGCAACATGACGGACCTCTTGGTCATGAATCCCAATGTGCGTTATAGCCCCTTGGGTGACAACCAGTCGGGTATGCAGGGTGGTGAAATCAAGCCGAGCAACATCTCGATTAACGGCGCTGACTATGACCAGACGGGCTTCTTTGTTGATAACGTCAACATGAATAACGACATTGGTTTCCACGATGGCGTGTTTGACGGTGCCATGCAGACGGTGCCGGGTTTGGCCGGCAACCAGGCCTACATCTTTGACGCCTCGATGTTAAGTAGCGTTGAAGTCCATGACCGTAACGTATCCGCGAGCTTAGGCGGTTTCGAAGGCGGTGCTGTGGTCGCGAAGACCAAGCAGTACACGGGTCAGGATCGCTTCATGGTGAACTATCGCACCACGTCCGACAAGATGGCCGCGATGCACTTAAATGACAACGCTAAGCGCGTTTTAGACCAAGTGCGTCCTTTGGATAACACCCCCGTTGCTATCCTCCAGCCGAAGTACACCAAGCACATGGCTAACGTCCTTTGGGAAAAGGGCTTGACGGACGACTTGGGTATGGTTGTGGGCTTTAGCCGTCGCCAGTCTACGATCATGCAAAACCGCTTACAAGGGTTTGTCGAAGTTCCGCCCGAGATTCCCGGGGATGAACCTACATTTGAGCCGAATCTTAAGAAAGAAGACCACACACGTTTGTCGGATAACTTCCTTTTGAATTTGAAGTGGACCCCGACCGTTGATGACCGTTTTGAATTGAGCACCCGTTATTCCGCTTACACGGAAGAACGTTATTGGCCGGATAACTTTGATAACAACGTCAAGGACACGCAGCTCGCCTTCGGTGGCACCTTAGCCTGGGTTCATAGCTTCGAAAATGGCGTTTGGACGAACACCTTAGCGTTAGATCGTTTCGACAACAAGCGTAAGAGTTCGACTGCTTCGAATACGATGACTAACGACCCTAAAAAAGGAGCTATTTGGCAGGAAGGGGGCTATGGTAATAGCACCTTGGAACAAAATAACATCCACTACTCGACGGAATACGCGTTTGATCCCGTCAATTGGGGGCGTGTGGAGCATTCTGTGAGCGTCGGCGCGATCTTGCAACGTACGCACTACAAGTATGATCGTCCTCAAGATGTTCATAGTCGTACAGTAGTCATAGCCGTGCCCGAATTGTTCATACCTGGAAGTGTAGATGAGGATACGGCTGAGGCGGGTCGCGTGAAGACGCGTTATACCAATGTAGCTGCGTACTTCGAAGATCGCATGCAGTTTGGCAAGTGGACCTTGCGTCCGGGGCTTCGCATTGAACGCAATACGTTCTTGAGCGAAACCAACTTGTCGCCGCGTTTCTCGTCTCAGTATCAGGTGACCCCTGACTGGAGTGTGAACTTAGGTTGGAACCGTTACTACGGTCGTAACTTCTCGTCGGTGAAGTTAGCTAACGAAATCCTGAAGTTAAATAAAAATGATAAGAGCGTTCGTCAAACGGAAGGCTTAAAGACGCCCAACGCTGTGGAATTCACGGTTGGAACGAAATATGACTACCGAAACGCAACGATTGGCGTTAACTACGTGAAACGCTCCTACAAGGATGTGATTGAGTTAACCCAGCTTGCTCGTGGCAAGTGGGCCTATGTCAATGGTCAGGGCTACGGCGCCGAAGTCTACACGATTGACTTAGGTAACCGTCGTCCGGTTACGTGGGGTCCCACGGTTTGGAATGCTCAGCTGGCTATCGATTACACGCGCATTCGACGTGATCCTTTAGGTGAAAATGCTGGTCAACTTGTTCGCTACGATGGCACTCTCATGACGCGTGCCGCCATGGAACGTAAGGCAAACCGAGGTGTCGGTGAATGGATTGCTCGCCTGAACTTGACGACGGAAGTGCCTAAGTACGATGTGACGTGGACGAACCGCTTCTCGTTACAGGGGCCAGAAAAGGGTTACGAAGAACTCGATATGAGCGGAAGTCCTGAGTATCTCCCGACTGGCGAGGAATTGAAGAACTTCTACAGCTATGACAACGGTGCGATGTTGCGCTGGGATATGGCGTTGAAGTATGAGCCCACGTTCTTGAAGAAGCACAGTGCCTATGTGCAGGTCGAAGTCAACAACGTCTTAGACAAGCGTCGTAAGATCAACACCTTTAAGCCGATTGATAACTTCGGTGACTTAGGTGCGTACACCCCGGGTCGTGAATTCTGGCTCCGTGTCGGGATGACCTGGTAAGTAGAGAAGACCTTTAACGGTTAGTCTCTAAAAAAGAAAGCGCTTTCTCCCCAGGGAGAAGGCGCTTCTTTGCGTTTGCGGCGGGCAAAAAATAAGAGCGTCGCACCGAAATGCAACGCTCTCCCCCTTGACAAAGGTTGAAACGACAGAAGCGCTTCCCCCTTCGATAAGTTCACTCTGAGAGACAAACTTATGAGTTTGATTATGGCGGGTTAAGACCTATTTGTCGAGGATTGAATACTAATTGTTGACCAATAACGAATTGCTCTAGGGGGATTTAAGTAGGCGCTTTAGGCTACGCCTTGCCTTTGATAAAATGGAATGATGATTTTTTAAAGTAGATGAGGGGCTTTCCTCACGACACTATGGTTACTCGACTCTCTTCACTGATGACCACTAAGCGCCTAACGCAAGTCAAAGCGTTGTGGCACTTCTTTCTCTCGCGCGTACGCGATACGCACCTCCAAGAGGTTGCGAGTTCGATGACGTTAACGACGCTTTTGTCGATCGTGCCCGTGTTGGCCGTGTCGTTAGCGGTCTTTGCCTTGTTCCCGAGTTTTGCCGAACAGCGTCAAACCTTGGAAGAGGTCATCTTTAATAGCTTCTTGCCTGCTCAATACTCCACTCAAATCGTGGGGTACTTAAAGAAATTCTCCGAGCACGCCTCAGGCCTTGGGGCGGTTGGGGTGATCTTTTTGACGATCACGGCCTTAATGTTGATCGACAAATTCTTTGTCACGGTAAATCGCATCTTTAAGGTGACGCGCCTGCGCAGCTGGCAGCAGCGTGCGCTTCTCTATTGGGCGCTCATTACGGTGGGGCCCGCCTTGGTGGCCTCGAGCTTAACGCTCTCCACGCAAGCCGTCACGGACGCGATGTCGGGGCTGGGCACCGGGAGTCGAGCCGAGATCCTTGAACTCGTTCAGGTCTTAATGCAGGCGCTCGCCTTTACGTTACTTTTTAAGCTCGTTCCCAATGCGCACGTTCCCACAAAGCATGCGGCCTTAGGGGGCACCTTTGTGGCCTTGGCCTTTTTACTCACCCGAAGCTTGTTTGAGCTCTATGTCACGAAGGGGACGTTAGGAAACATCTACGGCGCCTTTGTCGCGTTACCCGTGCTCCTTCTTTGGATTTATTTGACGTGGTTCATCATCTTTGCGGGGGCGGCGGTGACCGCTACTGTGCCGTTACTCACTTCCGGCCGCTTTAGTGACCACTACCGTGCGGGGGACCCGTTCTTAACCGGGGTGGCGCTCCTTAAAGTCTTGACGCGCGCTCGACAAACGGCAGAACCCTTGGTGTCGTTGCCGGTACTCTGTAACGCCGTGGACACGTTCCCCCAAGGGGCAACGGCCGTGTTGGAAACGTTAGCGGAAGCGGGGTACTGTGCGCCCGTGATCACCAGTAAAGAAAAGCATCCGACGTGGACCTTGACGTGCGACCCAGATGAGACCACGTTAGCGCGTGCTGTGGACGTTTTGCTCTTGGACCATGACAATGCACTCCTTTCCCCCAACGAAGACCGTGAGGGGTGTCTAGGCGCCTGGTACGAAGAGTGGCGACGCTCTCGCGCCATTACCCAAACGCTCACCGAACTTTTTGGTGAATAAAATTAAGCCCGCCGGTTCCATCAGAACGAGCGGGCTTTTTCGTTAGGCCTTACGCGGGCGGGCTAAGCGAAGGATCTCAGCGACTTCGACGTGCGTGATGTCACGCTTTTCGCCTAATTTCCAACCACGGGTCTTAAAGCGCTCCACAATGCGCGCGTCAACCGTCTCGTTAATCTCAGCTTCCTCAAGGCGCGTGGCCAACCCCAAGGACGCAAAGAAGGCTTCCAAGGCGTCGATGGCTTGGGTGGCGACTTCGGTGTCGGTGCCTTCTAAATTAAAGACACGACGTCCCATCTGGGCGAGTTTGGCGGCTTTGGAATTGAAGCGCGCACGAAGGAGTGCCGGGTACACGATCGCAAGACTGGCCCCGTGTGCGGTTCCCGTTAACGCCGTGATTTCGTGCCCAATGGCGTGCGTTGCCCAATCCTGCACCACACCCATCGCAATCATGTCGTTTAAGGCGAGGGTGGCCGAGAGCATATAGTCGTCGACAATGTCTTCAGGGGCTTCTGATTCTGCCAAGAGAGCAGGAGCGACTTCTCGCACGACAGAGAGCAAGCCTTCTGCCCAACGGTCCATAGAGCGCGATTGCCCCGGATAGGTCATGTACTGCTCTAAGGTATGCGCCGTAATGTCCGCAAGGCTCGCGGCAATCTGGTGCTTCGGCAACGATTTCACGGCATCCGGGTCAAGAATGGAAAAGAGCGGGAACTTCGGCGTCACAAAGGAGAGCTTCTCATCCGTTTCCAAACGAGAGATCACGGAATTGTCGTTCATTTCCGAGCCCGTAGCGGGCAGCGTCATCACTGAGCCATAGTCAATGGAGTTCTTAGGGCGACGCTCAAGCACCAAATCCCAAGCGGGTTTCTTGGGGGCGTCCGCCAACGCGCAGGCAATGAGTTTGGAGCCGTCTAAGACCGACCCACCACCCACGCTCAGCACAAAGGTGACGCCTTCTTGGCGCCCCAACTCAATGGCTTTTTCTAAGGTTTCCACCTTGGGGTTTTGCTCAATCCCCCAGAATTCCACGGTATTGAACTCGGCGAGTGCGGCTTTGACTTGATCGTAGATGCCGTTACGCTTCACGGAGCCCCCGCCAAAGGTTAAAAGGACCTTGGCGCCGGTGGGGATGAGTTGCGGTAACTCAGCAATACGCCCACGACCAAAGACTAAACGGGTGGGGTTATAAAAGGTAAAGGGCGTCATGTAAGCGCACTCCAAAAGAAATAAAAATCTGAACCATGGTTCAAGTGTACGCCGTAATAGAGAAGCGGGAGGCGAACACAAACAAAAAGACACCGATTATTTGGACGAATCCAAATAGGTCGGTGTCTTTTGTGAGCTTAAGGCTTAAAGAGAGCGCAAATTACTGCGTGATCTTGGCCTTCGTAACCATATCGCTAACCTTCTGTTCGAGCTTTTGCTGCTTCAAGGCGTTTTCGATCTGGGGCTTGAGTTCGGTTAAAGCCGGGAACGCAAAGTCACGCGTATTGTTGACCTTAGCGATCACAAAGCCGTCAGCCACCTGAACCGGAACCGGGGTGAACTTACCCTTCTGGATCTGGTTCACCGCAGCGCCCAAGGGGCCCATTTCGCTCGGACGGGTCCAACCGAGGTGACCGCCGTTAGCCTTGCTGGGGGCGTTAACAGAGTGTTCCTTGGCGAGCTTGGCGAAATCCTGACCGGCCTTCAACTTCTTGATGATGTCGGCGGCTTCCTGCTGGGTCTTCACCGCAATGATGCTCAAGTCCACTTCCGTCTTGTCGGTGCGAGCCTTCAAGTCGTTGTAGGCCTTCTGGATGTCGGCGTCAGCAATCTTGATGGACTTGGCCATGTCGTTGATGTACATGCGAACCGAGAGGTCCTTCTTGTAAGCGTCAACGGCTTTCTTGAAGTCATCCTTGTTTTCGACCTTAGCCTGCTTGGCGGCCTGTAAGAGGACGGCATCATGGATGAGGCTATCCTTGATGCGCTTTTCCAAAGCCTGGCCGGCGGGTTCCCCCTGGTTGACTAAGGCGTTGTAGAGCTTGGACTGCTCTTCTTTGGTCACGGTATAACCGTTGGCCTTAAAGGTCTGGAATTCAGCGTGAGCGGTGCCCGCGATTAAGGTCGAGAGCATGGCGGCCGCTAAAAATTTCATCTTCATGGGAGATAACCTCTATTTTTGAAAAATCTGTCGAGTGATGGGATGAACGACCTCTGACGTTGTCGTGGGGTTCCCATCGGATTCGGGTAAATATATCCAACCATTATACGGCGGATAGGGAGTCGAACCAAAACGTGCTTAATTGTGCTCGCCTTCCCCATATTTTGTCACGAAGAGGGCACTGGCAATTGTAAAAACAAATGTCAACGCCATTAATCCGTAGAGTTTGAAGTTGACCCACGTTTCAACCGAACACGTGTAAACCACCCCTAAATTAATGAGCCCAAAAAGCACTAAAGCGCCAATCCACAGGTCTTGTAATTGTGTCCAACGCTTTGGAGGCATTTCTACCATGGCTTTTTGCATCATGGTTTTTACAAAGTTACGTCCCGTTACGCGACCAAAGAAGAGGATCCCCGCGAAAAGCCAATACAAAATGGAGGGCTTCCACTGAATGAAGAGGCCATTTCGGAAGTAAATCGTCAACGACCCAAAGATCACGATCACGATGAGACTTAACCAAAAGGTGGGTTCGATTTTCTTTTTGAGTCCCAGATAAAACGCCAACTGAATGAAGGTCGCGACAATCGCCGTCACCGTGGCGAGCATCATGGGGAGCACCGTGGCATCGGTATTGGCAAACCACCCGAGGACCGCGTCTGGAATCCAGTCCGCGTGCTTTTCTGCGATTTGAAAGACGCCAAAAAAGGCAATGATGGGAAAGAAGTCGATTAAAAATTGCATGAGAAGCGTGAAGAGAAATCCCACAGGGAATTTTCTCGGAAAAAAGAAGGAATGGGCGTATTTTCGCCTAAAAGCGTAAGCCTCGGGGCGAAAACCTTGCAACGAGGTATTGCCTGAGGCGGGAAATGCCCCGAAAGAGGGTCGCCTTTGCTACCATTTCCCCTAACTAACTTTTTTATTTCGTTGAGGGACGAAGCGCCCTCATGGCCGATATTGGGCCCAACCAACAGGACAGTTCTATGCCTTATGTACAACCCGCCCCCACTCAAGTGGTGGAAGGCTTTTCTGAGTACGTGTTAGAAAACGGCTTACGCGTCGTACTTTATCCCGAAACGAGTCAACCCACGGTGACGGCGTGTATCACGTACCGTGTGGGCTCGCGCCATGAAAACTATGGCGAAACCGGGATGGCTCACTTGTTAGAGCACTTGATGTTTAAGGGAAGCACGAATATTCCGTGCCCGACGCAAGAATTCACCGATCGTGGTTTCCGTATGAATGGGTCCACGTCGCTTGACTACACCAACTACTACCTTACCTTTACGAATACGGGGGATAACCTCGACTTTGCCCTGCGTTGGCACGCCGACGCGATGGTGAATTCCTTTATCCAGCGCTCCGACTTGGACACCGAAATGACCGTGGTGCGTAACGAATACGAAATGGGGGAAAACAACCCCGTTAACGTGTTATTTAAGCGCATCCAAGGGATTGCCTTTGATTGGCATAGCTATGGTCGTCCTACGATTGGGGCCCGAAGCGACATTGAAAACGTGGACATTGCCCACTTGCAAGCGTTCTATCGCCGCTACTACCAGCCCGATAACGCGACGCTTGTGGTCACCGGCAACTTTGAAACGGAAACGATCTTGGCGCAGATTGATGCGACCTTAGGGGCGATTCCGCGCCCTGAGCGTGTGCTTCCGCCTGAGTGGACGGTAGAGCCCGTTCAAGACGGGGAAAAGAGCGTGATTGTTCGTCGTCCGGGGGACGCTAAGCTTGTCTTTGTTGCGTACCATGCGCCCAGCTCCATGGACGATGATTGGCAGCCCTTGGTGACGGCCGCCGACGTCTTAGCGGAAGAGCCCAAAGGGCGTCTTTACAAAGCCTTGGTGAAAACGGGTCGTGCCGCCTACGTGGGTTGCTGGAGTTTAGCGGCCTATGCCCCGAGCTTGATCCTCTTTATTGCGCAGCTCAACATGGATCAAGACGAAAACGCCGTGCGTGACACCATGGTAGACATCGTCGAAAAGGAATTAGGCTTGAAGCCCGCCACGGAAGACGAAGTGGCACCTTTCCGCACGGATGAACTCACCAACTTTGAGCGTGAACTTGCTAACCCCGAGCGTTTAGCCGTGGAATTCTCCAGCTACATCGCGTTAGGCGACTGGCGCTTGCGTTTCGCGGATCGTGAAGAAATCCGTAAGCTCACGCCTGAAGCGGTAAATGCGGCGGCCACGCGTTGGTTTAAGCGCGATAACCGTATCGTGGGGCTCTTTATTCCTGAAGATGTCCCGCAGCGTGCGCCCGCCTGCACGGTGGTGGACCCCGCGACGCTATTAAATCGCTACACCTTCCAAGAAGCCAACCCCTATGCGGGGGAAGCGTTCGACACGGATCAAGCCAACATTAACGCGAAGACCCTGCGCCACACGGTGGGCGACATTGAGGTGGCGTTATTACCGAAGAAGTCCGCTGGCCAGACCGTCACCGTGCGTATGCGCTTTGACTATGGCTCCGACTGGGTGAAGAAGAACACGCCCCTCGCGCAGATTTTCCAAGCCTTGTTGCGAGACGGGACGACGTCGTTGTCGCGTGAAGCGTTAAGCGACAAATTCACCGAACTCAAGCTTGAAGGCTCGGCCTTTAAGTTTGTGACGGACCGTGAACACATTTTGGAGGCGATTGCTTTAGCGGGCGAAATCCTTCGTGATAGCGACTTCAAGGAAGAAGACTTCCGACAAGAAACGGACGAGATGCTCACGTACTTAGAAAGCCAACGCCGTGAACCCATGGTGGCGCTCTATGACGTGATGGCGAAGACCTTCCGCTTCCACCCCGAGGGCGATCCCCGTAACACGCCCACCACGGACGAAACCTTGGCGGGCTTTAAAGCCTTGACCTTGACGGACGTGAAGCGCTACTACGACGAAGTCTTTGCCTTAACCCAAGGCGCCGTGTCGGTCGTGGGTGACTTTGATCCAGACGCCGTGTTAGACGCTTTGAAGACGCACATCTTCAACCGTCGTACGAGTTCGGCACCCGTGGACACGAGCCCTGCTGTCTTTGAAGGGTCCCCTGAAGGGCGCTTCGTGGTCGACACCCCGCAAAAGGATAGCGGTGGGTTAATCTTCGCTCGCGAATTTGCGATGAGCTTAGACGTCAATGAACAAGCCCCCTTTATCGTGGCGGACTGGATTTTAGGTGGGTCGCAAAGCCTTCGTAACCGTTTAGCCACCGCCATTCGTCAGGATGCAGGGTTGAGTTATGCCGTGGGCTCCGGGATTCGTATCCCCACGGAAGGAAACCTCGCCCGTTGGCGTATCCAATTGATGGCAGCGCCCGAAAACTTGGCGCAAGCCGAGCGTTTGGTCTACGACGTCTTAAAAACCGCGCGCGAAGAGGGTACCACCCAGGCGGAACTTGATAACGCTCGCCGTGGCTTAATGGAAATGCGTACGCAAAACCGTGGTCGCGATAAGGTCTTGGCTGAACAGTGGGTGAACCTCATGAAGACGGGTCACGATTGGTCGCGCTCTAAGGCGATGGATGACGCCATTGAAGCCGTTACGGTTGAGGACGTCAACGTAGCCATTCGCGCCCTTTGCTCGGACGGCATGGCGGTCTTTGTGGCGGGCGACAAA
>JAHHRF010000043.1 GCA_020025955.1 Sutterella sp.
CCAATGTCAGTCGACCCCGTAAAGGCTAACTTGTCAAAGCCCGGGTTATCCAACATGGCCTGGCCCGAAACGCTCCCGCGACCCGTGATGATGTTGACGACCCCAGGGGGCAAGATGTCGGCTAAGACCTTACCCAATTCCGTAAGGCTCAACGGCGTCGTCGACGAACTCTTAATCACGACGCAGTTCCCTGCTGCCAAGGCGGGGGCTAACTTCCAAGCGCCCATCAAGAAGGGGAAGTTCCAGGGAATAATCTGACCCACCACGCCAATGGGTTCCTTCAAGATGATGGAAAGGGTGTTTTCGTTAATCATCGTGGCCGTGCCTTCTTCAGCGCGCAAGCACCCGGCGAAATAACGGAAGTGATCCACCGCTAACGGAATGTCCGCATTCATCGTTTCACGAATGGGCTTACCGTTATCAATCGTTTCGCACGTCGCGAAATGCTCGAGATTGGCTTCAATGGCATCCGCAATCTTTAAAAGGAGTAACGAGCGCTCTTGGGGGCTCACTTTGCGCCAGGCAGGGAGAGCTGCCTTAGCAGCCTGCACGGCACGCTCGACGTCACCCACGGAGGCGTCCGCGAAGTCGGCAATCTTTTCGCCGTTGGCGGGGTTATATGACGCGAACGTGGCGTCCCCTTCGGCGGAGACCCATTCGTTATTGATTAAAAGACCGTAGCGGTTTTGTCGCGTCATCGTCATAGAAGTGTTCCTTCAAACTAAATTACCAAAAGCAAGAAACGCCTCTCCCTGAGGGGAGTGCGCGTTCACATCGAACTATTGAGTGTAGGTCAGATTTCTGTTTTCCTCTACCTCGTACGAGGTACGGTTTGCGTTAACGCAAACGCCTCGCCCAGAGGGGAAATGAGAAAAAGGCGTCAACCTCAAGTCGCACAGGACGTAGACGCAGTTGACGTGTTTAGGGGTTGGCTAAAAGGCTGTACTACCCTATGGGTATCCCTCACTTCAAATGCTCCCACTGAAGTTGTAAGATGAAATCAAACCGCAACGGTTGAGACCAACACAACATTTCACGTTTTCAGGAGTGCCCATGACCGATTCCTCGGATACGCCGATTGTTGACGATTTTGTGGTGCATCTGGTCGATGTTCAAACCGAAGCCCGCCTTCATTTAGGCCGACTGCTTGAAGCCAACGGTTGGCGGGTGAAGCACTACGCTGCGGGCGCGATCCTCCTTCGTGCCTTAGACCGCTTTACGCCAGGCGTGGTGGTGAGTGGCAAAATCTTGACGCCCCGATCCGTCTACCCGGGTGTCCCCGTCGCCCCCGCCACGCCCGCAAATGCCTTGAAACTCCTCTTGGCCTTGAAAGCCCAAGATCCGAGCCTGCCCTTCATTTTGTATGACGACGCCATCACGGTGAAAGAAGCCGTGCACCTCATGGAAGAGGGCGCTTTTACCGTGATTGAACGCCCCGATTTCGAGGCCCTCACTCGTGCGCTCACTCGTGCCCAGTCGCCTAACGTCACGGACTACAACGAAACTCAACAGTTTCTCTTTGGTTGGCAGCATCTCACGGAGCGAGAACGCGCCGTAGCGAAATACTTGGCTCGCGGGATGAGTAACCGCGAGATTGCGGAAACCTTAGGGGGCTTGTCGCCGAAGACCGTGCAGGCCCACTGCTCGGAAATCTTCAAGAAAACGGACTGTCATGGTCGGGTTCGCGTCGTCAAGATGATGAAGGCGTTGGCCGGTCAGCAGGCCATGAATGTGTCCTCTTAAAACCCTTTCCAACACTCAACTCAAAAGCCAAATTCAAAATCTACCAATGCAAAAAAGGGGGCCTCGTCATCGGCCCCCTTTGTTGTAGGTAACGATTGGTTTTCTCGTCTCGATAAACATTGAGTGAAACGTCCCCAAAAAATAAAGAAGACCGAGCGGGAAGAGAGACTCGGCCTTCTTTAAGGGTGAAGCGTTACTTCACCTTGAAATCATAGCTATGGCACTGCGCACAGAAGTTTTGCGGTTGGTCATGACCGCTGTGGCAGTTCACGCAATCCAATTGATCCTTGTAGTGCGGGGACGTGTGCGGATTGCGCGGTTTCACGTGCGCGGTCTTTTCCACCAAGGCTTTGGTGTTGTGACACATCTGGCACTGTTCAATGGACGGCTCTTCTAAATTTTTTGGGTCAGGTCCATGGCAGGCCGCGCAGGGAACGCCCGCTTTCGCATGGCGATCCGCTAAAACGGGTTGATCTGCTGCCATGGCACTCATGGACAGCGTACCCACTACAGCCAAAAGTAGCGGGGCGATAAATTGGGATAAAGACAGGCTCGGGGTCATAGGCCACTCCAAACGTTAACGGGGCAACCTCTATTGGGTCTAAGCCTAGTCTGCCCTTTTAATGTCCTAGGACATTTGATAAAAGCCAAGGGGAGGCGGGCTCGCTAGGGGGTAGAGGCGAGTTTGCTACAATGCCTCAACATAAATTTTTCAGCTTTTCTCTTTTCTCGACCCCCTATGAAACGTAAACGTCGTAATAATTCCGGTCTTTTGCGCTTGATTGCCCAAATCCCCAATAAACCCTTGCGTGTGCTCTTAACGATCATTGTGGTGATGGTCTCGGTGCCCGCTGCCGTGCAGTATCAGGCGTATGCGTCCGAAGGGGGCAATCAAACGATTGAAGACTTCCAGCAGTCCAAACGCTTGTTACTTCGTGACGTGTACGACTACGTCCCGAAGAAAACGATTTATTGCGGCTTTGCCTTTGAAAAGGACAAAACCATTCATTTGCCCAAAGGCTTTAAGACGCCTTCGCACCATGAGCGCGCGGGTCGCGTTGAATGGGAACATGTGGTCCCCGCAGAAAACTTCGGTCGCTTCTTTAAAGAATGGGAAGAGGGGGATTCGAGCTGCAAGAAAAATGGTCATGCGTACAAGGGTCGCAAGTGCGCAACGGACGCCTCCAAGGGCTACCGTTTAATGCAAGCCGACATGTATAACTTGTACCCGGCCGTCGGGGCCGTTAACGCCATGCGTTTAAATTACAAGTTCATGGACTTTAATAATCCGCAGTTGCCCAACACCTTTGGCGTGTGCGAAATGAAGATCCGAGACCATCAGGCTGAGCCCCCGCGTCGAGCGCGCGGTGAGATTGCGCGCGCCATGCTCTATATGGACAAGGTCTACGGGAAATTCAACCTCTCGAGCCAACAGCGCCAACTCGCACAAGCTTGGAACGCCATGTACCCGGTGACCTCGGAAGAATGTGAGCGCAGCGCTCGCATTGAAGTGCTTCAGAAAAACGAAAACCCCTTTGTAAAAGAAGCGTGTTTTGCGAAGTCCAATTTGCGAGCCGACTACGAAGCGGCAGCCAAGGCACTCAAAGAAAAACTTAACGCCGGGAAAAAACGACGTTAATTGCCCCAAAAAGGACGGTGGATTTAAAACGAATCCCCGTCCTTTTTTCGTGATGGAGGAGGTTTAGTGAAGGGACTTTCCCTTTATCTACTTTCCCTCTCCTAGAAGGAATTCCCTAGGCGGTCTGTCTGATTTTTTAGATTTTGCAAAAGCGAATTTGCAAAACTAAAACGTCATCTGAGCAATAGCCTCTAGGTACATTGCCCAGTTAGGTTTGCGTTCAATAGAATTTTGCCCGTTCCGCCTACTCATTCGGGTGTTTTTTTGCGTCACGTGACCCGTTTTTCCTCATTCATTGATAAACTTCGCCCAAGCTCATTAATGTGCCCCACTTCTTTTTACGCACATCACTGAGCCCGAAGTGTGAGCCAAGGGGTCTTAGAACTCGCTTGACTCAAGAACACACTTCGTTTGACATCAACCCTATGGTTGAGTGCTGTTCGTAACACGGGTCGGTAACCGCCGACGCTGTTTTCAATAAAACGGTTCATTCGTTACGACACCACTCAAGCCAACCTACAAGGAAAATAACAAATGGAACCGTTCCAGGCAGACTGGCTCTCGATCGTGCCTCCGATCGTAGCTATTGCCCTTGCTCTCATTACCAAGGAAGTGCTCTCTTCTTTGATTTTGGGTATTTTGACAGGCACTCTTATTTATACGGTCGGTACCGATGGCAACATCGTCATGGGTACCGTGGAAACCGCCTTCAACTTGATGGTCAAGAAGGTGGACTTCAACATTCTGATCTTCTGCTCGTTACTGGGCGCATTGGTCTATGTCGTCGCGATGTCCGGCGGCTCGAAAGCTTACGGGAAGTGGGCCGTAAGCAAGATCAAGGGGCGTAAGAGCGCACTTGCTGCCACCTCGGGTCTCGGCGTGTTGATCTTCATCGACGACTACTTCAACTGCTTAACCGTGGGTACGGTGATGCGTCCGATTAGTGACCGTTATCGTATCGCTCGCGCCAAGCTCGCTTACATCGTGGACTCCACGGCGGCTCCGATTTGTATCATTGCCCCGGTGTCCTCCTGGGCAGCGGCTGTGGGCTCGTCCTTAAAGGATACGGGCGCTTTCCAGAGCGACATGGGCGCTTTTGTGGCCACGATTCCCTGGAACTTCTACGCGCTCCTCTGTATCTTCATGGTGATCGTGATTGTGATCACGGACTATGACTTCGGTCCCATGCGTAAGGCAGAAGAACGCGCTTTAGAAGGCGTGGAAAGCGAAGGCATGAGCACGGCCTCGGCCGAACCCCCGCAGGGTAACCCCCGCGGTACGGTGATGGACATGCTCCTTCCCATCTTGGCTTTGATCGTGTTCGCCGTCTCCGCCATGCTCTATTCGGGCGGTTACTGGGGTGACGACGCGGCGTACCACGGCTTCGGTGCCGCAATGGGTAACGCCAGCGCCTCCAACGCTTTGGTTTGGGCGAGTTTCGGTGCCATTGCTGTGGCCGGTCTCCTCTACATCCCCCGTCGCTTGGTCGCGTTCTCCGACTTCATGAGCGGCTTGGTGGAAGGGATGAAGCTCATGCTCCCCGCCAACATCATTCTCGTTTTGGCTTGGACCCTCTCCGGCGTTTGCCGTGAACTCCTCCAGACCCCGGAATTCATTCAGGGTATCGTGGTCTCGGGTGGTGCCAGCTGGTCGATGTTCTTGCCGTTAGCAGTCTTCGCGATTGCTGCCTTCTTGAGCTTCTCGACGGGTACGGCTTGGGGTACGTTCGGTATCTTGATCCCGATCGTGGTGCCGGTGATTCAGGCGATTGACCCCAACCTCACGATCGTGGCCTTGTCCGCTACGCTCGCGGGTGCGGTCTTCGGTGACCACTGCTCCCCGATTTCCGACACGACGATTCTCTCGTCCGCGGGTTCTGGCTGTAACCACATCGAGCACGTCTCGACCCAGTTACCGTATGCCCTCGTGGTGGCGTTTGCCTCCGGTATGGGTTACTTGGTGGCCGGTCTCACGGGTGGCGATCTCCTCTGGAGCTTCTCCGCTGCGGTGATCACGATGCTTGCCTTCGTCTTAGGGCTTCACTTCATGAAGCGTAACGACGCAGCCGCTGCCTAAAGCCAATTCGCTTTAAGCACTCAAGGTCTCTTTCTTCTCGATGAGGAAAGGGACCTTTTTCCTTTTGTGGTCCTCTCAAAGTTGGACTTCCCCGTGGGCTTGGGTACACTTGTAGGGAAGTAAAAAAGAAATTGACGTCAAACTATGAATATTCTTAACCCCTGGTACCAACCTGTGAAGCCTGCGTTACTCGAATGCCGCGTAACCTGGGTTTTGCTCGCCCTCTTTAGTGCAGGGATGCTCTGGTTGGGACATGCCTTTTTCCAAACCTGGCTCTTTTTGGCCCCTTGCGTCTTTTGCGTCTACATTCGTGCAGCGTTTTTAGGGATCCTTATCGCGAGTCTCATTGGGACCTTGGCACCCCGCCATTGGTGGAGTCGTGTGCCCGCCGTCATCGGATCGGTTGTGAGCGCCGTCTACGGCTGGATTCAGAGCTGGAACTTGGTGGGTGTGCACGTCACCCGCGACTACCCTGAGATGGAAAGTGTGTTTGGGATTGCGTCTTGCTCCATGCGCGCGCATTTCCCCTTTGGGCTGCCGCTTCATGAATGGCTCCCCAGCTGGTTTGCTCCCAAGGGGATTTGCGGCTTTGAGGTGCCTCGTGTGCCCAATGGCGTAGACCTTTCGCCCTTGCGCCAAAAGATGGTGGATGTGGTCACCCAAGACCATGGGTGGTTTTTGATTCCCTATTACAAATGGGGCACGATGGGGGACCTCTGCTTAATCGTCTTCACGCTTTTATTGCTGGGGTTCTTCTTTGCCATTCTCTTTGGACTGCGTACCCACTGGCGACGCTATAAGGAAGAGATTGGGTAAAACCCTAGAATTTTGGGCAAAACCCCGCTGGGAGTCTCCTTTTAAAGGGGGCTCCCTTTCTTTTATAGCCTTCGCGTATTAGGATTGATACGTAACCTATAAGCTTTCGATCAAGCGTTAACCCTTTCTTTTACGCTTGAAGACCGGACCAACTCTTATGACGTTTTCCCCTGCCACTGCCCCCTTATTAGCCGTTGAGGTGCCAGAGAGCCCCGTTCATGCCTTACCGCATTGGCTCGATTCCACTTCGTATGAAGATTTAGTAAGTTTGCGCCGTGAAGTGCACCGCTACCCGGAAGTGGGTTGGGGGGAATTTATGGCCACCTACCGCTTAGGGGAACTCTTTGAAACCTTAGGCTTTACGGTCAAAGTGGGTCGGGAATTTATCGATCCCCAATTCGTGATGGGGCGCGACCGTGATGAAGTCTTTGATTCGGAGGCCAAAGCCGTAGAAGACGGGATTTCGTCGCAGTGGCTTCGTCGCATGGGGGGCATCACCGGGTGCTTGGCGACGTTTGACACGGGGCGCAAAGGACAAAACTACGGGTTTCGCTTTGAGCTTGACGCCATCAAGATGACGGAACCTGAAGTGGCGCAACATATTCCTTTCCGTGAGGGGTTTTCTAGCATGCGCCGGGGCACCATGCATGCCTGTGCGCATGACGGGCACCAAGCCGTCGCAATGCAGTTAGCCCGCTTTATCGTCGAAAACAAAGACCGTCTCTCAGGGCGCTTCACCTTTGTGTTTCAACCCGGCGAAGAGGGGAGTCGTGGGGCAAGTCCCATTGTGAAAAGTGGAGCGGTGGACGACATCGATGTGCTCCTTCATGGGCACATTGCGACCGATCGTCCGTTTGGCGAAGTCTATGCCGCGCCTGAGAAGTTCTTCTGCACGACGAAACTCGACTTCACCTTCGAAGGGCAAGAGTCCCACGCCGGGATGCTCCCGCAAAAGGGGCGCAATGCCTTGTTGGCGGCCGCAAACGCCAGCCTCATGCTCATGGCGCTCCCCCGCCACAGTGACGGGTCGACGCGCGTGAACGTGGGTCGCCTCATTGCCGGGGAAGGGCGTAACGTGGTGGCCTCCCACGCCAAGATGGAAGTCGAAGTCCGTGGGGCCAACGAAACGATTAACCACGATTTAACCCGCGAAGCCATCATGCGTGCCCAAGGGGCCGCGATGAGTTATGGGGTGACCTGCGAGCACACCATCATGGGGGAAGCCTCCGACTTTGTGCCGGATGAATCCCTCACGCAAATGATTACGGTCTGTGGGCGCCGTGCGCGCTTCGTGCACCATTTAGCGCCGCGCGTGAGCTTAAATACGTCAGACGACGTCACCCTCATTTGCCGACGCGTCCAAGAGCGAGGGGGCCGCGCCGGTTACTTCATCGTGGGTGGGGCGCTTCCCCGTCCGCATGAACATTCCGAGCTCGACTTTGATGAGCGTGCCCTCGTGACCCTCTACGACATCTACACCAATTTGGTGATTGGTTTAAGTGGCCGCTGGTAACGTTTCTTAAGAATTCACCCCCAAAGACGTCTTTTCGATAGAAAGGGCGTCTTTTTCCTTTGGGGGAAAAGGCTTCAAATTCAAGCCTTTTCAAGGTGGCCAGACTTTAAAGCAAGGGCTAACCCTTAACCTAAGATTCAGGAAAGCTTAAGACTGCAAACTTCCATCATGCCCTTTTTGTCGACGGGGGATGTCCCTTTTGTTTTCCCCCGTTGCCAACATCGACTCAACCCCAAGACCCTTCGGAGTTCCTATGAAACTCAAGACCCCGCTCATCCTCGCCTCCCTCGTGGCCGCCTTTGGCGTTAGTTCTGCCATGGCGCAATTTGCCCCCATTAAAGTCAATGGTGAGGAAATTTCGGTAGCGACCCAACAAACCTTAGCCGCTGCGGCGCTCTCCACCATGGAAGACGCTCACAGTGTATTGATGGATCCCAAAAAGGGTCAGGCTTTTGAAGAAGACGCCCGTACCGTGGCGATCGAACAAGCCTTAATGAGCCAGTACGCCCGCAAGATGGGCTATGACAAAGACCCCAAGGTGAAGAAGTCCTTGGAATTGTTACGTAACCATACGCTCGCCAAGACCTATTTGTCGGATTACGTCGCCAAGCACCCGATCACGCCCGACGATATCGCCAAAGCCTACGACAAGATTAAAGCTGATTACGGCGATCGCGAAGTGCGCCTTCGTCATATCTTCGTTGCCAACGATGTGGTGGCCAACGAACTCATGGCCGACTTGAAAGCGGGTCGCCCCTTTGCTGAAGTCGCCATGAAGCATTCCATCGACAAGAAGTCCGCTCCCAAGGGCGGTTTGCTCGATTGGTCCAGCCCCAAGATTTATGAGCCCGCGATTCAAACGGAAATTGCGAAGTTGAAGCCCGGTCAGACGACACAACCCTTCAAAACCAACGAAGGCTATGAAATCATTCGCCTCGAAGGGGAACGTGAAGCCAAAGACTTCCCGAAGCTCGACAAAGAAACGCAGCAGTACTTGTATCGCCGTTTAACGGATGAGCGTTTAAACCAGTACGCGTTGACGTTCGCACCGCAGGATAAAGCCATTGACCAGATGGAAATGGATGCGATTTTAGCCAAGCGCGCCATTAAGGAAGGCTTTGATAAGCGCTCGGACTTCTTGACCGCTTACAAGAGCCAAGAAGCCGCCTTCTTGATGGAAGTCGCCATCGATAAGGCCTTGGAAGCTAACCCCATCACGGACAAAGCCATTGAGACGGATTACGCCCAAGGGGTGTCCGCTTACGGTAAGCGTGAAGTGAAGCTTCGCCAGATCATCGTCAAGGACCCGAAACTCGCCCAAGCGCTCTTAGAACGCGTGCAAAAGGGTGAAGATTTCGCCAAGCTCGCTCGTGAAAACAGTGTCGACAAAGCCACGGTAGAAAAGGGTGGTTTAACGGATTGGATCCCGGAAGGTCAGTTCGTCTCCAGCCTTCGTGCGACGGTCTCGGACTTGAAGCCCGGTCAAATCGCCAAAACCCTCATTACCACGCGCATGGGTCACCACATTGTGAAGTTGGAAGAAGCTCGTCAGCCTAAGGGCTTTGCGACGCTCGACGAAGCCCGTGAACAGATTCGTGCCAAGTTAGCGGCACGTCGCATTGCGGCCTTGATCGAAGAACAAAAGGCAGCCGCCAAGATTGAAATGGAAAAAGCCCCGGCAACGGCGTTTGGCCCCCAAGGTCAACCCGCCGTGAAAGGGACGGACTTGAAGCCCGTACCCAATTTCGTGAAGCCTGCAGCTAAACCCTAAGTCAACGGACTGAGAAGCGAGTGTGCGCCTTGTGACGTGCACTCGCGCCTTTTGGGACCTTTTTGACGGAGACCGTCTCGATGACCGCTGAATTGGGTCAACTTTTTCTTGTTCTCGCCCTCTTGACGAGCCTTGTGGGCTCGATTCTCCCGTTGGCGGGGACCTTTCTTTCGCTTCGCAGTTGGCAACGACTCGCGGTGCCTGCCGCGCATTGGAATGCGATTTTTGGGCTGGGCGCCATTTTTTGTTTAGGCTGGGGTTTCTATTTCTCGGATTTCTCCATCCTTAACGTCGTTCGTCATTCGAATTCGGCCTTGCCGTGGTACTACAAGATTGCCGCCGTTTGGGGCTCTCACGAAGGCTCCATCCTCTTTTGGGTGGCGGTCTTAGGGGTGTGGAGTTCTGCGGTGGCCTTCTCCTTACGCCGTTTGCCCTTAATCGTGGGCGCACGTGTCTTGGGGATTCTCTCCTCGGTATCCGTGGGGCTTTACCTCTTTATTCTCTTTACGAGTAATCCTTTCTTACGTTGGTTCCCGCCAGCGTTAGATGGGGCGGATTTGAATCCGTTACTGCAAGACCCGGGGATGATTTTCCATCCGCCGTTGCTCTACTTAGGGTACGTGGGCTTTGCGGTGCCGTTTGCGTTTGCGATGGCAGCGCTTCTTTCGGGTCGCTTTGATCTCGCATGGGCCCGCTGGATGCGTCCGTGGACGGCGGTGAGCTGGGTCTTTTTGACGCTCGGGATTTCGTTGGGGTCCTATTGGTCCTACTACGAACTCGGCTGGGGCGGCTGGTGGGCCTGGGACCCGGTGGAAAACTCCTCTTTGATGCCGTGGTTAACGGGGACCGCCTTGATGCATAGCCTCATTGCCACCCAAAAGCGTGGGGTCTTTAAACTTTCCACCGTCTTTTTGGCAATCCTCACCTTTGCGTTGTCGTTGTTGGGGACCTTCTTGGTGCGCTCTGGGGTGCTCACGAGTGTGCACGCCTTTACGAGTGACCCGGAACGCGGCCTCTTTATCCTCATTTTCTTGTTAGTGTCGGTGGGGTTAAGTTTCTTCCTCTTTGCTTTAAAAGGGGCGCGCTTAGCCTATAGCCCAGACTTTAAGCCCTTCTCCAAAGAAACCCTCTTGATGACGGGTAACGTCCTCTTGGTGGTCTCGATGGGGACCGTTCTCTTGGGGACCTTGTATCCGCTCGCCATTGACGCCCTTAATTTAGGGAAGATTAGTGTGGGGAGCCCGTACTTCAACACGGTCTTTGGCTTGATGGCCTTGATCATGGGGGTCGTGATGACGCCCGCGCTCGAAGCTCGTTGGGTAGCAGGGCGCTTGGATGAGGCTCGTAGCCACATGTTGGTGCCTGCCCTCATTGCCTTTTTATTAGGGATGCTCCTTCCCTGGGTGATGGGCGAGATGACGTGGACGGCCGCGGCTGGCTTTGCGTTAAGCGCTTGGATTGCCGTGGGGACGGGAAGCGCCGTGATCCGTTACGGCTTGGCCTTGCGTCGCCAAGGGCTGTCGTTAAAGACCATGAACTTAGGCTTTATCGCCATGGCGATTGCCCACATCGGTGTCGCGATGACGGTCTTTGGCGCAACGGCCGTGTCCCACTACGAAGTGGAGCGTCAAGTGCGTATGCTTCCTGGCAACATCGTGACCCTTAAAGACACCACCATTCGCTATAACGGCTGGAAGAATGTCGAAGGCCCCAACTACAAGGGTGCCCAAGGGTCGTTGTCGGTGGTGGATGCCCAAGGGGTCGCCACGGACGAATTGACGCCTGAGAAGCGCAACTACGATAACGCCAAGGGGATGACCATGACGGAAGCGAGCATTCGTCACCATTGGAACGAAGACATCTACGTCTCCATGGGGACGCCCACCGACGAAGGTCGTGGTTGGGTGATTCGCGCCTATGTGAAGCCCTTTGTTCTTTGGATTTGGATTGGAACCCTCTTTATGGCCTTAGGGGGCGGTGTGGCACTCTTTGCCCGACGCGCGCGTCCCGCTGAAAACGGAGGGAAAGCCCAATGAATGTGAAAGCTTTACTTATTGCGTCCCTTTTGGGGGCGGGGCTCCTTACGGGTGCGCACGCCTCGAGCCCCAACGCCTGGACCGCAGCGCCAGCTGTGGAAGGGGAAGACATGGGCGCGAGTTTGAGTGTTGAAAAGCCCACCGTCATTGGCGAGGGGCCGGGCACTTTGGTGCCGCCCACGCAACAAGGGCGTTCCGCCTTGCCCGCGGAATTTGACCCCGCGAAAAACCCGCGCGTCTTTGAAATCAGTAAAGAGTTACGATGCTTGGTCTGCGCCAATGAAAGCATTGCGGAAAGTAATGCCGATTTAGCGGTTGATCTTCGTCGTGAAGTGGTCCGTCAAGTGAACCTTGGCAAAACCAACGATGAGATCATTCACATTATGGTGGAGCGTTATGGGGACTTTGTACTCTATAAGCCACCCTTTAAAGCGAAGACGTATCTGCTTTGGCTCGGTCCCATCCTCTTTTTACTCTTAGCCCTTTGGATTGTGGTGACGGTGGTGCGTGGCCGCAAGGAAACGCAAGACGAAAACCCCGCCATTGAAGAAGCCTTAGCGCTCCTTCGTGCCCCTAAGGAGACGACGCGATGACCCCACAAATTCTTTTTGTTGTGCTCGCCGCCGTGGTTCTTTTAGGCGTCTTGGTGAGTTTCGGCTTGATGCTAAAGCGCCCGATGAAGAGCGAAACGGCGGTAAACCGTGAAGCGGCTGCTAACGTCTTAACGGCGCTACGCGAAGAGCGTGACCGTTTAGTCGTGGCGCTCGAAAACCGTACGCTCTCGCAAACGGACTTCGTACGTGAAGAACGCGCCTTAGCGCAACGCTTGTTGGACGAAGGCGGGATGCCCACGGCCACAGCGCAGCGCCAGGATGAAACGCGTGCGATTCGGGTAACAGCTTTAATGCTCGCGGTGGTATTACCGCTCTTAGGCACCGGGCTTTACCTCAAAGTCGGGGACTTTTCGAGCTTAGAAGAAAATGCCCTCTTGCAGGTGGAAAATGCGCGTCACTCCCGCGAAGCCTTTGAAGGTGCCGACATGATGGGCGCCATTGAACGCCTTGAAGGGGAAGTGCAAAAGCGTCCGAATAATTTGTCGGCTTGGCAGATTTTGGCGGACCACTACCTGGGCACGGGCAATCTTGAACAAGCCTTGATTGCCTACGAAAACGTGGTGCGTTTGGATCCCAAGGACGATAAATCGTTGGTGACCTTGATTGACCTCATGATTGGGACCTCGGGGGAAGTCACCCCGCGCTTGATGGATTTGGTTAACCGCGCGCTGGAACTCAATCCCATGGAGCCGAAGATTCTCCTCTTGGGTGGCTACATCCGCTACGAGCAAGGCGACTCGAAAGAGGCGGTGCTTCTCTGGAATCGCCTCTTGACGGTGATGCCGGAAGGCGAAGAGAAAGCCGCACTCAAAGAAAAGATTGCGGACGTGATGAAAGCCGCTGGCATGACGGCGTTACCGAAAGACCCCGTCTTGGAACGTCAGTCCTAAAAATTGGGAATGCCTCTTGGAAAACGGTCAGGTTCGCCTGACCGTTTTTCGTTGGGGGAAAGAAAAGTAAAAGAGCCCCCAAACACTAAAAAGACCTCCAACATTCGGGCGCCTTTCTCCTTTTGGCAACACAAAAACGCCTTTGTTAACTAGGCTGAGAATAATATGCGCGAGACGAATTGCGGTTGTCTTCCATCGCCTTTCACTTGAAAGGGAATCAAAGTGGCGCTTTCTCGCTGTCCGAATAGCCGTGCTGAGGTTGATCGCTTATGAATATCCCTGAGCCGAGTAGGGTTCCCGTTTTTTTGTCCCTTTCCTAGGATAGAAGCGTAGGACTTTCTGGCGTAATTTCAGGGACGTTCTCCCTGTGGCGCTTGAAAGAAGTGGAGGACGACAAAACAGACATTTAAAAATTCATCGTCCTTAGATTGTGACACTTTCGAGGAGATATCAATGGCGGTTTCGACTCATCGAGCCTTTAAGAAGGCCCCTCTTGTCGTGTTGACACTCTTGAGCGTGGGGGCCATGGGGCTGCACGCCCAAGACCTGACCACACCCAATACGCAGTTGCTTGATCTGTTTAACCCTGATCCGGCTGATGCGCATCACTTTAAGCTCGATTAGTATGAACACATCGATCTGACGTCTAACCCAGGTTTGCCCTCACAACAGACTACGCCCCTTTATTTTGATGCGTCCCTTAAAGCGGATTTAAAGTCGACCGACGCTAAGGTCTACGACATTCAGGCGAAAAGTTTGAGCTTAAAAAATGAAAATCCCGCCGCTTCGCTCGTCATGGTGCATTTGGGCTCTAAAAACGTCACCTTAAATGTGGGGAGTGATGCAGCCCCGATTGACGACATCAAACTGGAGTCCGTTGGGCTCACCGCGCATCCGGTGCTCGTTGGGGTGAATTGGTCGTCTGGTTCCACGATTAACTTCGTTGCCAAAAACTTCGAATTAAAGAGTGTCGACTACGACATGAAGACGGTTGATCTCATGAAGCATCACGACGTCTTGAGTTTTGCCGCACCCCAATCTGACCCCTCTGAAAATAATACGATTTCGATTGAAGCCAGCGACAAAATCGCTATCACGGGCGATATTGGGAGCGGGTACAACCAAAATGGCACGACAGGGACGATCTTTTACGGCAATAACAACACCATCAACATCAATCAAAACGCCGCCAACAACCCGGTGGTGCAAATCACGGGCACGGTGAATACGGCCAACCATACGGTGAGTCTGAGATGAGGGTCTGAAAAATGGACCTGTTAGTGAGCCATTCAAGGCAAAAT
>JAHHRF010000044.1 GCA_020025955.1 Sutterella sp.
GGATGGGGGCAGGGTGATCCTACCCCGAGCTTGTGCCCCAAAATTTGAATACCCACAAGGCTATTGAATTTAAAGAAAAAGTGCAACCCAGAAAGAGTAAAAATGGGGCTGTCCCCTCCCATTGGATGTGGGGACTCTCTCAAGAAGCCTACGGGGAAACGCCATTGGGCTACCTCAAAGGGGGGCAACGGGCTCATGTCCCCCCGCCTTGGGGAAAGCGGTCCCGATGGAGTATCCTTAAGGGTAGCAGCAACCCGCTCCCACCCAGAGGAAAACATGACCATGGAAACCACACTCCCTTTCAAGATTGGCTTTATTGGCTTTGGTGCAATGGCGAAAGCCATGGCAGACGGCTGGATTAAGAGTGGAGAGTGCCCCGCAGAGAGTATGGCCGCGTCTCGCCGTAATTATGAAGCGTTGGTGCAGGACACGGCTTCTCGCGGTATGGGTGCCTTTGCCACCAATGAGGCGCTCGTCAATTGGGCGGATGTGTTGGTGGTTTGCGTGAAGCCCGATATGGTGGCGGACGTTCTTACGCCCTTGCGTGGGTGTTTGCGTGACAAAGTCGTCTTAAGTGTGGCCGCGGGGGTTACCTTTGCCGACTACGAAGCGATGCTTGAGGTGGGCACGCAGCATTTGAGCCTTCTTCCCAATACCCCGGTGGCGGTCAATGAAGGGGTACTCGTCGCAGAAAGTGCGCACAACTTGTCTGATGTTAACCTTCGTCGTGTGCGTCACCTTTTAGACCTCTTGGGGACGGTGGGCTTTTATGGTCCGAAAGAATTCAAAGTCGCTGGGCTTTTGAGTGGCTGTGGTCCTGCGTTTGTGGCACTTATGATGGAGGGGCTTGCCGACGGGGCCGTGAAAAACGGTTTGCGTCGTGAAGAGGCCTATAAATTGGTGAGTGCCATGATGGTGGGAACTGCAAAACTGCAACGCGAAACGGGGCTCCATCCGGGCGTATTAAAGGATGCGGTCTGCTCTCCCAATGGTTCCACCATCCGTGGGGTGGCGGCTCTTGAAGAGCGAGGTCTGCGATCGGCTTCCATCGCAGCGATTGATGCGGTGATGAATCGATAAGCTCGGTACAATACACGTTCACACACCAAAAAGAGGAGACCCCTTTGATGACCCACCGTGTTAAGACCCCGTTATGGTTAGGGGGCGCCTTGTTGGCCCTCGCGCTTACGGGCTGCGAAACCACGAAAAACGTCCAAGTGATTGCGCCGCCTCCGGTGCAGACCGCTGCCGTATTAGCCGTAAAACTTCAGACGGTAGGGACGGACACCTTAGAAGCCCGTTTATCCAATTGGAAAGCCTGCCGAGCTGGGACGGCGCTCTGGGAAGAGCCGGATGATGGCGTTGTGATGTTTTCCTGCCAGGGGCAACCCCGCGGCGCTTACATGTTCCGCTGGACGGTGGATGCCAATCAGCACGTGACGCTCAAAGACATCACCCACATCGCTCAGGATGATGCGGACTTCTCGGGGAACTCCTTCGTCGACGAAGAGGCGAATGAAATCTACCAGGCGGCCCTGGAAAACCGAATTGTCTCTGGGATGGAGATGGATTAATTTCCGCACGACCCAAACACTAAGCCCTCAAGGAGAGATGCTCTTTGAGGGCTTTGCTTTTGAAGGGGGGTGTGAATGAAATACAGCCCGCCATTGAGATTGGCGGGCTGCAGATTGAAGGCGTTTAGAGGCCACGTTCATTTAAACGGCGGTAGGAGTCGCACCCATCTTGGTAACCATTGTCGCAAGCTTTGCCATACCAGGATTTCGCCAATTTGAGATTCTGTTTAGTACCCCAACCCTTTTCGTACATCTCACCTAGAGCGGCTTGGGCATGCATCTGCCCAGCTATAGCGGCTTTTTGAGTCCATTTAAAACCTTCGGCGAAGTTCTGACGGGTCCCAGAGCCGGACATATATAGGTCGCCGATTAAAAATTGTGCATTAGCGAGCATCTCGGGATCTCCTTTGTTTTTTACAGCTTTTTGCAATACCTGAAAGGTTTGGTGATACTTTTTGTCAACCCAGAGCTGATGAGCGTAAGTGACTTGAGCTTTCAAATGATTTTGATTGGATGCTCGTTCTAACCAAATCAATGCTTTCTTTTTGTTTTTAGGTAACCCATCGCCATTAAAATACAGGAGGAAGAGCTGGTATTGGGCATTTGCCTCTCCGTTGAGTGCGGATTCATTTAACAGCTCGTTTGATTTTTCAATATCCTGCTTAACCCCGATCCCTGAACGGTACATTATCCCTAAAAAATATTGGGCTTCTGAATTCCCGAGCGTTGCGGCTTTTTCAAAGGATTTGAAACTTGACTGATAATGATCGGCGGCAAATAAATACTTGCCTTGTAAGGTGAGTGCATCTGGATCATTGTTTTCGGCCGCTTTGATTAGCAGTTTTGCGCTTTTATCTATGTCTTTTTTAACCCCAGTTCCACTGGCATATAGCTGTGATAATTTGAGCTGAGCGGGAGAAAAGTTTTGTTCTGAAGATTTCGTCAGCCACTTGACGGCTTCTCCTTGATCTTTTTTGACACCGTTCCCATCGAGATAAGCCATGCCGAGTAGGTGTTGCGCTTTAGGCCAATTGTTATTGGCTGCTTTAGTTAACCAATAAATGCCTTTTTCAGGATTTTTTTCAAAGCCATCATCGCCTTTGAGGAAACTTTCGCCTACCGTAGTTTGTGCAAGAACACTCCCATTTTTGGCGGCTTTTACCATCCATTGTTGTGCTTCTTTGTTACGTCGTAGATCCAGAAGGTGGGAGCCATGTATGAACTGTGAGTCAGCATGACCCAATTCGGCGGCTTTCTTGAAATATTGGAGAGCTTCGTCCTCGTTGTGTTTTTTATGCGCAGCCATGCCTTTTTCAAATAAGCTCTCAGCCATGGATTGATTTACTTGCGCGGTTTGAGAAACCGATTCTTGAGCCACACTTTCTCCAGCAAAGCCAGCAAGGGAAAGTGCGACTAACGTAGCCAGGGCGAAACGACGCATGAGAATGCTCCAAAAACAAAAAATAACAAAAGAATTCTATCGCTCAGCAGTGGTTGATACACCTCTTAATGCGTTACAAAATATCTCTGAAATTGTTTGTATTTCAACAGGTTGATGGTTAACCCTGAGTGATGTCTAAATTTCTGGACACTAACGTTTTGTCATTATCGAAGACCGAGAAAGCCCTTTTTAACCGATAGAACGTAAAAAGGAGTCAAGATCCTTTGTAAACGGTTCCTTATTAAAGGAAATCGCCAGAACTTTTAATAAGCCTCTTTCTTATTAAAAGATCATGCAAAAACGACCAAAGCCCAGTATTCCCAAGGGATAGAGCCAAGTTGAGTGTCAAAGGCTAGTTTGAGCCGATTTGACCTAAGGTCTTGTGCCACAAGGATTTCGTGGTAATTTCAACATTCGAGTAGAAGTTTTAATAAGGGATCGCGTTATTAAAAGAAAACGGCATAACTTTTAATAAAGGGGCTGGCATCTTGACTTTTGGCTTCATCCGGGGTGCCATCATGCAAAGGGTGGTTGCTTCGAATCGTCGTCAGTTTGCTCACTTGCTGATGTCTACCCCTGCCTTATTTTTTGGACTTTAATAAGGTTCATTCGTTTTGGGTTGGCTTAATCTCAATACTAGTCTCGCTAGGTTAGGTGGTAACCCTTACGACCATGAAAACTTTGCAACACAATCCCGTTAGGGGCTTTCAATGCTTTGCTCAAACCTTGATAAGATGAGAAAATATCGACTATCTGTAATCGTTTGAGACGCTTCAGGTATTGGGAGTTGATTCCATAGGAACTCAGCCACTTTGCCCGTATGCGTTATTGATTGCTCTCAACTCATTGACGCTTTGCGTCTGGTGCACCCCATGTCCTCTCCTTCTTACGACGCCCAGAAGTGCCCCCGCTATTCGTTATTGCTTGCCGGGAAGGTGCTTGAAGGGATGTCTCCCATTCAACTCGATGCCTATATTCTTTCGGGTATTAAGCTCTTCCTCTTTACCGAAAATCCCTCGCGCTATGAGGGAATTTCGTCGACCTATGACCGTATGCATGCGTTTGTGTATGAGACGCAAGGTCCGGTTGATGACTTGGTGATTGGTGACGGGCAGGGGATCGAAGAGAACATGTCCGCGCTCATCCGGCTCGCTTCGAAGACGCCGAACTTTAACCTTGAGCAGTATGTTGTTGAACACGCGCCCGCCGACGATTTGATCGTGGTTAAGGCTAGTGCTGGTACGGGTAAGACCACGGTGATGATTGACCGTTTGACGTTTTTGCTCGCTACGCAGCGAAGACTTACCCCGCAGGATATTGCACTGGTGACTTTTACTAATAAAGCCACCAAAAACATGCTTGAAAAGCTCGAAGAGCGTTTGATGAGTTTGTTTAGGGTGAGTAATGACTATTTTTGGTTAGAACGCTTAGAGTCGCTCTCCAGCATGCGTCTTTCGACGGTAGATAGCTTCTTTAACGATTTGCTTCGAATTGAAGGGAGTGTTTTAGGCTTTGGTGAACATTCCACACTTCGAAGTTTTGTCCATGAGCGTAAAGAATTTATCCGTGAGGTCATTAACGAGCGCTTTGTTGAATTGGGGCAAAACTCGATGCTCGACGAGAATGTGCTACCTCAACACGTCTATGTCGATGCGGTCTTTGATATTTGGACGCAGCTCAACAATCGTGGTTACTACCGTGAAGACATTGAGAAAGTGGACTTTGGGACGTGCTTGAAAAATGCCCCCGACAATCCGTATGCCTTTAATCCTAATGCGCGCATCAATGAGAATTTGCGCGCCATCCTTGTCGAAGTGGAAAAGCGCTATCAGGCTCTCAAGATCGAAGAAAATGCCCTGTCCGTGACGGACTTAAAAGGTGAAGTGGACCACCTAGCTGATTTGGCCCCGACACGCCTTCATCAGCGCCCCTTTCGATATATCTTCATTGATGAATTCCAAGATACGGATTCGAGCCAAATTCGCAGCTTGTGTTGGATTATGAAAACCATGGGCGCGAATCTCTTCGTCGTGGGTGACGAAAAGCAGAGTATTTACCGCTTCCGTGGGGCTGAAGAAACGGCCTTTAAGCAATTAAAGAACGAAATTAAAAAGGTAGCCCCTGAATATCTTCCGCGTTGGAAGGTGCTTGGTAAGCCCATTACCGAAGAGGATGAGGAATATGGGTATGTTTTGGTTAAAAACTACCGCACCAGTTCTTGTTTGACTAACCATTTAAATCCGGTTTTTGCCGCATGGGAAAAAGATTTAAAGGTATTGCCTTGGAAAATGGATGCGGTCTCGGACGTGAACCGCACCGGGTCCTTCCGTCGTGTGGTCAATGGCGATTATCCACAAACACCAGAATTCAGAAAAGTGTTTAAGGCAGTAATGGAGCATGCGTTCGAGAAAGAAAAGAGCTCTAATCCCAAGGCTCGAAATGCTCGCGTCACGATTTTGGTACGCACCAATAGTGACGTTTCTATGGTGGCCAACCTCTGTAAGAACATGCCTTACCTCTGCCTTGCGCGTTATGACGGTGGCTTTTATCAGACGGAAATCGTCCGAGACTTTATGGCTTTCTTGGGGCATATGCTGTTCCCCAACGATCTGCACATTCTTTCCAACTTAGTTATGAGTCCTTACAGTCAGGCTCAGGACAAGTTGGACCTGACAACGCTCTTTGGTTTTGATGGGCGAATGGATAAGGTGCGCGACTATCTAACCGACTTAGTCAAAGACGATGACTGGGACGGGCGCCGTGATCGTATGCGTACGCAAGAATTCTTCCCTTGTTTAGAGGGGATCCTCCGTGAAATTAATCCGGTTCAGCGTTATGCCGAGCACCTCTTCAAAATAAACGAAAGCCAGGTGGCTAATAAAGATGAACAGATTGAGCACTATCGCATCAACTTGAATAAGCTCCTGCGTCTCATGTACGAAAGCTTCACGGGCGAATATGTGTCGCTGTTGGATGTCTATCAGCACCTTATGCAGATGGTTGAAACCAATTCGACGGAAGAGATTCTTTATCCGCAGTCCTGGTACGAAGAGGGCGGAACGGGGTCTCGCGCTTTACTTGACGTCGTTGAAATTATGACGGCCCATAAAGCGAAAGGCTTGGAGTTTGGGACGGTAGTGATGCCCTTTACCACGCGTCCTTTTGTGCCGAACCGTCAAAGTAAGCAGGTAAAGGCGGATGACTATAGCAACAAACCCGATGAAGAAACGGTAGAACGTCGCTTTATGGCGATTGTTGATAAACCGAAGAAAGGGAAAAACGGTCAACCGTTATCACCCCATGATGCGTCGGAGCCCATTCAAGTGGGGTGGCGCTATAGCGATTATGAAAGCGACAACTTTGAGATCTTAGCTGAGGTTGAAGATGAAGCGCTTCGCCGTGACGAGGCGCGTCTCTTGTACGTAGCCCTGACTCGCGCCAAGAATCACTTGGTGGTGATTACGCCCCCATTATCCAAACGTTCGAGTTGGTCGGAATATTTGGAAAATATTAAGGACATCAACTAATGAGTACAAAGCAAGACTTAAATGCCTCGGTTCTCCAGTATCAAGCTGTTGATTCCTTGACGACGTATTTGCCGAACGATGCCTTTGTCATTACCGCCCAACGCGAGATGGCGAAGAAATTAAGAACGGTTAATACGGGTAGGCGCGTTCGCGCTCATGACTTAAATACGATCCTCAAAGAGACCTTGACGGATTGGTATTCCGAGCATCGGGAGTTCCTTCAATACATTGCGGTGACGGAATGGATTGACAAGGAGATGGTCACGACCAATAACGCTTTGCTCTCCTCGTTTAAGCACAATGCCAAGGAGCTTTTATCCAGTGTTCGTACCCTGATTGAAATTGGTGTTAAGACTCAGGAACTTCCCAAAACGACCGAGGAAGAACGATGCTTTGCGCAGCTCTATAAGGCGTTCTGCGCCAATGAAAAGTGTGGCTTAAAGACGCTTTTCGAAGAGTTGAAGAGTTGGAACGATTTGGAGAAATTCCAATCGGTGATTCTGGCGCGCTATGCATTCATGCATGCCTCTTTGCCTTTACGTAAAGAGCATCTACATACGATTTATTTCCAGGGCTTTTACTATTTCCATCCCTTGCAGTCGCGCTTCATTGAAAAGGCGCGCCGTCTAGGGATTCGGGTCGTCTACTTGGTGCCCTTTGAGTCGGATTGCCCGAAAGAGTATGAAATCTGGACGAAGAATCCTCGTTATATTGGCCTGCCGGTCGCTCAGATGCCAGATCAAAAGACGTTGATCCCGTCGAGTGCAACGTGTCGTGTCATTCGTTACGCGGACGTTTTTTCGATGGCCAGTGGATTACGTAAATTCAAAGAAGACTACGAAAAAGAGTACCCCGCTACTAAAGATGGGTTGGATGGTTATCAACCCATTGATCACCGTCTTTGTGCGCCCATGACGATGGAAGTGCGCGAGATTTTGAATACTTTCTTTGCGGAAGATATCACGCGCTCTAGCTTATTGGCAGTTCCCCCCGGTCGTTACCTGTGGGGGCTTTATCGCATGTGGGATAAGCAAACGCGTCAGGTGAACTTGGAAGCCGAAACGGTTCGGGAGTGCTTAGCAACCGGGTGGGCTGGAAAGAACTCCTCTCAGGCCCTGGCCTACTTCAATCAGGTCGAACATTACTTCCATGACTGCAAAACGACAGCACAGTGGAAGGCACGCATCGATTTGCTACTTCTGGCCCATAAGCATGTGCTTCCCCTTTTCAAAACGGACGTTGCGAAAACCAACGACAACGAGCGTTGGGAACGCATCATCTCCTCGCCCTTTGCCACGATTGGCGCCTTCCGTTTGCCGAAGGCTCACTTGCGTGTACTTTGCGACAGCCTGAAGCAGATCATTGATGATGCCACGCTGTTGTTTAAGGACATGGGCGACGAAGTGGACTTGAATCACCACTTTGCTCGGTTACGTCAAGTTCTCAAGGAAAAGCATAAGCAGGGTGAGGTGCTCGAAGAAGAGCGTCAAATTCTTGATATTTTCCAGAAGCGTCTGAGTTTTGGAGCAAATGACATTGGGCAGTGTTCCAGTGGTCTGTTACAAGATGCGATGGGCTTTTTCTTGGGGGGTAAAAAGAAAGACGAGAACCTCACTCAAGAAATCATTAGTCCCTTTGGTGACGTTCGAGACGTAGGGGATATTGAAGCGTCACTTCTCGCGCCTATGGATAAAACCTTGCACTGGTGTTATTGCAATGCCAGTTTCATGCCGGGGAAGCAGCTGAGTTTAAGTTGGCCCCTAAATGATCTTTACATGGCCTCCATCGATGTGAAGGGTGAAACCTGTGCTCGTCTGGAAGATCGTCTCTACAGCTTAAAGCATCCCTGGTTGATGTATCGCTATTTGTTTCATATCGCGAAGCGTCATCCCGACCTCATTTTGTCGTACGTCCAAAATCTCAATGATAAAGAGCTGTTGCCCTCGATCTTTGTCACCTTGTGTTTGGATGAGCAAAAGCGCGCCTTTGAGCGTCAGTACGGTACGGATAAACCTTTTGAAAGTCCCTTGCAGTTTGAGGATGGCTTCTTTTCTCATTTGAAAAAGAATCCGCCTTGGGCGCCTCAGAAACCCACGATGCAAAAGGCGTTAACTGCGACAGTTGAACAGTACTTTGTGAAAACGAAGACGTGGCCACTTGACGTTCGACTAGCGATTATGGACTGCCCTCGAAAAAGTTGGCGAGTCTTCTACGACTACGTTATTGGCGAGGGGCCTGTCTTTAGTAGCGATTTTCATTTAAAGCATTTGTTCCCAAAGCTCACCTCGATGCTCAAGCATCAGTTAAAGCTCAACTCCTTTAACGAAGTCCACGACGAGTTAATGATGCTCTATCCGGCCTTTAATCGCTCGGAGCGATTTGAGCTCTTGGATTGGTCACCATTTTTCCCTGTGGGGAAATCTCAAGGCGCTCATGGCGAGCCGGAGCAACATAAAGACAAATATGACTCGGGATGCACGGACTACCGTGTGTACTTGAAGTATTTAAACAAGAAGCGAGTGGATGGGATGATGAAACGATATTGGGGTGACATTGAAAGTAAACATGGGACGACCAACAACCTTCGCCCTTGTACGTTGTGTCCTCATCGATCCTATTGTTTTGCTTTTAATTCCAATGGTGTTGAATCATGAGTCAGTCGATAAGTTTGGATTTATGGAAGCGCTATGCCAAGGTTTGGCATGACCCGAAGACGTCAGTACCCGAGGAAGACGACGGAATGTATTTGAATTCCGATGATGAACTGGCTGATGCGCTAGAGACCCTTGCTCGCGAAAAGTCTTCTGAAGATGCTCGTTCTGAATTGGAATTGAATGAAGAACCTGATGAAGATACCGCGCAGTTGATTGCAGCACTGATGAACAAATAAAAGACTTTAATCTTTAGTGAAAATGCAGAATATTCAATTAAATGAAATGCAACAACGTTGCGTTGATGCACCGATAGGGCAAAACCTCATTGTGCAGGGGGTAGCAGGATCGGGGAAGAGCTTAGTCATTCTTAAACGAGCGATTGCGATTGCTGAAGCCATGAAACAGTCGGAAAAGCCTTTCCGAATCTTGATTCTTACTTATAACAAGGCGTTGGTTCGATACAGTCAAGAAGTCCTTCGAGCACAAGGAAAGCGAGGGGTAATTAAGGTAATTAATATTGATAAGATTATTGTTAATCTTTACAAGGAACGACCCAATATACCGATTGAAAATGGGCTTTATAACACTAAGCTCGAAATGGATATTTTGGACGAGGTAATTAAAAGCTTTCCTATCCCACGAGAGGAGGTTCTTCAGCGCATTATTTCAGAACCACGTCGTGAGTGGCTTCGTGACGAAATGGCTTGGATGAAGCAACATGCCTTCACTGAAGAGCAAGCTTATGTGGATTGCCAACGATCTGGTCGTGGCTTGCCTCGAGTTGAGCGTAAAGAGCGTCCCTTTATTTTTTCCATCTATCAACGTTACTATGCCAAGCTTGCTGAGCGGAAGGTCGTACCCATTGAGATGATGGCTGAACATGTCTATGAAACTCGAAAGTCGTGGCCTCAAAAATGGTTTTATGACGTCGTGATGGTGGATGAAGCCCAAGATATGGCCTTGACGACATTAAAGATTGCGGCGGCAATGGCGAAGACGTCGCTTACCTTGGCGGCAGACTTTGCACAAAAGATTTATGCCAACTCCTTTGATTGGAAAGAGATGGGGATCGCCTTTGATCGAAAGTCTCGTTTTAAGTTAAAGGGAACGTACCGCAACACCAAGGAAATCGTTGAGTTTTCGATGGGCTTGCTTCGTCATAATACTGAACTCAAAGGTCAAGATGGTATTACTTCCCCTACGGTGCCTGATAAAAACGGGTATCTTCCTAGGATTTTCTACGCCGAAGATGAGGATCAACACGAAAAAAAATTGTGTGAAGTAATTGGACGTATCCAAAAGTCAGACCCTGATGCCACGATTGGGGTACTGCTTACGACAGGTTATCAGAGGGATCAATACGAAACGATACTCTGTAAAAATAATATCGACTGTGAAGTCGTAAGAACGGACAAGGATGCGACTCCTATCGAAATTTTAAAATCTGGTGTAAAGCTGTGCACGTATCACTCTTCGAAGGGGTTGGAATTTAAGTATGTGATTTTGCCTGAGCTCAATGAAGACCGCTTTCCTAGAAAAAAGAAGAATGTAACCCCTGCTGAATATGAAGCGCTCATGAATGAGGCGCGACGTTTGTTGTATGTTGGAGTTACCCGAGCGCGTGATTTTTTATACCTGATTGCGATCAATGGGGAGACTACTAAACCTAGTCGTCTTTTAGATGAATTCGAAGAAAATACGTTCCTAGCTTGCGGTAAGGTTCCCAAACGCATTGCGGTGGATCTTTTCCAAACCGATACGTTTGATTTTGATTGGGATGATGAATCCTAAATGATGTGGATAGGACAGCTCCATGAACAGTAAAACGGACGCTATTTCAGCGAGTCAAAGCCAAAAGGCTCTTAACGGTAGTCGTAGAACCAAGGTCTTAGAGGAGGTCTTCACCGACCTTCTGCGACAAGGTTTACTTAAGTCTTTTAAAGCGGGACAACATTTCCCGTATGTGTTTTCGCCTAGCACCTCAGATCGTGCCAGCCCGTCAACCAAACTCGCCGGTTACGCCCCTTTTGTTTTAGAGCGTCCTAGTGGTCGATTTATTTTGGTCTATAGCAGTACGAGCTATCGTCTGGATCGTACGTACGGCAACCAAGAAGATGCCAAACGTATCCGCGAGCATTCGACGCTTACGGGCAAGGTGGATAAAGCCGTTTTTCTTCTCGACGACTCCCCAGGGAACACGACGAAATCCAAAAACGAAGATGGCATGATGACGTTACAAGCTAGTATTGACGCGCGTGAGATACATTCCTACGTGGACGCCTTTATGCCGTTAAGTGCCTTTCCCGACTACTTAAAGGCTTTGCCATGAGCATTCATAAAATCAGTAACGTTAGTGCGAAGGCAAGGGGGACGCAAAATGAAAATAACGTCCTTCGCCTTCTCAATGAGCTCGTAGCTAAGCAACGCTTGAAAGGGATTGAAACCAAGGTTAAATTGGCTCGAACTGGCTATTCGGAACGACAGTTCACTGTGCCCATTGTTGTCACGGATTTGCATGACAACAAGATCCTTATTTTCCCCACGACCACGAACCACGATCTGATCAAGAAGCTCTTTTATATTGCAGGCGAAGTCCGCGAATATACCGAATTAGGCGCCCGATCCATTGCAGCGATTGCGGTAATGCCGGAAGAAGATGAGAGTTATGCTGAGCGCGATCTTCAAGGTCTTTATGCGTATCAAGACGACTTGAAAGCCTTGGAAGGCTGTGAGGGCTATATGGGCCTCACGCATATTTTTAAACCCTCTCAATTCGAAGAGTTTTTAGAAGCCTTAGACGCGAAATACGAAAACACCTACCTCTATAACGAGGAGGGTGAGTCGATGACCGTTCTACGTGCCGATGACGAGCGTTTCGTTGAAGGGGACGAAGAATTAGCGTTTGCGACCCCCTTTAAAGACGAGGCGCTTCCGATCGCACCGCCTCCCACTGTTGTGCCTGAATCTGTACAACAGATGAACACCTTTTTAGAAGGGGGCTCCTTGTCGGGAGCAGGGTATTCTAATCGTGGTAAGGCTTTTGAAGTCGCCCTGACGGATGCCCTAAATGCCCCGGGTATTTTGGCGCGCTATCAAACGCATCAGCCGCTCTTTGCGAATCAAGCCAAGATGAGTCAATGGGTAGGCAAGTTGCTCGATAGTCTTTCAGGTTTTTGCAAAGATGGACAAGAAATCGACTGGAGTCGAGCTACGAGTTTAAAAGCAGTACTCAACGATGGGATTCGTCCGATGGGGGGCTACTACAAGACCGACGTGTATGTTGAAGTCGGGATGGGACCAACGCCTTTACGTGTCAACTTTAGTTTGAAGGTTTCGCCCTCAAAGAGCGTGAGCTGCCATGAGGGGAATGCCACCCAACTAAACAATCATCTCTATCCCAATGCACCGCAAACGGCACTGGAAATGGGGATGTGTCAGGCTTTTGACGCGTTTCAAGCGGCAGGCAATTGGCAGAAGGTGGATTGGGATGCGAACCCATTGAGCTCCGAAGACTTTGTAGATGAATACAAGCGTCGTTATGACGACTTTTATCTATATTTCGTCCAAGGTGTTCATGCCCAGGATCCGCATACGATCGAAGATCGGATTGACTTTATCCTTTGGCTCAATCCCGCTTCGGGAGAATTCCATGTGCATAACGCCATGCTTTTCCGAGAGTACTATCGGCCGATCGTGGGGGAGAAGGCACGCTCCTTCACGCCTCCCTTTAGCTTTACGTACCCCAGTAAGAAGCGAGGAAAGAAGATTCAGGTGAAGATGCCTCTTGAAATGTAAGAACGATAAAGGCCTACTCAGATTGGGATTTGAGTAGGCCTTGTTGCATTTATTTGTAGGTCTTCTTAAAGGTGTCCATTACGTTTTTCGCAATGGCATCGATCACCTTAACGACGACCGAGTTGCCCATCTGGCGGTACATCTGGGTTCGAGAGACCGGAATGAGGAAATCTTCCGGGAAGCCCATGATGATCTTACATTCCTTTGCGGTTAAGAGACGAATCCCCGTTTCGCCATCCTTCACGAAGGTCCCCGTCAAGCGTTGGATCTTGTGGTAGGAGGAAACCAAGGTCTTAACAGGACCTTTGGAGTTCTTATCAATTAACTTCGGACGACCGTCATCCTTCTTGAAGAGATAGGACTTTTGCAAGTGTTCCGAGATGCTGTACCCGGACACATCACTTTCCAAGTAGTCCCCAATGTCCACATGCACGTTGGGCGGAATCGGGAAGGTGAAGCTCCCATCAGCCTTCGGGTCATTGAGCGTGCCCACCAAGTAAAAGCGAGCGCGACTCTGAGGCACCCCAAAGTCTTCAGCATTTAAAACGGTCTTTTTAACCGTGTAACCGATGTCTTCTAAGGATTCGATAATGACTTTCAAGGTGTTGCCGTTATCGTGGTTTACCAGACCCGGCACATTTTCCAAGAAGATCATTCGAGGCTGCTTAGCCTTCAAGATGCGAACGATCTCATAGAACATCGTCCCTTGCGTCGGATGCTTAAAGCCTTCACGGCGGCCGATATGGCTAAACGGCTGGCAAGGGAAGCCAGCACAGAGAATGTCGTGATCAGGGATCTGATCGACTTCAATCTTCGTGATGTCACCAAAGGGGACAGCGCCATAGTTGGCGTAATAGGTGTATTGAGCATTGGTGTCGATTTCAGAGGAAAAGACACACTTAGCGCCATTGGCTTCAAAGGCTCGACGAATGCCACCGATCCCAGCAAAGAGGTCGATAAACTTCACGTCCCCTGGCTGGCAGCGCGCCAGTTCCTTTTGATGGGTTTGAACTAAGAGCTCATCGTACATCGCCTTGAATTTGCGAATCGGCATGAGTTCTTGAGCAACCGTAGCGACATCCGAAACCTTTTTGGCTTTGGGCTTGGTTTCGGTCTTATCGTCTTGAGCCGGCAACTCGGCGGAGCCCACTTCCTTTTTTAAGTCCTCTAAGTTGATCTTGTAGATCGCAAGTAAACAACGCGTGATGAGGAAGTTCATATTGCGCTTGCCACATTCCCAGGCACGTACCGTGTCCACGGAAACATGGAGTTCATCAGCGATATCTTGCTGAGAGGTTTGCGTCATGCGACGAAGGACCTTTAAGCCCATCGCACCAAAAAGCGGGTCTTGTTGAGGATTAGAGGAGGGAGCCATGAGTAACGCCTAAATACTGAAAACCGG
>JAHHRF010000045.1 GCA_020025955.1 Sutterella sp.
GAGTATCTGGCTACGAACCAGAGGGTCGTGGGTTCGAATCCTGCCAGCCGCGCCAGAAATTCTTCAGAGAAGCGTCGTTTCATTACGGCGCTTTTTTGCGTTTCGTGGGTGACGCTTTTCCTTTGTTTTGCTCTGCACTTCTTGGCGTTCGATCAAGCGTTTTCTAGTTCGCGGCTCATCGTGAATGCTATTTCACAGCGTGCCTATTTTTTAAGCACGAGGCTAAGTCGTTGATTCTTCGGGACTCTAACGAGTCAAACGGCGAATTCTTAACACTTATTCACATAATCTGTGGAAAACTTTTATCCCCAACCTGTGGATAACCTATTTAGGGGATATCAGTGTTTGCAACCCCTCAGGGAAGAAAAAGACCCCCTGCTTCTTTTTTAAGCAGAGGGTCCTCTCGGTGACAATCGTCAAAACTTGTGTAAGACTCACACCTTCGTTTTGCGGTCCCAACGGGTGAAAAAGACCTTAAAGTCACGGGCTTCGGTTTCATCCAAGTGGGATAAATCCGTACGCGTAAAGTCCGTCTCGGAGGGCATCGGGAAGGTGGTGTCCCCCTCAAAGTCTTTGTCAATCAAAGTGAGCCAAATTCGCTGTGCTTTTTGGTACGCCTGACGGTATAACTCACCCCCACCAATCACAAAAGCTCGTGGCACATCGCCCACCGCCTCGTAGGCAGCCTCCAGGCTAGTGACCACCGTGACGTTGTCGGCTAAGGGCTTATAGTGGGCGTCACGCGTCACCACCACGTTTAAGCGCCCGGGGAGCGCACGGCCAATGGACTCATGGGTCTTGCGACCCATGATGATGGGTGCGCCCATCGTCGTGGCTTTGAAGTGTTGAAAGTCTTCTTTAACGTGCCAGAGCATTTGGTTGCCCCCACCGATGACGCCATTTTTCGCCACGGCCACGATCATTTCGAGTTGCATAGCGTTTTTCTCTGTCCTTATACGGAGACGGCTGCCTTGATATGAGGATGGGGGTCATAGCCCACAATCTCAAAGTCTTCAAAGCGGTAGTCGAAGATGCTCTCGGGCTTACGAAGGATCTTTAACTGCGGATAAGCACGGGGCTCACGGCTCAATTGCAACTGGGCTTGTTCCACGTGGTTGTTATAGAGGTGCACATCGCCCCCCGTCCACACGAAGTCGCCCACCCCTAAGCCACACTGTTGGGCCACCATGTGGGTGAGCAGCGCATAGCTCGCAATGTTAAAGGGCACCCCTAAGAAAATGTCGCAGCTACGTTGATAGAGCTGGCAGGAGAGTTTCCCGTCGGCCACGTAGAACTGGAACAAGCAATGGCAAGGGGGAAGCGCCATCTCATCGACCTGACCCGGATTCCAGGCGCAGACAATCAAACGACGGCTGTTGGGGTTGTTTTTAATCTGATCGATTAACTGCGTGATCTGATCCACGTGCCCCCCGTCGGGCTTGGGGAAGCTGCGCCACTGCACACCGTAGACCGGACCCAAATCCCCGTTTTCATCAGCCCATTCGTCCCAGATGCGCACGTTATTGTCTTTTAAATAACCAATGTTGGACGAGCCCGATAAAAACCATAAGAGCTCATGGATGATGGAGCGCAAATGCAATTTCTTCGTCGTGACTAAGGGAAAGCCTTCCGATAAGTCAAAGCGCATCTGATACCCGAACACCGAGCGGGTGCCGGTACCGGTGCGATCCCCTTTGAGCGTCCCGTGATCCATAACGTGACGTAACATCGTTTCATACTGATTGGTAGGCACGGTGTCGCTCCTCTTTTCTTTGTCGTTAATCAATACTGGGTGGCGTGTGAGGGAGGGGCCGGAAAAGTCTTACTGCCAGAAGCGCTGGCGCATCCCGCTCCCCTCGTTTGGGCGATGGTTGCCTCCTCGCCCCACGCTTATTCCTCGTCATTATACGGGGTTGACGAAAAACCCTCCCCAGAAGTTAGCGTACCGCCGCCATCAGGCTCACCCTTTCCCCCTACCCCCACGCTCTATAGTAGACTTAAGGCTCTTTAGAGGGATGGACTCACCCTGAGGGTGCCCCTCTTTTTCCCAACACACACGAGATCCTCATGACCCAAAACGCTCACACTCCTGACGAATTCAAACCCATGCCAGCCTTGGACTTTACCGACCAGAGCGTCATGTTGATGGCTTTAGAAGAATTGGGGATCGCCACCATGCAAAACGTGTGGATGCAAACCCATAACCCCGAGCACGAGGATGCCGCCGCTATTGCGGAGCAAGCCGGGACCTTTCTCTTAGACTTAACCACGTTGTTAAGTCAGTCCGCTGACGGCGTTCGTGCGATTGACAACGGCTGGACTGGCCCCAAACTCGTCGCTCACGTTAAAGCTGCGTTAGCTACGGAAGGGCTCTCGCAAGCAGAAGACGATGAAACCACCATCGCCCAGGCCTTAGCGCTTTACATTGATGACTTAAAGGTCTTAGTGGCCTTTGACCAGCATGAAAAGACGATGAGCCGCGAAACGGATCCGAAGCTCTACATCGACCTGATGCGCGCTTGGTCGGGAATCTTCTCCGGGCATGAATCCTCGTTAGAACGTCCCTTAGCGCTGACGATGTTTCGTGCAACGCAGCGCCGCTAAAGCGTACAAGTCGGGTTAAAACGCACACCGCACCCCCTATTTATGGGATTTTGACCCGCTTTTTTGGCTTTTTTTTGGTGGACTCTGGATTTTTCTAACAATTCATGTATACTTCCACTTCTCAGACGAATGACCTTATGAACGACGCCACATCGAACGTGACTAAGGGGTGCTGAGACAACAAGTCGGAGAGATGGCAGAGTGGTTGATTGTACCGCCCTGGAAAGGCGGCATACGGGAATTACCGTATCGAGGGTTCGAATCCCTCTCTCTCCGCCACGAATTCAAGAGAAACCCTGTAGCTTAGGCTGCAGGGTTTTTTGCTTTGGGTATCGAACCCCAGAAAAAAGAAAAAGCCACAACTCAAAAAGTTATGGCTTCTTCCCCACGTGGCCGACGTACTTAAAAATTACGCTTAAACGCTAATTCGGGTGACACGCGTACAACAGCGTCCCTTTCGGAACCTGCAGTACTAATATACCGAAATCCACGCGTGGCCGTCAACCCGGGGAAGCCACTTTTTTACCCAAATCGACTTTTCTGAAAACGTCGGAAAAACAAAGCAAAAATGCTCATCAATACTTTTTCAGAAAGCCTCTCTACAGCTTACGACTTGAGGCGCACTGGTTCTAGTGACATTTGCGATTCTGTCACAGTGTTAACCCCTATTATTGAGGTAACAAGCAAAGAAAAAGCCTTGGGCTCTTCCCCACACCTCACCCTTGAAAGGCTAAACTTTTTCTCTCTCGTCCTTAACGATTGTCCCATCCATGCCCTCCCGCGCTTACCTCGCCGAATACTGCGCCACGGACTATGTCATCAAGTCCCCTGAGGGGGCCTTACATGCCACGATTGGCGTACCGATAGCGTTCCAGAAAGCCCCTCCCCACACATTGGCGCACCTCATTACGGCCTATAACCCGGGGAGCGTTTTAACGGCGGACAACGCCAATCAACGCGCTCACGAGGCGCTTTACGACTGGATTCAAAAAGAGGGGTTCCTCTTTTGGAGAACAGAAGCGATCGACCCCACGGGGGCGTGGCCCGTGGAACCTGGCTTCTTTATCTGGGGATTAACCGAAAAAGAAGCCCATCAAATCGCTCGGGACTTTGGGCAAAACGCCTGGGTGGCGTTTCACCCTACTCAAGACGGGCACTGGCTTCCTATCCTTTCTTGGACCACGCCTTAAGGGGCGTCGTCCGATTGATCACGCGTAAGAATGGTCATGAGCTCTTCGTCCACCCCTTTTTCACGAGCGAGGGTATAGAGTATCTTGGCCATATTGGGGTCCTTTTCGACGCCACGTCCCAATTCAAAGGCGCGCCCGAGTCTGACCAACGCTAATTCGTTGCCGAACTTGAGCCACGCGCGGTTCCAAGCAATCACGGCCTCTTCGTCATCTTGCGGCAAAAATTCTCCGCGCCAGAAATTGCACCCCATGTTGTAAAGCGCTAAGGGGTGGTCACGCTCGGCGGCCTTGGCTTGCCAGTAAAACTCCGCTTCAGGGTCTTTCTCAACCACGAACCCCTCACGATAAAACCCTGAGACCCACCAGGCGTAGCCGCCGCCCTCTTCGCCCTCTGACGTGGGGCGCTTTTCCATCATCGCAGCATGGTGCCCCAAGTAAGCCACCATCACGGGGTCTTCAGGCAAAAACTTCCCCGTCATGTAAAGGTAAGCAAGTTTCCCCGCGGCATCGGCCACGCGTTTCTTTTCTGACCCGTAGGGCATGGCGGCCGCCACCAATTCGAAGTACCCCATCGCCACACGGCGTACGGTGGTCGCAGGCAGCACCTTTAAGGGCGTTCCATCGTCTTCCAGGTACCCTTCGACGTGACAGAGACCCGACTCATAAAACGCGTCTTCACACCCCATCGCCGAAGCGCGTTCCACCAAACGCAGGCCTTCTGCCAAATCGTAGTAGGGCGACGTCCCATCCAAATAGTGTTGGCTGGCTCGATAAACGGGCAAACCCGCCTCATGGTTGGCGCACGCTAACAACCAGGCTTTGGCCTCCGGGGACTCAGGGGTCGTGTCCATCAAGTAATCCAGCCAATCGCCCGAGGCGTCCGCATCCCCCATCTTGGCCGCTTTTTCCATGGTGCGACGCCAATAGGCATTCCCATACTTATACGTTTGCGCTTTCCGATAAAGGGCCTGCGGATCGTTTTTCTCTAGGGCATTTTTAAGGAGCGCTTTTTGGGTCTTCTCATCAAAGTAAGGGTAGATGAGCATTTGCAAGGCTGGATCGTCTTTTGCAATCGCCAAGCACTGCGCCTTTTGCTCGTCACTAATTTTTGGCACCAAGCGCGTTAAGGTCACCCAGGCTTTGGCTCCCACCTTGGGGCGCCCCTCGTGGAGGCTCTCGAGCGCCTGTTCCATCCAGTGAAGGTACGCATCCGACCGACGCGCACGGGCGTTGAGATACCAATAGAAGCGCTCCATGGCATCAAAGAGCTCTTTGACGGTTAAGTCCTTTGCGTGAAAGAAAAATTGCGCAGCAGGCGACAATCTCAAAAGCCACTCATACCCGTGACTCGCTTCATCGGGCACCGTTAACGCTGGCAAATGAAAGGGCGCTTCGTAGTGCGTCTTTAAAAAGGCCTTTAATTGGCGCTCGGCGCACAAAAAGGCACGGTAGTACGCCTGATCATCTGGGTCTTGACTGTGGGCGAGCTCTGAAATGAATGCGTGAGGGTCGGTCGTCATGGTTAAAGAAAAAGAAGTTAATGGTCGGTATTGTCTGCATGTCTGCCTAAGCGCACCAGAAGGGCTTCGTCCACCCCTCCTTTACGGGCTTCATTGAAAAGAAAGGCGGCCGCCTTGGGGTTGGCTTCACACCCCGCGCCATTTTGGTAGGCCACCCCCATTTTGGCGGCGGCCAACACATGGCGAAAGCGCGTCCACGCGGAAAACCAGCAATCCAACGCTTTCCTAGGATCTTTCTCAACCCCTTGCCCCAATTCAAAAGCAATCCCTGCGTTATAGATCGCATCCGGATGGTGACGCTCTGCCGCCACCATTAACCACTTTTGCGCCAAGCGGTCATCCTGTTTAAAGACAAAGCCATCGCGATAGAGGGTATAAAGCCACCACGCCAAATAGCCCCCTGACTCGGTTTCGTCTTCGGGTACGTCTTCGTGGATCGCGGCGTGCGCGACCAAGTAGGCCACCATTAAGGGGTCCGACGTCACAAAGTGCCCTTCTAAATAGTCGTTCGCGAGGGCACCCGCGGCTTCTGCAGAACGAAGCCCAGGATTGGGTTCCACGATCGCTGCCACCATATCAACGTACCCAAGCGCTGCACGCTGCGGGGTCGCCGTGGGCAACTCGTCAGAGACCTTCCCCTCTTCGTCATAAAAGCCTTCTAAGTGGGAGAGCCCCGAGGTGTAAAACGCTTCCGTGCACCCGAGGCTCGCCGCGCGCTCCGCTAATGCAATCGCTTTCTTAATGTCGTAGCAAGGGCGCTCACGATTCCAATACTGGCGAGAGGCTTCCCAAACGGGGAAACCATCGGGGTGCACTTCGCACAAACGCAGCCACTCCTTTGCGTCCTCAGACGTGGGGTCTTTTTCCATTAAGTACCCCAACCAACGCGCGCACGCCAAGGGGTCGCCAAACTTGGCAGCCTTTTCCATGGCACGACGCCAGTAGGCATTCCCATATTTGTAAGACTCCGCCTTAACGTAAAGCGCTCGGGGGTCGTTGGCGTCAAGCCCTCGCTTTAACACGGCGCGTCGCTCTTTTTCGGTTAAATAAGGGTAGAGAAGCATCTGAAGGCGCAACGGAGGGTCAGAGGCTAAATACTTCGTGCGCTCTGCAGCGGTGACGGACTCGGGCGCAAACACCGAAAGCGCCGCCCAGCCGTTTAACGCTTCCTTCGGATCGACTTTGAGGAGCAACTCTAAAAACCGCTGCATCCAGTAGATATAGGTTTCACTGCGGTGCGCACGCTGGTAGCAAAACCAGAACTGCTTCATGAGCGTACGTTTGACGTCTTCTTCTTTGAGGGCTTTGAGCGTTTCCATCGTAAAGGTACTGACCTCCCCCTCTTCGTCAAAGGCGAAAATCCACAAGGGGGCGCCGTTCACCAACTGAGGAAGGGGTAAAGGCGCGAGCCCTAACTTCTCTTGATAGCGCATCGACAAATAGCGCTTTAACTGGAGTTGCGCACACAAATACGCCCCCCAGTAAGCACGATCTTTGGGGTTAGTTGAGGTTTTCAGCGTTTCAATGAGAGGAAGGGGCGTCGTCATCGGTACTCAAACAAAAAAGAAGAAAAACACCATAGGGCGGTAGCACCGCCTTAGAATGCAAACGTTGTTTATCAACTATACCCCAGAAATTTCTCCTGTCCCCCAAAGCACGAACTCTCCCCCATGACCGTCCCCTTTCTGCTCAGCAATGGCAGCACGCCAGACTTTGTCCTCTTTGACATGGATGACACCTTGATTGAAGGGAACTCCTGTCAACACTGGGCGCACTTCTTGCAAGAGAAGGGCTTGGGGCGGGGACTTCGCTATTGGCTTGGTGAGCAGTGGATGCTTTTGAATTACGCCCTGGGGCGCCTCGATTTAACAGACTACTTAAAGAAAACGGTGCCCGTCTTTGGTGATCTCTCGGAGACTGTGCGCCAGGCTTACCTTGAAGAGGCCCTCAAAACCGTGTGGCCACAAACGGTGTTCCCAGAAGGTGTCCAAACGATTGAGGCATTCCGCAAAGCGGGGCTTCCTACCGCCATCGTGACCGCCTCCAATGACTTTGTGGCGGAGGCCTTGAGCCTGCGTTTCTTTCCCGTGGATGCCGTGATCGCGACAACGCTCGAGCGTCGAGCGGACGGGACGCTCACCGGAAACGTGGTGGGCACGGCCCCCTATCGCGCCGGCAAAATCGACTGCGTTAAAGCGTGGGTAGAGCCCCAAGGGCTCGATTTATCCCGCGGGCTCTTTTTTACGGACTCGCACAATGACCTGCCGCTAGCGCAATTAATGGGCGGGGTGGTTGCGGTCAATCCCGATAAACGCCTTAAAGCCGAGGCACAAAAAGCAGGGTGGACGGTCGTCACCTGGCGCGTCTGAGGTGTGCACGGAAATGTTGAGGTTTTCGACTGAAAAAGGGGTATTTGTCGACAATAAACGAGCATTGTCGACATGGGCTAGGATAATTCCCTAGGTCACGCTCGACTAAAGCAAAATTCTCGATTTTTTCAGTCCCAAAACGACAAAACCTTTTTCCTTTCCCGCTATAGTTCACTTACCTTTTCGGGGACGTGTGAATACGCCCCAAGGTCGACTATCCCCTTTACCCCGGCGCGTCCCTTGGACCCGAGGTTGAGGTTTTGAAGATTTTTTGTGAGTGAACCGACCATGATGTTAAAGAAAGCCCTCCTTGTTGCTGGCGCCACCTTAAGCCTTTTAGGCTCCGTTTCGAGCACCTACGCTGCTGAAGTTTTACGTGTCGGTACCGAACCCACGTTTGCCCCGTTTGAATTCATGGACACCAAGGCACGCGAATACGCGGGCTTTGATATGGACTTGATCCGCGCCATGGCCAAGCGTGCTGGCTACGAAGCCAAGATTGAAAACATGGGCTTTGACGCGTTGATCCCCGCCTTGTCGACGGGTTCCATTGACGTGATTGCCTCGGGTATTTCGATTACGCCCGATCGTCAGAAGCGTGTGGACTTTACGGCCCCCTACTACAAGTCCGGTCTCTCCTACATGATTCGTGCTGAAAGTAAGAACGACATCAAGGACTTTGATGACTTGAAGGGTAAGCACATCGCCGTGCAGATTGGTAACACGGGTGCGGAATACGCCAAGTCCATCCCGGGCTCCCACGTGGTGGCCTTTAACACCACCAACGAAGCCTTTATGGATTTAGCAGGCGGCAACTCGGACGCGGTGATTCTCGACCGTCCGGTTTTGGGTTACTTCTTGAAGACGAAGCCCAACCTCGCGAAGAAATTCCATATCTCGGAAGGCGTGGCCGATGCCGAATACTACGGCTTTGCGGTTCGCAAGGGTAACACCAAGCTCCTTGATGCGCTTAACAAGGCCTTAGAAGAGATGAAGGCCGACGGCGAATTCCAGGCCATCTACGACAAGTGGTTTGCTCAGTAAGCCAGTCTGAGAAGGGGGCGCCTGCGGTGCCCCCTTGCTTTGTCAACGCGATTTCTCCCCAATAGAGGTAAACTTAAGCGCTTGGGCGTTTAAGTCCTAGACAATAAAAAGTCACCGGGCAAGGGCCCACCCTATGCCAAACGGTGAACGAATAAAAAAACGGCGTTCGAAACGTTAACGAACCCCGTTAATCCCTTGAGGTACCGATGAATTACGACATTCCCTTGATTCTTAACAGCTTTCCGCTCCTCTTAAAAGGGGCTGGACTCACCCTTGAAATTACGGCTATTGCCGTGGGCCTCGGGTTGGTATTGGGTCTGTTTTTGAGTTTGGGACAGCTCTCGCGTCACGCCATCTTCCGTATTCCTGCCAAGGTCTACGTGGACGTGATCCGTGGGACCCCGCTCTTGATTCAGATCTTCATCATCTACTTTGCCTTGCCGGAAATCATCGGGCATCGTGTGGATCCCTTCATTGCGGCGGTGACGGCCTGCTCCATGAATTCGGGCGCTTACGTCGCAGAAATCTTCCGTGCTGGGATTCAGTCCATTTCCGTGGGCCAGTACCGCGCTGGGTTGTCCCTTGGCATGACGCACGGTCAGGTGATGCGCTACATCGTGCTCCCGCAGGCCTTTAAGCGAATCATTCCGCCGTTAGGTAACGAATTTATCGCCATGCTCAAGGACAGCTCCTTGGTCTCCGTCATTGGCTTTGAAGAATTGACCCGTACCGGTCAGCTCATCATTGCAGAAACCTACGCGACGAAGGAAATCTGGACCTGTGTGGCCATCCTTTACCTCGCGATGACGTTGACGATTTCGCAGATCGTCCGTTACGTGGAAAAGCGTTTCCACATCTCGGGTGAGCGTTAATTAAAGCTATCCCCACGGGTTTTTCCACTCAGGGACGTGTTTTTCGAGGGGGTTTTCCTTGAAAAAACACCGAAAAACCCATGGGGCGCTAGTCCAAGCGAAAAAACGCCTGAGACTACAAAATAAAAAAGGGCTTTTACTTGCAGAGAAGTCCTCGTCCCTGTAAAATCTCAACTTTCACGGCACAAGTCTCAACGCTCGTGACCGCATGTTTAATCGTTTTTCTATTCAGGAAATCAAATGTCCGTTGAAATGAACAAGTCTGATATCGTTGCCAAGTTCCAGCGCGCTGAAGGCGACACCGGCTCTCCCGAAGTGCAGGTGGCTCTCCTCACCGCTCGCATCAACCACCTTACGGATCACTTCAAGGTCCACGCTAAGGATCATCACTCCCGCCGTGGTCTTCTCCGTATGGTTTCCCGTCGTCGTAAGCTCCTTGACTACCTCAAGCGCACCGACGTCGATGCCTACCGTAATTTGATTGGTGCTTTGAATCTTCGCAAGTAAGAGACAAGCATTTCACTCGACACGACCTGCCGATTTCGACAGGTCGTAGTCATATCTACTCCACGCATTTTTCATTCAACACTGAACCTAAATTAACCTTTAATTCTTCACCGCGTTGCGACACAAACGCCCTTTACTTTGTTGGCGAGGACCCTTGTGCCGCAGCGTGTGGATGCGAACGGTTGTTTTAGCTAGGTGTGAAGAAAAACGCAGTTAAAAGGAAAATTGAACATGACCATGTTTAATAAAGTCTCCAAGTCCTTCCGTTTCGGTGACCACGACGTCACGTTGACCACGGGCGAAATCGCTCGTCAGGCCACGGGCGCTGTTGTCTGCCAGATGGATGACACCGTTGTGCTCGCTACCGTTGTAGCGAAAAAGGAAGCTAAGCCCGGCCAGGACTTCTTCCCCTTGACCGTTGACTACCTCGAAAAGACCTACGCCGCCGGTAAGATCCCGGGGGGCTTCTTCAAGCGTGAAGGCCGTCCAAGCGAAAAGGAAACGTTGACGAGCCGTTTGATCGACCGTCCGATCCGTCCGCTCTTCCCGGAAGGTTTCTATAACGAAGTGCAGGTGATCCTCCACGTGATGTCGGCTGACCCGGCTGTGGATCCGGATATCCCCGCCATGATTGGTGCGTCCGCCGCCTTGGCCGTCTCCGGCATCCCCTTCCAGGGTCCGATTGGCGCCTGCCGCGTGGGTTACATCAATGACGAATTCGTCATCAACCCCACCACCGAACAGTTGAAGGCTTCCCGCCTTGACCTCGTCGTCGCCGGTACGGAACGTGCCGTGTTGATGGTTGAATCCGAAGCTGACCGCTTGCCGGAAGACGTGATGCTCGCTGCCGTGACGTCTGGCCACGAAGCCATGCAGGTCTGCATCAACGCCATTAACGAACTCGTTGCTGAAGCCGGCAAGCCCGCTTGGGATTGGCAGCCTGCTCCGAAGAACGAAGCCCTTATCGCTCGTATCAAGGAACTCGCTGAAGACGGTCTCCAGGCCGCTTACGCCATCCGCTCCAAGCAGGATCGCACCCAGAAGTTGCGTGAAGTCTACGCTCAGGTTGAAGCCCAGCTCGTGGCTGACGCCGAAGCCGCTGGTACGGATTGCGCTGACATGAACGAAGTCCATGACATCCTCTTCGGGATGGAAGCTCACCTCGTTCGCTCCAACATCCTCGCTGGCCAGCCCCGTATTGACGGTCGTGACACCCGTACGGTTCGTCCGATCGAAATCCGTCAGTCCGTGCTCCCGCGCACCCACGGTTCCGCCCTCTTTACGCGTGGCGAAACCCAGGCCTTGGTCACCACGACCTTGGGTACGAAGTCCGATGAACAGATCATCGACGGCCTCTGCGAAGAAGGTCACGAACGCTTCCTCCTTCACTACAACATGCCCCCGTTTGCCACGGGCGAATGCGGTCGTGTCGGTTCCCCGAAGCGCCGTGAAATCGGTCATGGTCGTTTAGCGAAGCGCGCCTTGAAGGCTGTGCTCCCGGCTCACGAAGACTTCCAGTACACGATCCGTGTCGTCTCCGAAATTACCGAATCCAACGGTTCTTCCTCGATGGCCAGCGTGTGCGGTGGTTGCTTGTCGATGTTGGACGCTGGCGTTCCGTTGAAGGACTACGTCGCCGGTGTGGCCATGGGTCTTATCAAGGACGGCAACAAGTTTGCGGTCTTAACCGACATCCTCGGTGACGAAGACCACTTGGGCGATATGGACTTCAAGGTGGCCGGTACCGCTGATGGCGTGACCGCTCTCCAGATGGACATCAAGATTGAAGGCATCACCACGGAAATCATGAAGGCTGCTTTGAAGCAGGCTCACGATGGCCGTCAGCACATCTTAGGCAAGATGCACGAAATGGCCGGTGGCGGCGCTAAGGAACTCTCCGACTTCGCTCCCCGTATGCTCACCATCAAGATCGATCAGGACAAGATCCGTGACGTGATTGGTAAGGGTGGCGCCACGATCCGTGCCTTGACGGAAGAAACCGGCACGCAGATCAGCATCGAAGATGACGGTACCGTGACGATCTCCAGCCCCGACACCGCTCGCGTGGAAGAAGCTCGCCGTCGTATCGAAATCATCACGGCCAAGCTCGAATTGGGCAAGGTCTACGAAGGTAAGGTGACGCGCTTACTCGACTTCGGCGCCATCGTCGAAGCCTTGCCGGGTAAGGACGGTCTTCTGCACATCAGCCAGATCGCCAACGAACGCGTGAACCAGGTCTCCGACTACTTGAAGGAAGGTCAGGTCGTTCGCGTTAAGGTTATCGAAATGGACGAAAAGGGCCGTGTGCGCTTGTCCATGAAGGCGCTCTTGCCGCGTGAAGGCGAAAAGACGGAATAATCCCCGTCTCGGTTAAGACCTGAGAAGCTTCTCGGGTCTTCGCCTCCCTAGAGCCGATCGACACGGTTGTTCGCAACCGACGGTCGGCTCAATTTTTGGTGCTTGTGCCCTGCCTCAGGTAAAATAACGGGTACAATGCGTGACGTGTCGTTTCTTTGTGGGCGATGCGCCTTACCTGAATCGACTTTTGGAGAGAATCCCTGTGCGTGACACCTTAGTCATTGCCAACTGGAAAATGAACGGCTCGCGAGCTGACAATGCCCGTTGGGTCGAGACCTTTAACGCCAAAGCGCCGTCGCTTTCTAGCCGCTGCGTCGTTTGTGCACCGTTCGTCTATTTGTCGGATTTGGTCAACACCTTATCGATTGACGTAGGGGCCGAAAATGTGGCCGATGAGGTCCAGGGCGCTTATACGGGGGAAGTCTCCGCCGAGATGCTCGCCGACATTGGCGTCAAGTGGACCATTGTGGGTCACTCGGAACGCCGTACGCTCTACGGGGAAACCGATGAGGGGGTTGCGAAAAAGTGTGCCCGATTAGTATCGGCCAACCTTCGCCCCATCCTTTGCGTCGGGGAAACCTTAGAAGAGCGCAAAAGCGGGAAAACCGCCGAAGTCGTCCTTCGCCAGTTGGATGCCGTACTTAAGGTTGTCTCTCCCAAGGATTTAGGCGCCATTGCGTACGAGCCCGTGTGGGCCATTGGGACGGGGTTAACTGCCACGCCCGAGGAAGCCCAAGCCGTGCATGCCCAGTTGCGTGCCCGTGTGGCGGAAGTCGACGACGTGGCCGCTCAAACGCTTTCGATTCTCTATGGTGGGAGTGTTAAACCCGCCAACGCCGCAACGCTTTTTGCGATGCCGGATATTGATGGGGGGCTCATTGGTGGGGCCGCTCTCAATCCCAACGATTTTCTTTCTATTGCTCAGGCGTGCCCTGCACGTTGATTTCACACTTTGTTAGGTTTCTGCCATGCATTTCTTGCTCAGCATTGCACTTGTTTTGCAAATCATCTCCGCCGTTGTCGTCATCGTGCTCGTTCTTATGCAGCACGGTAAGGGTGCCGACTTAGGGGCCGCCTTTGGTTCGGGCGCTTCGGGCTCCCTTTTCGGTGCCACGGGTAGCGCTAACTTCTTGTCGCGCTCCACGGCCGTTGCCGCCACCGTCTTTTTCGTCTCCACCTTGATGTTAACGATCGCCAGTGGCGCGTTTAACAAGGGTGCGAAGAAGCCTGCTGAAGGCGTTTTGTCGACGATCGAACAGCCGGTATCCCAAAAAGATGGTAATAATTCGGCAAAATTACCGGAAGACGCCCCCAAGAACGAAATTCCGCGCTAATATATCGCTTCTCTGCTTGATGAAGAGTACCTCCTCTTCGTTAATGTCAAGCAGAGAAACAACTTGAAAGTCGCGGTCGTGGCGAAATTGGTAGACGCACTATCTTGAGGGGGTAGCGGAGAGATC
>JAHHRF010000046.1 GCA_020025955.1 Sutterella sp.
AATGTCACCTTCTTAACCGGGCGCGTCGAAGACGTTTTACCCCAGCACCTCAAGACGGGCTTTGTGCCGACGGTCGCCATCATGGACCCTGCGTTTAAGGGGGTAGAGAGCACCGTGCCCGAGACCTTGAGTCAAACGCCCTTAAAGCGCTTGGTGTACGTCTCGTGCAACCCCAAAACCTTTGCGCGCGATGCGAAAGCCTTTGAGCGTTTAGGGTGGCGGCTCGACCGTTTAGGCGCCGTGGATTTGTTCCCCGGGGCCTTACATCTGGAGACCGTGGGACGTTTTGTCCGCGACTAAAAGAAAAGGGAGAGCACACGCTCTCCCTTCTTACGATTAGGCCCAACGCCAGCGGTCGTTGCGGGTGGGATCAATCAATTCATCCAAGGCTTGCTCCAACTCTCGCGTCTTGTAGCTATCAGGCAAAGCATCCATCAGCCCATACTTCATGATGCGGGGGTCGCAAATGGCAATCACCCCACGGTCGCGCTCCGAGCGAATTAAGCGCCCAGCGCCTTGCTTTAAGTGAATCTTGGCCTCTGGCACGGTGAGCTGCATGAAGCTACTCTTTTTCTCACGCTCCAAAGCATCACAACGCGCCTTAAAGACGGGGTCCGATGGGTTCCCAAAGGGCAGACGATCAATCACCACCACGCGTAACGCTTCACCCTGCACGTCCACCCCTTCCCAAAAGCCCATGGAGGCCACCAACACGGCGTTTTTATCCGCTCGGAAGGCTTGGATTAAGGTTTTCGCGGGCAAATCGTTTTGCTGGTACAAGGGATAGGTCTTCACGGACTGGGCCATACATTCCGCCAAGGTTTCATGAATGACCGACACCCCTAAGTGCGAGGTGCAGAGCACAAAGACACCCCCTTGGGCGGCTTCGATTAAGGGCCAGGCGACCTCACGCGCCACAAAGCGAAAGTGCGAGGTGGGATCGCGAAAGTCCGGCTTTTTCGCCTCTTTCGGTAAATAAATCAAACTCTGCGCCCAGTAATCAAAGGGACTGGGCCACAAGGCGCGTACCGGATCCGTCAAGCCCAAACTCTTTTCAAAGTATTGGAAGCCTTCGACGTTAGCGGTGCTCGACGTTGATAACGTGGCGCTCGTAAAGACCCAACCGCCGGAATCGTCTTCGCGCATCTGACGGAAAAAGGGCGCAACGGATAAGGGCGTCGTATTCAAACGAATCCCACGGTCCGTAATTTCAATCCAGCGCACCGCGTTAGGGGGCGGCTCCAAGCCAACACCACGCGTCTCAGGGGTATCACACGCCTGAAAGACGTCCTTTTGCCAGCTTTCCATGACGCTGGCCATTAGGTCGAGTGCTTCCCCCGACTGGGTCAATTCCAAGTCGTCGCCCATCACAAGGGCCAGCTTTTGCTTTGCCACCGTCAATTGCGTCACGTAGTTGTCTGCGGCACGACGGGCTAAATACAAATTCGGTAACTTCGAAATATCCACGGGACGACCGTCGTCTTCTAAGTCTGCGACGCGCAAGGCCTCGCGGAACGTGTCCACGGCTTGTCCCACGTCACTCATCACCGTGCGCCATTCGCCCATGGCATCGGCGCGCACCGTGCCAATTCGCATCCAGATGTTTTGGAGCAAAATCTGCACGCTTTGGGTGGAGAAGATTTCACCGAAGAAGTTCGTGGCGATATCGCGCAACTTATGGGCTTCGTCAAAGATGGTGAGCCCCACGCGAGGCAATAGTCCATCGATGTTGCCGCCCGCACGACGGCGTGTATCCACGGAACTCAAGTACAAGTGATGGTTCACCACAATCACGTCCGCTTCCAGGGCACGCTCTCGGGCTTTTTTCACAAAGCAGTTGTCCCACGAGGGGCACTGACGACCTAAACAGTTCTCTCGCGTACTCGTCACCTTGAGCCAAATCGGATGATTGGTTTCAATCCCCGTGAATTCAGCACGGTCCCCCGTTTGGGTTTGGGTGGCAAAGGCTTTCAAGGACTCCAAAATTTCCATAGGGCGCGGCCCCTCGTCTTTGGCGTCATGGCGTTGGTTGCGTGCGTTGGAACTATCAAAGTCGATCGCCGTTTGGCTTTCTAACTGCGCTTGGGTGTCGTATTCCACCGCTAAACGGTAGGGGCACAAATAGTTAGCACGCCCCTTTAAGACCGTCACGTCCGCATGCACCCCGAGGGCTTTGGCGAGTAACGGAATGTCTTTTTCAAAAATCTGATCTTGAAGCGTTTTCCCCGCGGTACTCACGATGGTTTTAATGCCCCCTAAAAGCGCAGGCACTAAATACGCAAAGGTTTTCCCCGTGCCCGTACCCGCTTCTGCGACAAAGGTACCGTGGTTCGTCATCACGTCTAACACGTGTTGAGCAAACGCCCCTTGAGCGTCACGCACGGCATAACCTGGCAACGCACGCGCTAGCGCCCCCGTCGGCGAAAAGGCGTCTTCAATGCGCGCCTTTAAGAGTTTGGCGTCCACCCCCGCCTGATCCCAGACGTAATCCGCTTGAGCGGCTTCCGCTAAGCGTTGTGCGTCGAGCACGGGATCGGAAAAGAACTCCGCATCCTCAATGGGGGGCGCCGGATTAAAGCCCACACTCACGTCCACGAAGGGTTCCGTCTCGTCGAGGTCAAACGTCTCTACTAACGTCGCCAAGGCCTCGTCGTTTACGGTTGGTTCCGTCGACGGCGGCATGTCAAAGACGTCCAGGTCGTCGCCAAACCAGTCGGCGGCATCATCCAAGGAGTCAATGGGGGCTTTGGGGTCTCGGCTCATCCGTTTAGGATCCAGAAAAAAGAAAGAAGGGGGTTAGAAATATTTACGCAGACCCGATTTCGAGTCTTTATTTTCGAGTTTTTCTTCGTAACGCTTCTGCGCGTCCAGGCGTTTAGCTTGTTGACGCTCGATTTCCGCTTGTTGGGCTTCTCGGCGCTCACGGCGGGCTTGCGCTTGCGCTTGGGCGTTAGCCTTGCGAGCTTGGGCTTCAGCCTGTTTACGAGCGTACAAAGCTTCGTTTTCGCGTTCTTTTTCAAGTCGCGCCGCCATTTCCTCAGGCGTTTCCGTCTTTACCACTTTGGGCTTGACGGGAAGCGGAATACTGGCGGGCTTGACTTCACGGGGCTTGAGTGCCACGCCGCCCGTCTTGTCTTTAACTTCACGCACCGTCACGGGGTGAGGGGCTTTTTGTTCGGTTTCACGCTTTTTTTGATTGGCCTTATAGCGCGCTTCACGTAACCATTCGTCTGCGGCAATACGCAAGCTATGCAATTCGCGCGAGCGGTCAAAGTAGGCTTTACGGTGTTTGTTGACACACGCCTCAACGAAGAACGCTTCTAAGCACGCGGTTTTCGCGGCCTTATAGGCGTCATCCAAGCGATTGCGTTGCGCACGGGCTTCGTTTTTCACGTGGCGAGCCGTCTTTTCATCCTGAATGGCGCCCGGGGCCCCATAGGCGTCAAACAACGCGCGATCTAAAAAGGGCGCGGGCAAGTCGTCTGCGTGGGCAAGCGTCAGCCACCCCAGACTCAAAATTAACGTTAAACCCCGTACGAAACCCTGCATAACACCATCCATTCAATGAAAAAAGGGAGCCCGATTGGCTTGGGGGTTTTCCCAAAACAACCAGACTCCCGTCAAGTCTATCAAAACCCGTCCGCCTTCAGGGCTTAGGGCTTGATTTCGATACGTTTAGACACGGAAGAAAATTTCTTCTTTGGTCAAGCGCGACTTGGGACGTTCCCCATTGGTGTCACGCACCGGGTCGCGGTAGCCCAAGCTCACCATGGCGATGCTCTTTAAGCCCTTTTCTTTGAGGCCTAAGATTTCATCAACTTTGGCCGTATCCACCCCTTCCATGGCGGTGGCATTCACCCCCATGGCGGGCGCAACGGTAAGTAACACGCCCATGGCTAAGTAGGCTTGGCGCGTGGCCCATTCCGCAACGCCCGCGCGTTCTAACTGAAGGTTCGCAAAGTAGCGACGGGCCCCGTCGACCATCATCTTGATGTCTTCGGACTCAAAGCGACCGTCTTCCACTTCCTTTTCCAAGACGCGGGCGAGGTGGGCTTCATCGGCTTCGGTTTTCACCGTAAAGACAATGACGTCGCTCGCTAAACGGGCACGATCGAGGTTGAAGTCAGGAATGGCGGGCAAAAGCTTCGCCTTTTCTTCTTCCGTGGACGCGACAAAGTAGCGGGTCAACTGGGCGTTAACCGACGTGGGCGAGAGGCGCAGCGCTTCTAAGAGTTCGTCTAAAACGTGTTCCGGCAAACGACGCGACGGGTCGTAGTGCTTGGTAGTAAAACGCGAGGCCATTAAGGCTTTGGCAGAGAAGGTCATGGTGGGCATCCTTCAAAGAAAAGTAGTCGAGATGACTCATTATGAACACAAGCCCGAATTGGGATTTTTCTTTAATTGTAACGAAATATGTCGATTTATTTTTGTCTAAAAGGCAAAGAAAAACCCTGATATTTCAAGGAATTCTCTCACTCTCCTCTTCAAAATTTAAGTCGTCAATCGTGTTTCGCTAAGCGCTTTACCTTACGCCGAAAGTTGGGGATTTTGGGAGTGTTAGACACCGTCAATCGATCGTCAGGGCGTTAGCTATCCGTTTTCTTTCGTCAGGTTCTCTCACTTTCGATAGACTTAACCCCACAACACCATTTTTCTTTCAGGAACCCTCATGCCCTCCACCGCTCCTTTAGTGATTGCCGTCACTGGTCCCACTGGTCAAATTGGCTATGCCCTTCTCTTTCGTTTAGCGGCAGGCGCCTTAGGGACGCGACCCGTGCACTTGAAACTCTTGGTGCGTGATACGCCCGAGAGCCTCAAGCGTGGCCAAGGGGTCGTGATGGAACTCACCGACTGTGCCTTTCCTTTATTAGAAAAGGTAAGCGTGCACACTGACGCTAAGGACGCCTTTAAAGACGCCCACGTCCTCTTTATGGTGGGCGCAGCACCGCGAACCGCCGGGATGACGCGCGCTGACCTGTTGAAAGCCAATGCGGCGCTTTTCAAAGCCCAGGGGGAAGCGTTAGACACGGTGGCACGCGACGACCTTCACGTGGTCGTGGTGGGAAATCCCTGCAACACCAATGCCTTGATTGTGGCCGAAGCCGCCCCGCGTTTGCGCCCCAATATCACCGCCTTAATGCGCTTGGACGAAAACCGCGCCCGTGCCCAAGTGGCGGAGCGTTTAGAGACGACGACGGCCCAACTCTCTCAGCTCACCGTCTGGGGAAACCATGCCGATACGATGGTGGTGGACGTCGATCACTTGCGTGTTGACGGGGCGGGGAAACGCGCGCGTCTGACGGACGACTTCCTCACCGAAACGCTTAACCCCCGAGTCGCGAAGCGTGGGGGCGAAATCATTCAAGTGCGTGGAGCGAGTTCAGCAGCGTCGGCCGCATCGGCTGCGATCGACCATATGCGCGATTGGTTACTGGGCAATCCCTGGTGCACGATGGCGGTGCCCTCGACCGGGGCGTACGGCGTCCCCGAGGGGCTCGTCTTTGGGTTCCCGTGCCGTTGCGTGGGTGGGTCCTACGAAATCATTTCGGATCGCGCGCTTTCCGACCGCGTACAAGCGGGGTTGCTGAAAAACGTGGACGCGCTTCAAAAAGAGCGTGATGACGCCCTCGACTTTTTAAAGACCTTGGCGTAATCGATTGAACCTTTTCGAGGGTGGGTACCACGAAAGCAGTGGGCTCACCCTTTTTTCGACATCGAGAAGAAAGGGAAACGTGGGTGGGTACCATGATTCAAACCTTCAGGCTCTATTACAATAGAAAGCCTTTTCTTTGTTTCCCCTTTGTCCCCTTTTTTCTCATGGCCTTATCCGACGACTTACGTGCCCGCCTTCAAGCGCTTTTTGATTCGTGTGACGCTGCTCCCCAAACGCTAGACGGCACTGCTCCCCGCATCGTGGTCGATACCAACGTTTTGTTGGATCTCACCTATTGGGAGGATCCCGTGGCCGCGGGCTTAAAGGCGGCCATTGATGAGGGACGTTTCATCCCGGTGCTCTCCAGTGCCACCATGATGGAATGGGGGGATGTGTTGACGCGCCAAAATTTCCTGGGCGAGTCAGAGGACGCTGCCCAAACCATTGAAGCCACGATTCGTGGGTGGGTCAAACGGTTTGAATGGGTTCGTGTGACGGAGGCGGACGACGCACGCGTTCCGGTGCAATGTAAAGATCCCTTGGATCAGAAGTTTTTAGTCTTGGCGGTGGCGAGTCACGCACAAGCGCTCCTTACCAAAGACAAACTCGTTTTAAAGGCGGGGCGCCGCTTAAAAGCGATGGGTTGCACCCCGTATACGCCCGCCGACTTTAACCGTAAGGTGTTAAACGCCTAAGGCGTTTCATTACACCAAGGTCTTCACCACCCCCACAACGGTCGTGATAACCCATACCGCCATAAAGAAAAACGCAAGATAAATTCCAAATCGCATTAACTTTCTCAACATCGTTTTCACCTAAGCAGAACAAATTAGTATTGGCGCTATTTTACTCTGCTTGACGGCTTCCCCTGTGACTCTCCCAATTGGGAGAGGGCTTTACACGGAGAAAATTTCCTGCGTCCGTCGAGCCATTCCCAATTGCTTGGGGTTACTATCCTTTTGAGGGTTCGAGTTTTAAGAAGACTCTCGGAGTAGGCACCACACGTTGTGCCTCGGCATTCGGAAAACCTGTGCCAAGCCTGTCTTGATACGGTAACATTAGGCGTTTCGCGTCCGTCCGCCCCTTCTTTATGAGTGTAGGGGCCATCTTCAAAGGAGGTTCCTCTCTTTTTGAGGAGCGTGTTAACCGTTTTTTTCAAAACAATAGAGGGAGTGTGTCGTGGAACAAGCAACCGTCATCGTACAGAGCATTAATAGCTTGCTCTGGGGGGTGTACTGCCTGATCCCCTTGTTAGTGGGGACCGGGATTTATTTCACCTTTAAATTACGATTCATGCAGATTCGACGCTTCGGCATCGCCGTGCGTCAAGTATTCGGTAGTTTGAATGTATTTGGGAAAGCGGCCGACAAGGATGGGATGAGTTCCTTCCAGTCGCTCGCGACCGCCATCTCGGCTCAGGTCGGGACGGGGAACTTAGCTGGGGTCGCCACCGCCATTGCAATGGGGGGGCCGGGCGCTATTTTCTGGATGTGGATTGCCGCCTTCTTTGGGATGGCCACCATCTTTGCAGAAGCCGTTTTAGCGCAGGTCTACCGTACGCGTGACAGTAAGGGTCACATCACGGGGGGTCCGGCTTACTACATCTCGCAGGGTTTAGGGAGCAAGTCCTTAGCCGCGTTCTTTGCCATTGCCATCATCATCGCCTTGGGCTTTGTGGGCAACATGGTGCAGGCCAACTCCATTGCGGACGCCTTTAAGACGGCGTTTGACATTCCGGTGTGGTTCACGGGGATCGTGGTCTTCATGCTCGCTGGCTTCATCTTCATTGGTGGCATGAAGCGTATTGCCTCCTTTGCGGAAAAAGTCGTGCCCTTTATGGCACTCGTCTACATCATCGGTTCCATCACCATCATCGTGGGGAACGCCGAAGCGATCGGTCACGTCTTTGAAATGATCTTTGTGGGTGCCTTTAACCCGCAGGCCGCCACGGGCGGTGCGATCGGCGTGGGGATCAAGGAAGCCATCCGTTACGGTGTGGCTCGCGGTCTCTTTAGTAATGAAGCTGGGATGGGGTCGACCCCGCACGCGCATGCCGTCGCTAAGGTTCGTCATCCGGCGGAACAGGGCTTTGCAGCCGTTGTTGGGCTCTTCTTTGACACCTTCATCGTGGTGACGATGACGGCGCTCGTGATTCTCTGCACGGTGGAACCCGCCAACTTTACGACGGGGATTTCGTTGACGCAGCAGGCCTTCACCAACGGGCTCGGTCCCATTGGTAATGGGTTCGTCGCGGTCTGTCTCTTGTTCTTTGCCTTCACGACGATTATCGGCTGGTACTTCTTTGCGGAACAAAACGTCAAGTATTTGTTCGGTCTCAAGTGGGTCCCGACCTACCGCGTGATTGTGCTCTGCTTCTTGATGATGGGTTCCTTCTTACAGGTCACCCTCGTCTGGGAATTAGCCGACCTCTTCAATGGCTTGATGGTCATTCCTAACGTCATCGCCTTGATTGGGCTCGCGAAGATTGTCGACAAGGCTTTAGAAGACTACGACGACAACTTTGCCTTGGGTAAGCCCTGCGCCTTTGGTGAAAACGTACCGGAAGGCACGCACAACCATAAGCCCAAGAAGAAGCACAAGATCAAAAAGAGCATGCTCCCGCACCCCTTGGGTGGTTTAACGGCGCGCATCTCGCACACGGTTCGTCGTCGACGCCGTCAAAAGTAAAGGAAAAGCACGCTACGCTCACAAGCGTCAAGCGTCGCTAACTCTCAAACAAAACGGGACGTGAAGGGCCTCATCCTTCACGTCCCGTTGTCTTTTCTCGGTCCTTTACGAGTGCGTCACAGCGCTCGATTCGTCAGAGGTGGCCACCCCCGCTACGGGGAGCACATCAGGCGTTGGCGTGGTCTCTATCGGCAACGCGTCTGGGGTCGAACTGTCTTCCAAAACCGGCGTCGTTAAATCCCCTTTCTGGCGCAAGGCTGACATCTTCTTTTCAATCACACGCTGACGGCGATCCACCAAGTCGAGGCTCTCTTGCGCCTGGGCAAAGCGTTTACGCACACTTTCAAAGCCCTTACCAAAGGCGTCAAATTCTTTCTGAACGTCTCCCAACAAGTGCCAGACTTCCGTGGAGCGCTCTTGAAGGGCAAAACTCACAAAGCCCATCTGAAGGCTATTAATTAAGGCGGAGACCACGGTGGGTCCCACGGGCGTCACATGGAACGTCGTCTGCAATTCTTCAAAGAGCCCCGGCACACTAATCACCTCCGCGTAGAGGCTTTCGCTAGGCAAATACATGATCGCGAAGTCCGTGGTTAACGGCGGCAAGATGTACTTCTTTTCAATGCTCTTGGCTTGCTCACGAATGGCACGCGCCAAGCCCTTTCTGGCTTGATCAATCAGGTCTTTGTCGCCTGCTTCTTGAGCGTCCGTTAAGCGATAGTAGTCTTCCACGGGGAATTTGGAGTCAATGGGCAACCACACGGGGGTATCACGTCGACGCCCCGGCATCTTGACGGCAAAGTCCACCGCAACATTGCTCCCCGGATAAATACGCGCTTGCGATTGGAATTGCCCTTCCCCTAAGAGATTGGTGAGAAGCGCCTCCAATTGGGTCTCCCCAAAGGTGCCACGGGTTTTCACATTGGTGAGCACCCCTTTTAAGTCCTGCACGCTTCGTGCCATGGCTTGCATTTCGCCTAAGCCTTGCTGCACGAGGGCTAACTTGTCGTCTACCGTCTTAAAGGACTGGGTTAAACGGTCCGTCAAGGTTTTGTCGAGCTTTTCTTCCACGGTCGCGCGCATTGCTTCGAGCTTTTTGTCGTTATCGGCACGAATCTGCGCGATGTTCGTTTGCATCTCACGGCGCATGTCACCCAAGGCTTTATTGAGTTCATCACGCAGCGACGTACTCGTCTGCAGGCTCTGATCCATCAAGGTTTTCAACCCGCTTTGGGTATGTGAGAGCATCGTGACGTTGGCGCTTTGGGCTTTTTCAGCCATGGCGCTTAAGGCTAAACGGTTTTCTTGCGCCAAGTCCCCTAAGGCTTTTTGGCTCGTTTGCTGTCCCGCTTGCACGCGCTCCGCAATTGTTGCGACGTCATGACGAAGCGCCGACTCCGACTGGCGTTGTGAGAGAAGTAAATCTTCTTTTTGCTCACGCAAACACTGGGCGGTTAACTCAAAGTGAGCTGCACGGTCTTCGTCCATGAGCGCGCGAAGGTTGTCCTCATGCTGGGCTTTCCCTCGCACCAAGGTGACGAGCACCACGAGGTTCAGCCCCACCAAGAGTACGAGCCCGGCTAAAAGCAAAATGGAGTCTAAAGAAAACGCCATGAGAAGGAATCCTATGAAGGAAGGGAATCACCCATACGCTTCACGCGTGCTGGCAATGAGCACGCGTGAAAGAAAAGAAAAAAGTTCAGGATTAATCGTCCGACTTCTTGAAGGGGAGTTTGGAGAGCAGCCCCTTGAGCCCCTTGGGCTGGTCGTCGTGGGACGCGTCTTTCTCTTCTTCGCCATTGAAGCGACGACGTAACCAACGCCCCGTCCACTTGGCCGAGCCTTCGATCGCCTGACCACAAACAGCCACGCCCTTGGCCGACTGTTGACCCAACAAGCGAACGCCCTTTTGAAGTTTCCCAGGATCTTTGACTTCCATGTCCTGCGGACCTTCGTCGAGTTCGGCTGTACGCACGGGGGCTTCCGGACCGTGGACTTCATGGAAGACGCCGTCGATTTCTTTAGCCATGGCGCCTGCCGTGGCTTCCAAGTCGCACATCACGCAGGTGTCTTCGTCCGCATGAATGTCAGAGACTTCATCCACATTCGGGACACGCACCAAAACTTTGAGTTCAGGCACCAACTGACGGGCACGGGTCAAAATCTGGCGGTTATAGACCACGTTTTCGTCGGGCAACACCAAGAGTTTGGCCTTCGTAACACGGGCTTTAATTAACGCCATCGGATCAATGGGGTCACCCGAAATCAAGGCCGCCCCATAGGGCGCCAATTCTTTTGGATCAGGCAGCGATTCGTCTGGCGTCACCAAACAGACCACGGGCAACTTCTGCGCTTTAATGCGGGTGAGTAAACCTTTGACCATCGGGTTAAAGCCCACGACAATCACGTGATTGTCGAGCACGGGCGCAATGGCGGCACCGGGCGCCACCGTCGGGCGGGATAAGGGATTTTCACGCATCGCGGCACGACGCATAAAGGGGTAGCGCGTCACCCAGTGGAATTTCACTTTCGGAATGAAGTGGAACATCACCGGATTCAAGGCAATCGTGAGAATCGATGCAGCCACAATGAGGCTCATCGTTTCTTTGTCCGCTAACCCTAAGCTAATGCCATGCCCCGCGAGAATAAAGGAGAATTCCCCGATCTGAGACAAGCATGCCCCTACGATCACAGCGGTTTGCAAGGGCCACCCTAAGAAGACCACGATCAACATCGACATCGTGCTCGTGATGAGCATGATGATGACCATCACAAAGAGCACAGCCAACGGTTCTTCAATAAAGACGTGCCAATCGAGCAAAAGGCCGACCGATACAAAGAAGAGCACGGCAAAGGCGTCTTGAAGGGGTAAGGAGTTCACAGCTGCTCGGTGAGCATAGTTACTCTCACGCATCACCATACCGGCAAAGAAGGCCCCCAGGGCGTAACTCACGTGGAAGATCACCCCAGCGCCATAGGCCACCCCAATGGCGAGCGCTAAAACGCAGAGGGTGAAGAGCTCTCGGGAACCCAGTTCCGCCACTTTTCGAAGCACAAACGGAAAGAGTCGGCGACCCACGAGGAGCATGATCGCCACAAAGACCCCCACCCCTAAGAGGGTGCTCGACAAACTCACGGCAATCGCTTCGGGCGTTAGCGCATCGGGGCTATTCAAAATCTGGGCCATCAAAGGCATACACACCATGATGAAGACCGAGACCAAGTCTTGAACGACCAGCCACCCAATCACCACTTGACCATGCGCCCCACTCGTATAGTGACGAAGCTCTAACGCCTTCATGACCACCACGGTCGAGGCACACGAAAGCGTCAACCCAAAGACCAAGGCTTGCGGCAAACTCCAGTCCCACGCCAGGGTAGCGAGCAGTGCCCCCGCGGTCGCAGAACACGTCATCTGTAAGAGTGCCCCCGTGACCGCCACCTTTTTCACACGCATCAAGTCCGCAATGGAAAAGTGTAAGCCCACCCCAAACATCAAGAGCATGACCCCGAGTTCGGCAAACTCTTGAGTCGCTGCGCGGTCCACGTCAGGCAAGCCCGGCACCAACGTCACACAGACGCCGGCCAGGATATACCCGACGAGCGCGGGCATTTTGGCAAAACGCTCCGCCAGGTACCCGAAAATTAAAGCGAGACCAAACGCAGTCACCAGGGTCGTAATCAAAACAAAGGAGTCGGACTCATGCATGCCCAGGGCGCTTCCTAAAATAAGGGTTTTCCCTTTGGCGTAGACCATGCGAATCTCGCACGCGTTCAACCCAAAGGATTAGATTCAACACAACCTTTAATTGTGCCATCACTCTTGGCTTTACGGGCTTTTTCCCAAAAAAACTTTCTGCCCTTTTTCCCTACCCGAGTCGTCCAAAGGGAGGGGATCGTCCGTCAACGGGGTTAAACCACACTGCTCCCCTAGCCTCTCCCCTTTATGCGGTATTTGTAACCCCAACCCTTTCCACCCCATGGTTTTCCCATTAATATTCGAATCCTCACAGGGCGGCTGTAGCTCAGTTGGATAGAGTATCTGGCTACGAACCAGAGGGTCGTGGGTTCGAATCCTGCCAGCCGCGCCACTTTTTCAAACCGTCGGTCTTCTAGAAGATTGGACGGTTTTGAAGTCTAAGGACTACGAAAGTACGGATTTTGCTTTTTCGCTTCGTTCGTGCTATTCTTCGTATCCCTGAGGACGGTTTATCGATTTCATCCGAGATGATAAGCTTGCAAAAATCCTCAAGCCGAACGCAGAAGACTCGACCTCGACTGTGTTGAAACGGACATCGGACGCCGCGGAGAAGTGGCAGAGTGGTCGAATGCACACCCCTGCTAAGGGTGCAGGTCTGAATAAGGGCCTCGGGGGTTCGAATCCCCCCTTCTCCGCCAGAATTTAGAAAGCCTCGTGGTTAACGCCACGGGGCTTTTCTTTTATCCCCAGTCTCCCAAGTCATTCCCGACGGTAACAAACGGAATCCCATTTTTGTTCCACTCTCAAAAACTAGTCAAAACAACTCGATTATGATAGTGAGTGTGGGACAACCTCTAAAAATCATAAAAAATAGAGATTGACGTAATGTGTCGGGTAACAGCTAGAGACTATCTGACACTTGGTAATGGTAGCCACTCTGCAGGCGAGGGACTCATTCTCAAAGTTCGTGGCAACACTCGAACGTGGCTCTACAGATATCAACTCAATAAAAAGCGCCTCGCAAAAAGCCTAATCAAGGCTTCAACAAAGAAAAAACAGCCCCCCGCAATCGCGGGGGCTGTAACTGCCTTCACATTTAAAACTATGAAACTTGAAGACTTCTTGGTCTACCCAGCGACCATCTCTAAGGATGGGAAGTTCTACCTTGTCCGATTCCCAGGCATCAAAAATGCCATCACACAAGGCACCACGTATGCCAACGCCATCGAAATGGGACAAGACTGGCTGATTGAGCACTTCCAAAACTGCGCCGATGATGGCGAGATCGTCGAAGAGGCCCAACCTATCACAGAGGGTCACGTAGCAATCACCGTGCCTGTAATCGTTGCTTTTAAGGTCATGATCAGAAACGCAATGATTCACCGTGGCATTACGCAAAGTGCACTTGCTGAGGCTCACGGGATGTCTCGACAAAGCTTGTCGACACTCCTGTCATACCGACGCTTAAACTCGCGTATGGATTCGCTCGTGAAAATTGCATCGTCCGTCGGTCTTACTCTGACGGTTTACGAATAAACCACACTACCCAAATCCCCGCCTACTAAATATACCTTTGGTTAGGCGGGCAATTGGATACCTAACATCTTTAACAGATCGGAATATCGCTTCGGAATCTGGGGTAAAACCCAGGTTCCGTT
>JAHHRF010000047.1 GCA_020025955.1 Sutterella sp.
CGCAAATCGATGAAATGCAGCGCGACTTTATGGCGCAGATTGCGGAAGAAAAGGTGAGTTTGCGTAAGAGCGAACTCTACCTCGGGTACTTGCTCTATGCCCGTGAAGTGATTAACCGTTATCGCATGGTTCGTCTCTTGCAGAAAGAATTGGATCTCGACTTAAAGACCCAAGTCTTGATGACGGGCATGGATATGGAACCGGTGGAAACGAGTGAACGCTAAGACGTAGCACCCAATTCCCCTCAAGCAAAACGCCGTTTTGGAAAACCAAGACGGCGTTTGTTTTGTTTGGCGTTGTGTTGTTCTTGTTCTTGTTCGTTTTCGTTTCTTTTTCTTTTTCTTTTTCTTCTTCTTTTTCTTCTTCTTCTTCTTCTTCTTCTTCTTCTTCTCTTCTTTCTTTCGTTTAGCGCACCACCATGGCGGGTTCACCGGCTACGTCGCCGACGAGCACCTCGGTGCCATAGAGCGTTGAGAGGGTCTCTGACGTGAGTAACGAGCGCGTCTCCCCATAGACCACCCGCGCGAGGCCGTGGGGCTCTGGGAAAAAGAGTAAGACTTTGTCCGCCACCTGCAGGGCATGCGTGGGGAGGTGTGTATTAAAGAGGGCACCACACCCGCGCGCTTGCTCCTCTCGAATGAGCGTTAAAAGTCGCGTTTGGTTTTTAAAGTCGAGGTTACTTTCAGGCTCATCCAAGACCCAACAGTGCGGCGTGTTGATGAGGGCACGCGCCGTTAAGACGAGTTGATACTCCCCACCACTTAAGGCGTGCACCGGTCGGTGAGAGAGCGCCGAGAGCCCCACACGATCAAGTGCCGCCAGGGCGCGTTGGGTGTCCTCTGGGGTGGGTTCTCCCCACGCCTCAAAGCGGGCATTGCGACCCATTAAGACCGCGGTGAGGACGTCAGGCGCCGTAAAGCCCACGCTTTTGGCTTGCGGGACGTAACTCACACGCTCCCAAAAGGCTTGGGTGCGGGGGGTCCCTAACGTGGACCACGAAACGGTGCCCGAGATCGCCGGCACCATCCCCAAAAGCGTTTTCAAGAAGGTGGTTTTCCCCACGCCGTTGGGGCCCAGAATCGCTAAGGTTTCATGCAACGGGTGGGTAAACGAAAAGGGCTCGGTTAAGGCATGGCCCTTTTGACCAATTTCGAGGTCGTGTACGATTAACGCACTCATGCGGCCCCTCCCTGTCGACGTAATAACCATAAGAATAACGGGGCGCCCACAAGACTCGTGATCACGGCAACGGGAAGTTCTGCCGTCGTGATCGTGCGCGCGAGCGTATCGGCCACAAGTAAAAAGAGCCCGCCCAAGAGCGCACTCATGGGCAGAACCCGTCGGGTATCCGCCCCAATCCACGCGCGCGCCGCATGGGGCATGATGAGCCCAATCCAGCCGATAAGGCCCGTCATGCTGACGCTGCAAGCGGTCAAAAGGGTCGCCGCCACAATCACAGAGCGTCGTGCGCTCGTTACGTTTACGCCCAAACTACGGGCTTCGTCTTCAGGGAGCGCCAAAAGGTTTAGGGTCCAACGATAGCGCCAGAGCCACAGGGTGCCTATGAGTAACGGGATCGCCCCCATCGACAAACTTGTCCATGAAGCCCCTGTGAGGCTACCCATCATCCAGTAGATGAGCCCGGGGAGCTCGTCCTGGGGATCAGAGAGGATTTTGAGTAAGGTAATGAGGGCCGTAAAGAGAGCGGCCGTCACCATCCCCGCGAGAATTAAAGGAAGGAGCCCTCGCTGGCGTTGCGCGCCAGTAACCATCAAGACCATCGCCATGGCCGCCAAACCCCCGAGAAGCGCTAACGCTTGAACGGCCCACACGTCCCCCTTGAGGCTCAGCCCCAAAATGGCGCCAAAGGCAGAGCCCGTGGCAAGCCCCAGGGTGTCGGGCGCCGCTAAGGGGTTCGCAAAAAGGGACTGAAAGGCCGTACCCGCCAACGCCAAGGCACTCCCCACCAGAAGCGCCGTTAAGACGCGGGGGAGGCGCAAGTCACGCACAATCTGCGCCCCTTGCGTGAGGGTGTCAGCTAAGGGGTTGAGGGCGCCCAATAAATCTTCAAGCCCCAAGGGATAGCGCCCCAAGGTGAGCGCCAAGAGGGCAAAGAAAAGGGTGAGGGCACCCAAGACAAGGAGCCTTGGGCGTAGCGTTCGGCGATAGGGCGAGACGGACACGAAGTGACCCCTAATTAATGGGGGAAGAGGGCGGTGGCGTCGTTGTCAGACAACGTAGCACCGTACAACGCTTCGTAGTAGCGACGGGTTTCTACCGTCATGTCGACGTCTTTAAACGTGTCAGGGTACAACGTTTTCGCCATCCAAAGTCGCGTCAACGGGGCGTCTGCTGAGGGTGTAAACGTGCGATAGATCCCTAAGGGCATCTTGTAGACGCGCTTCGTTTTCACCGCCTTTAACCCCGACCAATCCCCTTGGGGGACGTGGTTCGTGAAGAAGTCTTGTGGCGTCTGCGGCGTGAAATTGGTGACAAAGATCACGTCCGGATTCATGGCGTAGACATCCTCTAAAGTGACTTTCGCGGTGTTGGCGGGCGCGAGGATCGACTCAGCAACGTTCGTGGCACCCACGCTCGTTAACCAATAGTGGCCAAAGAATTTTTTCCCCGAGACAATGATCGTTTGGGGATTGACTTGAAAGAGGACTAACGCCTTGGGGCGTTTTGTGGGTGGAACCAACGCTAAGTGCTCATCCACGAGCGCGTTAAGACGCTGGGCTTCTGCTTGAAGGGCTTCGGCTTTTTGGGCGTGCTCGGGAAAAAGGGCCGCCAAATCTTGAACCCAGTGGTTGTAGGTCTTCATCACGTCAAACCCATACTGGGTGGGGCTCACGGCAAACGCATTGAGCCCCGCTTGCGTTAACGCATCGATCTGACGACGGTCTTTGGCATTAACCAAAACGACGTCGGGCTGTAAGGCTGCCAAACTTTCCACATTGACGTTCCCTCCCGCCATAAAGGTGGTGTCCGCCTTTAAAACCGAGGGAAAGAGTTTCCCTAACGACCCCGTTTTCGCCGCCTTCATCGAGGAGGGTGCCATAGCGATGACGGTCTCGCCCGAACCCGTAAAGACGGTAACGGCCGCGGCCATGGGAAAAACGTTGGTGACGGCTACGGTTTTTACCGTCTCAGGGACGTCAACGGTGCGACCCAGGTTGTCCACGACAGGACGCGCGAAGACCGAGGCGCTCGTTAAAAGCGAAAGGGAAAGAAGGAGGGTAGAGAGACGGCGCATACGAGTCACCCAAGTAAAGCGTAAATGGTCCTTTTGGCTCAACTGAAGGCTTGGAACTCACCAAAGCACAAGGGACCTTACTTAAACGAAAGAAGTGGGGTCGTTGAGAAAGAGAAGGGGCGCAGCGCCCCCTTTCTAGTATTAGTCGAAGCGGTGCTGACCACGAACGTCTTTTTTCATGATGCGTTCCTGTTCGCGCTTCCACTCTTTTTTACTCTGATCGGCGCGCTTTTCGAATTCGCGCTTACCACGAGCTAACGCCACCGTAACCTTAACGCGGCCACGGGTAAAGTGCATGTCTAAGGGCACTAAGGTGTAGCCGGCTCGCTCTACCTTACCGATTAACTTCATGATTTCACGACGATGCATGAGAAGCTTACGGGTGCGGTTCGTCTCTAAGGTTTCATGCGTACAGACTTGATCTGCCGGCGTCATGTGGGCGTTGCCTAAGAAGACTTCCCCTTCACGAATGTAGATGTGAGACTGATTGATTTGAGCGCGTCCAGCACGAACGCTTTTGACTTCCCAGCCACGAAGCACGAGCCCGGCTTCGAATTTTTCTTCAATGCTGTAGTCATGAAAGGCGCGTTTATTTTGAATATTAGCCATGGCCTTTGTGATTCCGTTGTTTGTGAGTGGCAAAGCGCGAGGGAGCGGGCAAACGGTGCCACGCTTGCGAGAAGGCTATAGAAGCCCTCTTGCGATCACACTTTGTGGGCGTTAAGAGAAAAGAGTGCCCCGTAGTACAATGTCGAACGGGTCCGGTAGGGGGGAGCCTTCTTCAACGAAAGAGAAGCCCCGAAGTGCGACATGGGATCGCTACGCGATTGGCGCCCAAAGCGCCAACGGCCTACCGTCGAACCATTAATTTTAACCTTTTTCTTTCCCTTGAGTATGCGAATTACCCTCGTCCACATTACGCGCACGGGCGCGACGACAGAGACGCTCACGCTGGAAGCAGAGAGCACGGTCGCCATGGCGCTTCAAAAAGCCGGTCTTACGCTCACGCCCGAATTAGGCTTTTCCGTTTGGGGTCGCCGTGTGACGAAAGACACCGTACTCGAGGCGGACGCGCGCCTGGAAGTGGCTGACGCCCTCATCATTGATCCCAAGACCCGCCGAGACCGTCGAGCGCTGGAACAGGGCGATGTGCGACTCCTCACCCGAGGGCGCCACAAAGGCAAACATCGCAAACTTAACGCCTAAGCGTGTCGAGTGCGCCCGTGCTAACCCTTAGGTTAGATTCCTTACCCTTGGGGTTCTAAGGGTTGTGGGGCGTCCCAAAACGGTTTCATCTTGATACAATGCACCATTGATTATCGATTGTTCCCATCGGCAAAGACTGTCCAAGACCGAGGAAATGAGTGAGTTTTCGCTTAGATTTCCTTTGTTTAATCAATCCCTTCTTTTCCGACTCCGTTCTCTTAAGGAAGCTCAGCGTGGATTTACTTAACAACATCGTCTCCGAGCTCAACGGCTTCTTATGGTCGTATGTGCTCATTGTTATGCTCATTGGTTTGGGCTTGTGGTTTACGGTACGTGCAAAGTTCGTACAGATTCTTTGCTTGCCGGAAATGTTCCGCTTAGTGGGTGAAGGCGCTGGCGCCACCCCGCGTGAAGGCCACATTTCGACCTTCCAAGCTTTCTGCGTCTCGACCGCTTCCCGCGTCGGTGTCGGTAACATCGCTGGTATCGCCATTGCGGTGGTGGCTGGCGGTCCGGGTGCCGTCTTCTGGATGTGGGTGATTGCCACGATTGGTGCTGCCACCGGTTTTGTGGAATCCACCTTGGGTCAGATCTACAAGGTGCCCCGTGAAAACGGCGGCTTCCAGGGTGGCCCCGCTTACTACATCAAGAACGCTTTGAAGAGCCCCTTCTTTGCGGGTCTCTTTGCCGTGTTGATTTCGGTGACCTACGGTTTGATCTTCAACTCCGTGCAGGCCAACACGATTAGCGCCTCCATGGATACGAGTTTCGGGATGGACCCCTATGTGACGGGTGCCTTAATCTCGGGCTTCACCGCTTTGGTGATCTTTGGCGGTCTCGTTCGTATTTCTAAGGTTGTCGCCATGCTCGTGCCCTTTATGGCCGGCGCCTACCTCTTGGTTGCCATCGTGGTGACCATCATGAACATTGACCTCGTCCCGCAGGTCTTGGCCACGATCGTCAAGTGCGCTTTCGGTTTTGAACCCGCCATGGGGGCTGCCGTCGGTATCGCCATGATGACGGGTATCAAGCGCGGTCTTTTCAGTAACGAAGCTGGGATGGGTGCGGTGCCGAACGCTGCGGCCACCGCTGACGCCACCCACCCTGTCAAGCAGGGTTTGGTTCAGAGCTTGGGCGTGTACTTTGACACCCTCTTGGTCTGTACGGCTTCCGCCATGCTCGTTCTCTTGACCCCGGGTTTAGATGGTCTCATCGAAAACAAGGTCACGGGTATCGCCTTGATTCAGGAAGGCCTCTCCATGCAGTTGGGTTCCTGGACGCACCTCTTCATCACGATCGTCGTGTTGTTCTTCGCCTTCAGTTCCATCATCGGTAACTACTTCTACGGCGAAATCAACATGAACTTCATCAGCCGTCGTAAGGAAGCCCTCTGGATCTTCCGCGCCTTGGTGGTGGTGATGGTTTACGTGGGTTCCGTCTTGAGCCTCGACTTCGTCTGGAACCTCGCTGACCTCTTCATGGCGTTGATGGCCGTGACGAACTTGGTTGCGATTGCCCTCTTAGGTCGCTTCGCCTTTGCCGCGTTGGATGACTACTTGGCTCAGAAGAAGGCTGGTATCGTCAACCCGGAATTCGATCCCCGTGTGTTACCGAACCGCGTGGGTGTCGTGAGCTGGCCGCGCCATAAGGAAGAAGAGCTCGAACAGTAAGTCGAGACGCTTCTTACGAAAAAAAAGAAATAAAGCCGCGTTAGGGTCCGGGTCGACCGAGCCCTAACGCGCAAACGAAAGCCCCCATTTCGGAGTCGAATTCGAAATGGGGGTTTTCGTTTGAAAGCAAAACCCGACGACACCAGAACGTGGCCCTAAATGACCCAGACACTTCCGATCTGTGATTGCCAAGCAAAAATGACACCAAACTCAACAATACTATTGATCGGGTGTTGTATTTATGAGGACATCAGCCCCCTAAAAATTCCACAAAATTCCCGCGCATGATAATCATTCGCATTTAGAACTAGACACAGTCGTCTTGTTTTCTGAGTTGTGTCCAAAGTAGGTATCTCTTCCCTCTTAGTGGTTTATAAAAAGCCCTATAAATCATTTAGATAGAACAAACTATAGGGTTTATCCTATACCCCCTCCGTGGGGATTTAAGAAAACGTTAATGCTCGATATACTTGGGGTCAGTAGTAAGGATGGGTTAAGAAAATTTTGTGTTAGCCCAGACGAAAGGGTGACAGACCCTCTGTGACGGATGAAGAATCACCGTCACAACATAAGTGTCACCACAATCGTCAAAACAAGAGTACCTGGAGCTCTGCCCTTACTCATCGACCCTAACGGAGATACTTATGAAAAAAACGATGTTGCCTTTAGCGAGTGCACTCCTCTTTGCGATGGGGACAGCTCAGGCGGCTGGGACGCCCGAATGTATGGCTTGCCATGCGGATGTGAGCAAGTCCCATAACACGGCCGTGCATAAGGATGTGGCTTGCACGAGCTGCCACACCAACACGGCGGAACACTTGAAGAACTTCAAGACCCATCCGACGTCCCCCTTTGACCCGGCTGCTTGCGGTGCCTGTCACCAAGACCAGTACAAGAGCGCCTTTAAGATGAGCGAAAAGGCGATCCGTCGCTCCAAGAAGAGCTACAACGGTCCGGCGCCTGACCCGTTCTTTGACCGCGCCTTGGGCGCTCATGGCTTCACGAAAGAGCATGACATTCCGCGTGGCCACGGCATGATGGCCATCGACCAGTTCGTGGTGGATCGCGCCTTCGGTGGTCGCTTCCAGCCCAAGGACGGTTGGATGTATTCCACGTTGCCCGATGAAAAGAGCTACAAGGTTTGGGACGTCTTGAAGGACGAACATCCTGATAACGACGAACAGAAGGTCTTCAACCCGGGTACCGCTAAGGCCGCTAACGCCGTTTGCTGGACCTGTAAGACGACGGATCCGATGTTAGGCTGGGCCTACCTTGGCGACAAGGTGCCGGGCGCTGAATTTAACCGTGCTTCGAACCCCGTGAAGTTGGTTCGTACCATTCAGCATGGCTTTAACTGCAACCTCTGCCATGACCCGCATACGGGCAAGCAGCGTATCGTGCGTGACGCCTTGATTGACGCCATGACGCGTGAAGACGATGCCAACGTCTACAAGACGATGGCACACAACCCCACCACGATTACCGTGAAGGATGCGGGCGTGCGTGGCTTCAACCGTAAGGTTGCGTTCTTGGACAACAAGGACAGCCGTCTGCTTTGCGCTCAGTGTCACGTTGAATACATCTGCAACCCGGGTATTGATGCCAAGACCGGTAAGAAGATTGGCTTTGATAACCGCTTGACGAACCACTTCCCGTGGAAGAACGCTGACCAGATCGAAGCCTACTATGAAAAGATTGGCTTCCGTGACTTCAAGCACAACCGCACCGGTGCCTTGCTCGTTAAGATGCAGCACCCGGATACGGAAACGTTCTTGGGTAGTAAGCATGACAAGGCGGGCGCTACCTGCCAGAGCTGCCACATGCCGAAGGTCAAGGATGCCAATGGCAAGACCTACACCCTCCACTGGGCTGCTTCGCCGAAGCACTACATCAAGGAAACCTGCTTGACCTGCCATAAGGACAAGACCGAAAAGGATATGGTGACCGCGATCGAAACGATGGAAAACCACTTCGACGGTAAGGTCCGCGAAGCCGAAGCCCGCATGAACGACATGTTCGACGCGTTCGACATGGCTCAGTTGGCCGGTGTGGATGAAGAAACGATGAAGAAGGCTCGTGACCTTCACAGCGTGGCTCACATCAACTGGGAATACTGGACCGCTGTCAACGGTGCTTACTTCCATAACCACGAAATGGCTATGCGTAGCCTCGCCAAGGCCGCTAAGGCTGCGACGGACTGCTCCGCCATGCTTCGTAAGGCTGTCGCCGAAAAGACGGCTCAGAAGAAGTAATTCGTGAACGGTAACGAAGTGTCCGTAAGGGCACTTCGACGAAGCCCACGAAAAAGGAAAACGCCGACGGGGAGACTCTCGGCGTTTTTCCCTATAATAGGGCGCTCTTTTTAAGCTCAACACAAGTTTTGTTGCGTACGCTCTGAGCTTCAAAAAAGACGATTTCACTCACTTCTTTTCAGGTTGTATTCACGCGATGTCCAGCGAATTGACGCTTTACCTCATTATGGGGGTCATGGTTGTAGTGGCCTTGGCTTTCATTTTGCCGACCCTTTTATCGTCCCATGAGGCGCATCACGACAATGATGATCAGCATCAGCGCTACTTAAAGCAGGCTTTAGCCTCTGAACGCCAAGCGTTGGACGACGATTATGCGCGTGGGCATTTGTCGAAAGCCACCTACGAGAGCATGGTCGAAGACTTGGCTCGCCGTGCCCTGGAAGAAACGCAGTTTGTTAAAAATAGCCCCTTATTGAAGGAAGCCAATCGCGTGAGTCCCATCTTGGTAGCCGGGCTCGTGGCGTTAACGATTACGGTGAGTTTCGGGCTCTACGCTTTAGTGGGGGCTCCTGAGCTCGAGCGCTTAAACCAGGATCAAAGTGTGATTCGTGGTACGGCGAGCGCCCCGGTACTGCGTGAATACTTAGCCACCAATCAAAAAGACGGTCGTGCTTGGATTCTTTTAGCGCGTCGCTACGTGGAAAGTGAAGACTGGGCCAACGCTGCCGACGCTTATCGAAAAGGGCGTGCCGCCATGACCAAAGTCAAGGAAGACCCCACGGTAATGTTGGAATTGGCCGCTACCGTGATGCAACAAGGCACGTTAGAAGGCTTCCAAGAGGCGTATCCCTTATTGCAGGAAGCTCAGCGCTTGCAACCCGAAAACCTCAAAATCACTGAACTCTTAGCGTTAGCCGCAGCTGCCACGGAACACTGGGCCGAAGCGCAAACGGCGATGGAAACGGTGCTCACGAACATGGATTCGAGCAGCCCCGACTACTTGCAGCACTTCGAAAACTATCAGATGGTGAAGCGCTTAGCCGATATGGAACGCGCTCAGAAGGCCGCTGAGAAAACGGCTCCCTAAGGGCAAAACTTAAAAAGACGTTTAAAGCGTTTTCGCTTTGGACGTCTTTTTTTCATTTCACCAATGCGACATCGCGCCATATAAGCACGCCACACGCCCTTGACGCGGCCCCGTTGAGCGCTCTTTAACGCCCACCGTCACGTCCCCCTCTCAACGCCACCAAAGGCGTCTGAGGAACCTGAGAAAAAGAAAAACCCACACGCTTCACTCAAAGGGAAGTCGTGTGGGTGTGAGGGGGCACCGTTTTGTCTCGTTAATCCAAGTTGGATTTGAGCTTGAGCGCTAACGCCACGAGGAGGTTCACGGCAAAGAGGGCAGAGAAGACATGAAGGCTCGTCGTGTAGCCTTCCGTCATCCCACGGAGCATCGCTAAGAAGATGGGGCCAGCAATCCCTGCCCACCCCCAGGCCGAGAGAATACGACCGTGGATGGAACTCAAATACTTCGTGCCAAAGAGGTCACTGATGTAGGCGGGCATGCAAGAAAAGCCCCCGCCGTAGCAGGTGACAATCACCATCAAAATCGCCATGAAGACGTATTGATTGGTGGTGTGGGCAATTGCAAAGAACGCCACCAACTCAATCGCAAAGAACGCCACATAGGTGTTCTGGCGACCGATAAAGTCCGATAAGCTCGACCAGAGAATGCGCCCGAAGCCATTCAAAAGCCCGATGATCCCCACCATGGAGGCGGCCACCGTCGGGGTCATCTGGGTGATTTCCTGCGCCATCGGGGAGGCCACCGCTAAGAGGGCAATCCCACAGGTGATGTTGATAAAGAAGATGAACCAGAGCGCATAGAACTGCCACGTAAACATGGCTTCATTGGCACTGTACTGCTTCTTGGTATAGGTGATCTTGACGTCTTTCTTTTCAGCCGACACGTCCGTTTCGGGCGGGGGGCTTAAGTAAAGGGACGAGGCGATCATCACCACGCTATAGACGCCCGCGAGCAAAAGGAAGTTTTGTTCCAGCCCAAAGGTGGCGACTAACTTTTGCATTAAGGGGGCGGCAATGAGGCTCGCAAAGCCAAAGCCCATAATGGCTAACCCCGTCGCAAAGCCACGGGCGTGCGGGAAATACTTCACCAAGGTCGACACCGGCGTAATGTAGCCAATCCCAAGCCCAATCCCCCCGATGCCGCCGTAGAAGACGTAGAGCAGGGTGAGGCTCTGCACATGAATGGCATAGGCCGTACCGACCAAGCCCGAGCAGAAAAAGAGCATGGAGAGGAGCCCACTTTTACGCGGTCCCATCTTTTCTACGATGGAGCCTAAAAACCCAGCAGAAAAGCCTAAAAATAAAATCGCGAGGGAAAAGGTCCACGTCGTTTCTTGAAGCGAGATATTCATCGCTTCCATGATGGGCTTAGTGAGCACGCTCCAGGCGTAGACGCTCCCAATGCTCATATGAATGCCTACGGCCGCAAGGGCAATTAGCCATTTGTTTTTCATGTTGAACCTTTGAAAGGGGATTAAGGTAAACGCTTGATAAAACTTTGTAATTAATCATTTCAGATTAGTTAGAAAGTTTTATTTTTATTGGGGAAATGGGAATCCCAATTAGGGTTTTGGGGTCATTAAAAAATGAATTTTGATTATACGGGATTCGCCTTTCTCTGCCCGTGCCTTCGCTAGGTGAAATGTCGTGAACGAGGTGGGTTTAGCGCAATTTCTAATGTCCTCATAACGGCTTTGTGGGAGGGAAACCGCAGAGCTTTGTCGCATTTTCCCTCTAGGGAAAGCCTGAGGTGGGGCGGTGCAAAAAAATGGGGGCGAATGACCTTCGCCCCCGATGGGTGTGAGTGAACGTTCCTTGGCGTTAGAACGTCTTACGTACGTTAAAGAAAACCGTGTGACCGGTGTTCGTCTTCCCGCGCGAGAAGGTGTAATTGAACCCCGTCTCGAGGTTTGACGTGTGCTGGGCTTTAACCCCTAAGCTCACGCGCCCTTCAACGCGATCGGCATACTCAACGTCGTTCAGCTTGGTGGCTGTCGCTACCGACGACTTAAAGCTTTGCTTGATGTCGCCAATGCGCGTCAACACCGACACGTCTGCCATGGGCGAGACGGTCCAGCCGTGCATTTGGTAGGCCGGTAACGACGCCGTCACCCCGACGGGCAGCGTGGCAATACGCACGTTGTCCGCCTTTTGCGTTAACGTCGCCTGGCCGTTCACTAAAACGTCAAAGGCTTTGGTCTTGATGAGGCTTACCGTCAGCCCAGCGTGCGGGGTGAGGGTAACGTTCTTCATCGGAACGTCCATCGCAATACGGCCGCCAACCGAGAAGGCATTGGTCTTCGTTTTAGCGCTAAGTTCCGCAGGACCTTGAGCTCTCGGATTCAGCGCAAAATTCGTAAAGCCATCCGTCGCAGACACCTTGCCGGTGCTGTGTACGTAGCTCATTTGCGCGGAGGCCGTCACCGTATCCGTGAGGTCCCAGTCACCATAGCTCGTCACGCCAACGACCGTGTTCTTCGTTTCTTGGCCGTCTAAAACGCCCTTGGCTTTGGCTTTCCCCTTCAAAACGGTAACCGCGACCCCAAGGTCACCCGTCCCGACTTTAGCGTCGCCACCGAGAACGACACCAAAGAGGGGCGATTCAAACCCGGCCGTCACGGGACCCACTTTACTGTCCTTAAACGTGGACTTGCTCCCCGAGGCCGTCACCCAGAAGGTGCCCTGGCTCTTAGAGCGCGCCATCGTGCGATCGGACAAGGCTTGCGTGGTCTGTTCTACACCCGTTAAGGGGGCTAAAGCAGGGGCCACCCCTAAGCCGACGCCAGCAATGCGGTTAAGACTGAACTTGGCTTCGGGCGTGGTGGAACTTTCTTCCAAGATGGCACGAATCACTTTGACGCCATAGGGAATGTCGCTCGGTAAGCCTTCTGCTTTCAGTTCCGCAGCGCTCTTCATCGAACCGTCAGGCTTTTTGAAACGGGCTACGTAATCGTTAATGTTGCCCATCTCGGTCGGCGTTTTAACGAAGTCTTTGTCGCCTAAACCCGGCATTAAGGTGTCTGCATAGGTTTGACCTAGGGTTAACTTTTCAACGGTAATCTTGAGCTTGTTGTCTGCAGCGTCCAATTTAAACTTGGACATAAAGCCTTCACCGGTGCCCACCTTGCTCCAGTTCTTGAGCGTGTAGGGAATGGTCTTGCCTGCTAATTTGGCTTTTACATCGGGACTTACTTCTTCGGCAAGAGTAAATTCACCAGGCGTGTCAGAGTTAATCACAATGAAAGTCGCACCCGGTTCCATGTTCAAGGTTTTGATTTCGAAATCAGGAGTTTTGCCGTTTAAGACAACCGTCCCGCCCTTGGCGACATTGAAATGCCAGGGGTTTTGAGCACTGTGCGTATTAATCTTCATTCCAACGGCATGACGATTAGTGCTCGAATTAGGAACTCTATTCGCTAACCCAAGGAAGCTAGACGGAAGGAATTGCAGGTTAGTTGACACCAGTGTTTCGAATTCATCTGCATGATCCTCCCCTAGGAGCAGTCGACCCCCGATAACGTTAGTGAAACTCACGTAATAATCTTTTCCGATGACGAAGGTTCCGCTGGTGATGTCAAAAGAATTGAGTCCACCCCCTGTTAAGGCTTTCGCTTTGAAGCGCCCAGTGACATTGAGTTTCGTGGTGCTATCTAAGGTAACGTGCCCTAAGGTCACTTCTCCAGCAATATTCATAGCGCCATTGATTGAGGTATCGCCAGTCACGCCAAGCTGACTGTTCTTATCCACCGTGAATGTGCTTCCGTCTTCGATGAATAAGGCACTAGTGGTTAAGTCGACGTTGGTTAACGAGACTTTGCCTTTGTTTTCCACTCTAATGTCACCAACTGCACCAATACGCTTTGTGGCGTCTGTCGGGATGAAAGTTAATGAGCCAGAAACATTTACCAAGTCATATTTCTTTGTGGTTGTTGGGGTAACTGAATCTAACTTAACCGTCTTTGATTCTTTTTCTTTGACGTCCAAATCAGCCGCTACCGCTTGCGTCCCGCCAATGCTGACAATCCCCAGCACAACGGCAGCCATCACGGCTTTGCCTTGAGATTGTGCAGCCCCACTGACGGTTTCGTTAACGGCCACATAAACACGACGTACACGGTTAAATACCGTCTTAAAGGTTTTAT
>JAHHRF010000005.1 GCA_020025955.1 Sutterella sp.
CCCTTTTATTGCCTCGCAATAAAGGGGCTTTTCTTTACTTCTACTAAACACGTTCACGAGTTGAATCTCTCTATAAATGAAACTACACTTTCACTAAACAACGAATTTTGAAATTCTTATTTCACTTATGAGTACTCAACGACGACACGCCATCATCTTTCCTTCAAAACGAAAGATTCTTGACCGACTGGGCGAAAACATAACCTTGGCCATGAAGCGTCGACGCATTACGCAAGACTTGATGCATCGGCGAACGATGATTTCCAAGCCCACCCTTCGAAAGATCATGAAGGGTGACCCCACCGTGTCTTTGGGACACTACGTGATGGTGCTCGGCGTATTGAGACTGGCAGAAGATTTAGTTCACGTGGCAGAAGACGACGTCTTTGGTCGCAAACTTCAAGACATTGAACTCCTGCGTCAGGGGCGTCAAACGCAAGGGAAGTAAGCGCCTAAGACAACTTTTCCCGCCCTTGGCTCTCGCCAGTCAGTTCATCAAGCGTTACAATAATGAGCCCCGAGACTCAAGGCGACTTAGCTCGGGGCTTTGTTATCTCAGTTCTATTCACGAAAATGCCCACTACAGCCGAAAGCAAAAACACCCATGCGGGTCGTCTCTTTTTAGTGACGGCGCCCTCTGGTGCGGGGAAGTCCTCGCTCGTTAACGCCTTACTCAAATGCGAACCCAGCATTTCGCTCTCGATTTCTCACACCACGCGTCAGCCGCGTCCCGGTGAAGAAAACGGTCGTGAATACCACTTTGTGAGCGAAGCCGAATTCTTGGCCATGAATGAGCGCGAAGAGTTCTTAGAATCGGCCTTAGTCCATGGCAACTATTACGGTACGAGCCGCTTGTGGATTGAACGTCAGATTGCTCAGGGCAAAGACGTTTTGCTCGAAATTGACTGGCAGGGTGCCCGTCAGGTTCGTAAGCACTTCCAGGACACGGTCGGCATCTTCATTCTTCCGCCCTCGATTGAAGCGTTGGAATGGCGTTTACATCACCGTGGCACGGACTCTGAACAGACCATTACGCGACGATTGCTTGCCGCGGGTGCCGAAATGGCCCACGCGCCTGAATTCGAGTACGTTATAATCAACGACGACTTTGAAGTTGCCTTAGAGCAGCTTCGCGCGATCGTGATCGCCAGCCGAATGGCCTATAAATATCAAGCACTTCGTCACCGCAACGACTTAGTCGCTCTTGGTATTCCGCTTTAATTTTTTCCTTCTCCCCGTTTGGGGTGATTTCACTTTTTCTCTGTTGATAAGAACATGGCACGTATTACTGTTGAAGATTGTCTTAAGAAGATCCCGAACCGTTTCCAGATGGTTCTCGTCGCGGCCTACCGTGCCCGTCAGTTGACGCAGGGTCACGCTCCGCGTCTCGAAACGAAGGATAAGCCCGCCGTGACCGCGTTGCGCGAAATCGCTCAGGGTGATGTCGGGATTGAAATGCTCAAGCGCGTGGGTTAATTACGCGTTTTCGCAAAATCCATTACGGCCGAACGCCATTTGGGGTATTGTTATCCAATGGCTTTCGGCTTTTTTTTATGCCCTTCGCCTCCCTCTTTTTGGACTCGACCTTGAGACGTCTTTATGAGTTTGTCTGATACCGATTTTGACGCCCCGACCGCCACCTGCTCATCGGATGATGTGTGCCGCATGCCGGATGCTGACCTTCCGATGTTCACGCCCTTAGTGCAACCTAAGCTCAAGAGCATTGAGGACTTGATGGCGATTTGTCGCACGTATATGAAAGACGCGGACTTAGCGCGTGTGGAACACGCCTATGATGTCGCCTTTCGTGCGCACGATGGACAGACGCGCAAATCGGGCGAACCTTACATTACTCACCCGATTGCCGTGGCCTGTGTGTTGGCCGAATGGCATTTGGACGTGGAGACGGTGCAAGCCGGCCTCATGCATGACGTGTTAGAAGACACTGGGGTCACCAAAGCCGAAATGGCGGAAGACTTTGGGATTGAAGTCGCAAACTTGGTCGACGGGGTTAGCAAACTCGACAAACTCAGCTTCTCCTCGGCTCAAGCCGCACAAGCGGAAAGCTTTCAGAAGATGTTCATCGCCATGGCGCGCGATGTGCGTGTCATTTTGATTAAGCTCGCTGACCGCCTCCATAACCTTCGTACGCTCGGGATTATGCGTGCGGAAAAACGCGCCCGCATTGCCAAAGAAACGCTCGACATTTTTGTTCCCTTAGCGCATCGCTTAGGGATTAATGGGCTCTTTCGTGAACTTCAGGAATTGAGCTTTGCGAACCGCCATCCGCTTCGCTATGAGGTGATCTATGAGCACGTTCTTCAAGAACGCCATCGCCGTCGTGCGCTCTTAGAAAAAATCCTTCATGAAACGAAGCAGTTCTTGCCCAAGCACGGCATTAAGGCGCGCATCATTGGTCGCGACAAGACGATTTACGGCATCTACAACAAGATGCGTCAAAATCACCAATCGCTCTCTGACGCCTTAGATATTTATGGGTTCCGTATTGTGGTGGGGACGCGCGAAGAGTGCTACCAAACCTTAGGGGTCTTGCACCGCCTCTACAAACCCGTACACCGTCGCTTCAAGGACTTCATTGCGATCCCGAAATCCAATGGTTACCAAGGGATTCACACGACCGTGATTGGCCCGAAGGGCACCCCTGTCGAATATCAAATCCGAACGGAAAGCATGCATCGCGTAGCCGAATACGGGATTCTTTCGCAATGGCTTTTTACCAAGGAAGAAGACAGCACGGATATGCGTGACCGCATTGCGACGTGGCTCCAGCAATTGATGGACATTCAAAAGACGTCGGCCGACAGTACCGAATTCTTAGAAAACATCAAGATCGACCTCTTCCCGAACCGCCTTTATGCGTTTACGCCGGGTGGGCGCATTATTTCGCTCCCGAAGGGCTCTACGCCGATTGACTTTGCGTACCAAGTGCACTCCCACATTGGGGACCACGCCTATGGGAGCAAGATCAATGGGGAAATCGTCCCCTTGTCGACAACCATCAAAAATGGCGACATGGTGGAAATTTTAGTCAGCGACGACGCACATCCCCACCCTGAATGGCTGGAATTTGTCCACTCGGGTCGCGCTCGTGCGGAAATTCGCCAGTACTTACGCAATTCCAAATTTGATGACGCCCTCAAGGCGGGGCACGATGCTCTCTACAGTTTGGCGGAAAAGCGTGGGGTCAAATTAGAAGACATCCCCGATGAAGATTGGGCAGTGCTCTTAAAAGAGTTTGAACTCGCCGACCGCCATGCGCTCTATGCAGCCATTGGCTTAGGGAAGGACTTGCCAGCAGCGGTCTTTGCACGCTTACTGAAAATCTATCAGCCCGTCCCGGATGAAACGCTCCCTGGTATTTTGATTCGCGGGGATGAGGGTGTTGCTGTGAACCTCTGCCACTGTTGCCACCCCATTCCTGGGGATCGTGCCGTGGGCTTTAGCCGCAAGGGGCATGGGTTAGATGTGCATCGCTCTGAATGCATGCATGCCAAACGTGGGATTCAACGTGAACCCGCTCGTTGGTTGCGTGTGGACTGGAACGAAAAGGAAGCCTCTGGGCAATACGCCGTTCCGATTGCGATCAAAACGACGGATGCTGCCGCCTCGGTCGGGATCATCACGACCACGGTGGCCACCTTGCATTCAAACATCGTGGGATTTGACTTCGGGAACAATAACGAAGTGGTCGTGCTCGTGCAGGTGCACAATAACCAGCACCTCATCCAAGTGATGCACGCCCTGGAAAAGGTACCGTCCCTCTCCTACGTGAAGCGTTTAATGGACTGCCCGGTGTAAGGTTGTCACGCCAATAAAAAGTCTCCTAAATGGAAGACTCAACCGTTACGCATCAATCTAAAAGAGCTCCCCAGCTGGGGAGCTCTTTTTCATCCAGATAAAGTCGGCGGACAAAAAGGGGGCAATCCGTGATTCGTCAGACGTAGAGCACCTCAACGATATCAATCTCCAACACCCCTTTGGGCGTGGGAAGGCGCACGGTATCGCCTTCGTGCGCCTTTAAGAAAACGCGAGCAATGGGACTAATCCAGCTCACATCCCCCTTCGAGGCATCTGCTTCATCGATCCCCACAATCCGAATCGTATGGGCTTCTCCGTCCGGCGTTTCATAGGTCACCGTCGCCCCAAAGAAGATCTGATCCGTAGGCGGACGACTCGCGGGATCGACGACTTCAGCACTTTCAATACGCTTATTTAAAAAACGAATTCGTCGATCGATCTCACGCAAACGACGCTTCCCATAGAGGTAATCCCCGTTTTCGCTACGGTCACCATTGCTCGCTGCCCAAGAGACCACATTGACCATCTCGGGACGCTCAACATTGACCAAATGCTCACGCTCATCTAATAGACGGCGATAGCACGGGGGTGTCATGTAGTTTTTAGTATTGGGGGGAAGCTTCGGTAAGCCTACCTCTTCGTCATCTTCCTCGTTTGAACCCATTTTTTCCTCCAGGTCTCGTGATCCTCGGTCGTGAGGCGTGGGACAAAAGTCCACGCAACAAAAAAGCGCCCAAGGCTTCACCTTAGACGCTTCAACGACTTGAATTTGGGACGTGGTGGAGAGGAGGAGGATCGAACTCCCGACCTCAGCATTGCGAACGCTGCGCTCTACCAACTGAGCTACCCCCCCGACCATGCTGAATCTTTTTAATTCAGGCTACAAATTTTGCCCCAAACCCCTAACGTCGGGTATAACGCCTATGCGGTATTTTATTTCTTCCAACGGCCTTGTACCAGCACAACTCGATAGCCATCGGGATCTTCATAGGTGGCGACCCCACTATCGGCATAAAGCTGAGGCGGCGTCACTTGCGTGAAGCCCGCTTCAAAGAGGGACTTCATCATACCTTCCCAGCTCTCCGACTCTTCTAAGCAGAACACTAAGAAATGCTCTGTGGTCGGCGCCGGCGGGACAACAACCCCATCACGACGGCGAGAAAACTCCAACTGATAGGGCCAATCACGGTGCCCGAGGATCAATCCGTCCCACCCTTGTTGTGCTTCGTAGCGATCAAGCACTTCAAAACCTAAACCATCACGGTAAAAGTGCAGGACTCGCTCCAGATTATTGGTCGGGCGAGAGAGACGAACTTTGGGTACGTTTTGCATACGTTGCTCCTTCCATGACAAACAAACGTCCAATACGTTAATTATGGACTGACGTCCTCGGTTTCGCCCTATTTATTAGGGATAGCCTTAGAATTAGAAAACACAACTATTTAGAAGGAGATTAGAAATGTCTTTAACACTGCCCACGTTGCGTGCCTCCATCTCGACCGCCGCCTACACCGACCAGGCGAAAGGGGTACGTCTGTGCGGGGTCTTTTTAGATGCCGATGGCCAGTTAGTCCTTTCGAATTCCGCCCAAGCGTTTGCTGACGAAATCCATCGTCGCTTTGCTCAAGGGAGCTTCACCGCCAAAGCCGGCGAAATGCTTTTGGTGGGCGAAGCATTGCCCGCCGTTATCGTTGGGTTAGGGGCAAAAGCCGACTACACGATTGAGGTTTTAAAGTCCGTCATTAATCAGGTCATCCCCGCGATGGCGCGTTGGGTGGAGTCGATTGAAATCACGGCCAAGGAATTGCGCCCTGACGACTGGCTCTGTGAACCCTATATCCGCTTTATTTCGTCTGCCGTCTTGAGCGCCTTAGAACCGCGTACGACGATGAAAACGAAGGGGGAAACCTCCTTTAAGACCACGGCCGTCACGTTGTTGATTTGCGCGCCCTCTGAAGCCGTCGACGGGTACGTTAAGGCGGGGGCTGCGCAGGCCTACGCTGAAAAGCTCTGCCGCTGGTTAGCCGATACCCCCAGTAACGTTGCAACCCCCACGTTCTTGGGTGAAGTTGCCTTAGCCTTAGGGGACGCGATTCCTGGGCTCTCCGTCACCGTCATGGACGAAGACGAAATCCGTGCGCTGGGCATGAATGCGTTCTTAGCTGTCGCCCAAGGCAGCCAAGAAGCCCCGCGCTTTATCGTGATGCGCTATCAGGGCGCCGAAGACGATCGTGCGCCGCTCGCTTTGGTGGGTAAAGGCATCACGTTTGATGCGGGTGGCATTTCGTTAAAGCCCGCTGCCAACATGTGGGACATGACCTATGACATGTGTGGGGCCGCTAGCGTAATCGGCACGATGGCCGGTCTTGCCCAATTAGGCGTCAAGGAAAACCTCTTAGGGGTTGTGGCGGCTTGCGAAAACTTGCCCTCGGGCTCTGCGGTGAAGCCGGGCGACATCGTCACCAGCCTCTCTGGACGCACCATCGAAATCCTCAACACGGATGCCGAAGGGCGCTTGATTTTGGCCGATGCCCTCACCTGGACGACGCGCCAAAAGCCGGCCTTAATCGTGGACATGGCCACCTTAACGGGGGCCTGCTGCATCGCCTTGGGCGACCCTTACACGGGGCTCTTCTCCAACAACGTGAAGCTTCGTGAAGCCTTGTTGGAAGCGGGTCGTCAAGCGGCCGACGAAGCTTGGGCCTTGCCCGTGGGTCCGAAATACTTAAAGCTGATGGACTCGCCTGCGGCCGACATCGCCAACTTAGCCTCCAAGCGTGACGGTGGGGCCTCGACGGCTGCCGCCTTCTTGGAAACCTTTACTGAAAAGTTACCGTGGGCGCATTTGGACATTGCGGCAACGGCCTCGGTATCGGGTGCTAAGCGTCATGCAACGGGTCGTCCCGTTCCACTTTTGTTTACGTTTGTGCTGAACCGAGCTTAAGCTTTTTCAGCGATAATTGAGGCTATGAGAAAGATCGACTTTCACCACAACGTCAAAGACCGTCTAGTTTATGCCTATTCGGTCGCCAAGATGTTGCGCAAACGCCAGCTCACCTTAGCCATTTGGTGCACCAATAAGGAACGCCTTGACGCGCTCGACGCCCTGTTATGGACGGCTGAGCCGACGGGGTTCTTGCCGCACGTCCGTGCCGAGGACCCCAACGCTGCTGAGACCCCCATTGTGCTCTCCGATAACCTGAGCGCCCTCTCAGCAGACGTCTTACTCTTACTGGATGACCAATTACCGCCCGACTGGGAAACGGCTTTTGAGCGGTTTGACCGCATCATTGACGTAGTGAGCACGGATGAGACCGAACTCCTCGCCTCTCGTGAGCGCTGGCGCGCCTACAAGCGTGCTGGCGCCCCCTTAGAAGCCTACAACCGCCAAGGCTAACCGCCTAAAGGAACGCAAACAATGGACCGACAAGATCCCATCCTTGATACGACGCCTATTGTGCTCAATGAGCGCGTGAAGTTGCCCTGGCGCGAAGTCAAAGCGTTAAGCGAGACCGAAAAGCGTGTCCCACTGACGCAGCCCGAACCAATTTGGGCTCCTGAGCCGGAAGTTCAGACGCCTCCGCCCGTCGCCCCAGCACCCAAGGTTGAAGCGGTTCCACTGCGTGCGCTCGACGAGAACGATCGACGTGAACTCGTTGAAGCGTTAATGCCCGCCATCGTGGCACAAATTCAAACGCAACTCAACGAAACGATTGAAGCGTCCCTTTCCAATGCACTAGCGCGAACCCGCGCAGACATGGAACGCACGCTTCCGTTGGTGACGGCTAAAGCCATTCAAGAGGCCATTGATAAAACGGACCTCACAAAATTCTTAAAATCCTCTGACTGAGTCGATAAGTCCCTCAGCGGATTTATGAGAAAATAACAAAACCTTTTTTCTTTCTCGCAGCTTCCTTGGGCGTGATATCCCCCTTGGAGGCCTTTCGTTTTTTTCTGTAAATATCCGAACTCGCACTATGACGCAAACAACTACGCAAGAACTCGCAAAGAGTTTCGATCCGAACGCGATCGAAGCTCGCTGGTATCCCATCTGGGAAGAGCGCGGCTACTTCAGCGCTGGGCTCGACCCCAAGAAGCCCAGCTTCGCCATTCAGCTTCCCCCGCCCAACATCACGGGCATTTTGCATATGGGGCACGCCTTTAACCAGACGGTTATGGATACGTTGACGCGTTTCCATCGCATGGATGGCTTCAATACCGTATGGATTCCGGGGACGGACCATGCTGGTATCGCGACGCAGATCGTGGTTGAACGTAAGCTTGAAAGCCAGGGGATCAACTACAAGGATCTCTCTCGTGAAGACTTCATCGGCAAGGTCTGGGAATGGCAGAAATTCTCGGGCGGTACGATTTTGCAGCAGATGCGTCGTTTGGGCGATAGCGTGGACTGGGATCGTACGTACTTCACGATGGACGAGAAACTCTCCAACGTCGTTGTCGAAACCTTTGTGCGTCTTTACGAAGAAGGCCTCATCTACCGAGGCAACCGTTTGGTGAACTGGGATCCGAAGTTGCAGTCGGCCGTTTCTGACTTAGAAGTCGAAAGCGAAGAAGCCGATGGCCACATGTGGGAAATCCGTTACCCGGCGGCTGATGGTTCGGAAGACGTGATCATCGCCACCACGCGTCCTGAAACCTTGTTTGGTGACCAGGCTGTGGCTGTGAACCCGGAAGACGAACGCTACACCAACTTGGTGGGCAAGACCTTGAAGTTGCCGTTAACGGATCGTGAAATCCCCGTGATTGCGGACAGCTACGTGGATAAGGAATTCGGTTCGGGTTGCGTGAAGATCACGCCGGCACATGACTTCAATGACTTTGAAGTGGGTCGCCGTCACAACCTTGAGATGCTCAACATCTTAACGAAGACCGCTCACATGAACGACAACGTGCCCGAAAAGTATCGTGGCATGGATCGTTACGAATGCCGTAAGGCTGTGATTGCTGACTTGGAAGCCGCTGGCCTTCTCGTTAGCATCAAACCGCATCGCCACATGGTGCCGCGTGTTGCCCGTACGGGTGAAATTGTTGAACCGATGCTCTCCGAACAGTGGTACATGGCCATGAGCAAGGCTGCCCCCGAAGGTAGTCTCCAGCCGGGTAAGTCCATCGGTGAAGTCGGTTTAGAAGCCGTTGAATCCGGTGAAGTCAACATCTTCCCGAAGGAATGGCGTGGCGTTTACCGTCAGTGGCTTGAAAACATTCAAGACTGGTGTATCTCCCGTCAGCTCATCTGGGGTCATCAGATTCCCGCTTGGTACGACGAAGCTGGCAACGTTTACGTGGCTCGCAACGAAGAAGAAGCCCAGCAAAAGGCTGGCGCTGGCGTGACGTTGACGCGCGACCCGGACGTGTTGGATACGTGGTATTCCTCCGCCATGGTGCCCTTCTCCAACTTAGGTTGGCCCAACCCCGAAGGCGAAGACAAGACGGCTTACGACTTGTACTTGCCGAGCTCCGTGCTCGTGACGGGTTACGACATCATCTTCTTCTGGGTGGCTCGTATGGTCATGATGACCAAGCACTTCACGGGTCGTGTGCCGTTCCATAACGTGTACATCCACGGTCTCGTGCGTGACGCCGAAGGTAAGAAGATGTCGAAGTCGGAAGGTAACACCTTGGATCCGCTCGACATCATTCAGGGTATCGGTTTAGAAGACTTGATCGTGAAGAACACGACCGGTCTTCGTCAGCCTGAAAAGGCCCCGCAGGTCGAAAAGAAGTTACGTCGCAACTACCCCGAAGGGATCGCTGCGCACGGCGCTGACGCGCTTCGCTTCACGATGGCCGCTTACGCCACCTTGGGTCGTAACGTGAACTTTGACTTGAAGCGTGCCGAAGGCTATCGCAACTTCTGCACCAAGCTCTGGAACGCAACGCGTTTCGCGCTCATGAATGTGGAAGGCAAGGATTGTGGCTTTGGTGCCGACGCTGGCAAGCCCATGGAATTCTCCCAGATCGACCGTTGGATTCAGGCTGAACTCAACCGTACGATCCGTGAAGTTCGCCAGGCTTATGCCGACTTCCGTTTGGACGTGGCCGCTAACGCTATCTACTCCTTCGTTTGGAACGAATACTGTGACTGGTACTTGGAATTGACCAAGGTTCAGTTACGTAGCGACAACGAAGCTGTGGTGCGCGCAACGCGTCACACCTTGGCTAAGGTGCTTGAGCAGATCCTTCGCTTAGCCCACCCGATCATCCCCTTCATCACGGAAGAACTCTGGCAGAAGGTGGCATTGGTGACGGGCGATCGCGTTGAGGGGGATGAAGCCTCCCTCATGGTTCAGGACTACCCGAAGGCTGACGAAGCCGTGGACGAAGCCGCCGTCGCCTTTACGGCTACGGTGAAGGCCATGATTGACGCCATCCGTAACTTGCGTGGCGAAATGAAGCTTTCGCCCTCGGAACGTCTCCCGCTCGTCATCGAAGGTGACAAGGCTGTGTGCGAAGCCGTGACGCCCTACTTGGAAGCCTTGGCTCGACTCTCTGGCGTAGAAGCCGTGGATAGCATTGACGCTGTCAATGAAGGCGCCATCGCCCCTGTCGCCATCGTGGACGACTTTAAGCTCATGCTTAAGGTGGAAATCGACTTGGAAGCTGAACGTGAACGCTTAACCAAGGAAGTGACCCGCCTCGAAGGGGAAGTCAAGAAGTGCGAAGCCAAACTCGGTAACGAAGGCTTCGTCGCTCGTGCCCCGGCGAAGGTCGTGGAAACGGAGCGCAACCGCTTGGCTGACTATTCCGCCTTGTTAGAAAAGGTTAAGGCTCAGCTTGAACGCTTGCCTAAGGCGTAATTTCACTACGTCAAAGTAGCGTTGACGAATGCCCTGCTTCGATTCGTTCGATGGCAGGGCATTTCTTTTTTACTTGTGAATTTTCTCAACTCTTCTCATAATGGAGTTAAGGGCTAAGCTTTTTTGCCTATTGAAACTGGAACCTTTGTTTTTCGTTTTTATAACAATGGCTTCCAGTCGTGTCTCGCTAGAGACCTCCGAAAACCAGAAGGAGAACTGACCATGTCTACCGTTGATATTATTGTTCAAGCCATTGAGAACAAGAAATCCTTGAGCTTCTCTTACCACGGATTCGAACGCGTTGTTTCACCCTACGCATGCGGCATCAATGCCGTCAATGAAGTTAAATTAATCGGCTTCCAAACTGGAGGCGGTAGCACGTCTGGCGTAACTGAAAAGTTGCGCTTTTTTGCTGTTGAGGACATCCTCGGCGCAGAAGTCAGTGACGCCCCCTTTGCCTGCCCCTGCGACAAGGCTAAGGCTCAGTACGTTGAGCTGACGAACATCTATGCGCAGGTCGCCTAAGCCGCTGAAACGCGCTTTTGCTTACTCATGAAAAAAGAGGCAGGAATACTCCTGCCTCTTTGCGTAAGCGCTTAGTCGTTAAAGATGGGATCTAACCACGTCGCGTTCTTTTCAAGGTACGTCTTATCCATGTGGTCGTCATCGCCGTAATGAATCAAATCACATAATTGATTGGGACAAACCGTCGGCGTGGGATTCAGAATCTCAGCGAGTCCTTCAAAAGTTTTAACAACATAATCGTTCCCATCTCTCCACCAATCCAAATTCGGATAGGGCACCAATAACGTAGAAAAATTATTCTCCCCTAAACGATTGATCCGTTTCGCAATGTCATAACTCCCGTGATCCCAGGGCGCATCAAGCACAATGAAATAGCGCTTTTCAGGATGACGCTTCATCATCGCTTGCATCGTCTCCATAGCCAGCGCAAAGCCACCGTTTTTGAAAGTTAACACTCGACCATCCATCGCCTGAAATTGCTGACGATAGCGAAGGGTATTTTTCCATTCCCCCCAAACCTGAGAAACTGCAATGCGCTTAACCGAAGGGAGTGCATAAAGCGTTTCAACCTTTGAGGCGTGTTCTACACAATAATCTGAATAAGTTACACCAGGCACCATCAAACAACCATTTAGCGCATAAAGTCCTACGACTTTGCCCGTTCGCTTGGCCTCTGCCAAAAGACGACGACGGTATTGGTTCGCATGCGAATCGCCAATCAAAAGAATCTCTGGCATTCGTGTCGGATCGGTGACTTCCAACTCAACACCATTAATGACTCGTTCATGCCAACCCGCCGGTTCTGGTTGTTCTTTTTCTCGCACCATCAGCACAGGATTGTTAACGACAAAGGAACGTTCTGGAAAACCTTTTTTTCCACGAATCCCCTGCCCTAAGGCAAAGGCTGCGAACATTAAAACCAATAAAACAATCACAGAGCGCTTCGAAGCCTTCCCCTTCAAGCGACGAACCGGGTTTTCAACCCAGTAGTAGCTCGCCACAGCCAAAACGAGCGAAGCCAGCAACATCCCTACCGTTACCCACCATGCTCCCATGGGGTAGATCAAGGCTTGGAAGGACAATAAGGGCCAGTGCCAGAGGTAAAGGGAATAGCTCACCAAGCCCACAAAAACCATGGGACCGGCGGAGAGCACCGTCTTATTAATGAAGCCATCTCGCCCCATCAACACCATAACGGCCCCAAGGACGCAGCCCAAGTTTAAAAACCCAGGGCTTTCTAATTCATTGATGACCAGGAAGTACGTGGTGACAATCAACACGAAGCCAATCGCGGGCACAAGGCGTGCGCTCTTTCCCTTCAGTTGAAACGCATAAAAGGTTTCACCCCAGGCTAACAAAATCCCAAAGGAGAGTTCCCAGAAACGCGTCAACGGGAAATAAAAAGCAAAGCTCTTATCTTGCGCTAAGAGACACCACGAGAGGCTCGACACCGTCATGGCAAGCACAAAGAGCCCTAACCACTTGGCTTGCGGAAAGAAGCGCCACAGCGCCATTGCAATGAGCGGGAAGACGATATAAAACTGCTCTTCGACTGACAAGCTCCAGATATGGATCAAAGGCTTATAAATGGCTCCTGGGTCGAAATATCCTAAGTGTGAAAGCAAGCGAAGGTTTTCAAAGAAAAGCGCGCTACCGTAAATCTCTTTCCCTAAAAGCAAATACTCTTCGCGCGTCATGAAGAACCACCCCACAACGGCCACAAACAAGAGCACTAACAATAAGGGCGGGAAGATGCGCTTAACACGCTTAGCGTAAAAGCTCTTCCACGAGAAGTCCCCCTTTTGAAGACCACGGAAAATAATCCCCGAGATCAAATAACCCGAAATAACAAAGAAAACATCGACCCCTAAAAAACCGTTGGGAATCAGTCCAGGAAAAGCGTGATAAATCAATACTGGAAGCACAGCTAACGCACGCAAGCCCGTAATGTCATTACGCCAAGCATGCCCATTCCCTAGCTCTTGAGGAAGTGTTACATCTTTTTTAATCGTCATGTCGTGTTATTTTGTCATCTCTTTAAGTCATCTTTCCTCAGGCAATTTTGCGTTTTAACAATGCAAAAAAGCCTTGAGGGTAGCAGTCTACCTCAAGGCTCTCTTGTTTGTCGTAAATTCGCTTAGTTAAGACGGATGCTTGGCATCGAGCCCCGTCAAATTGTCCACACCCAAGCGCTCTTCCACTTCCAAGTTGGTTTCAGCACGTTCACCTTCCCAGTAAACGGCATTGGCAATCCCCAACTTTTCCGGGTGGAACACGGGGTTAAGCCCCAAGCGGCGTTGCATTTCATAGTCCTTCAAGGCCGTTAGGGCATGACGCTGAAGGAGAAGAATTGCAATGATATTGAGCCAGGCCATCATCCCCACGCCCACGTCAGCCATCGACCAAATCAAGGCCGAGGAACGAATGGCACCGAAGGCTACCGTCAAGATGAAGATGGCTTTACAGATCGTCATCACGAAGGGACGCTTCAAGTAACGATTTAAGTAGGCCACATTGGTTTCCGCCATGTAGTAGTAGCCCAGAATCGTCGTGAAGGCAAAGAAGAAGATGGCCACACCGATGAAGGGACTCCCCCAACCCGGCATGATCTGGTTAATGGCTTCCTGCGTATAAACGGGACCGGCAATTTCGCCAGGCAACCCTTCATGGCGCATCAGCCCATCCGGGCCCACCATGTTATAGGCGCCCGTCATCAGGATCATAAAGCCCGTGGCAGAACACACAAAGAGCGTGTCAATGTAAACCGAGAAGGCCTGCACTAAGCCTTGCTTAGCGGGGTGAGACACGGCAGCGGCCGACGAGGCATGTGGCCCCGTACCCTGACCCGCTTCGTTGGAGTAAATCCCACGCTTCACACCCCAAGCCACAGCCTGACCGATCATACCACCGGCCAAGGGACCTGCCCCAAAGGCGCTGGAGACAATCAATTCAAGGGTCGCCGGGATCTGTTCATAATTGATCCCCACGATGATTAAGGCCACGACGACGTAAGCCTGGGCCATGAAGGGAACCACAACCGTGGCCACATTCGCGATGCGACGAAGGCCGCCAATAATCACGAAGGTCAACAACGACCCCACGATCGCAGCCGTGATTTCAGGCTGAATATCAAAGGCGTTTTGCCAGGCCAAAGCAATCGAATTACTTTGCACCCCAGGACAGAAGAAAACGGAAGCCGCAATCGTAACCAGCGCAAACACCCAAGCGAAGAACTTGGAATTTAAGCCGCGTTCAATATAAAAGGCGGGACCCCCACGGTACTGACCCTCAATCTGTTCTTTGAAGATCTGCCCCAAGGTAGACTCCACAAAAGCGGAGCTCGCCCCCAAGAACGCCATCACCCACATCCAAAAGAGTGCACCAGGACCCCCGAAAGCAATGGCCGTTGCCACGCCTGCGATGTTCCCCGTGCCAACACGCCCTGCCAACGTCAGCGACAAGGCTTGGAAACTTGAAAGGCCAATTTCGCCTTCACGCTTTTGAAAGAGCAAGCGCCACATTTCAGGAATCATACGAAGCTGAACAAAGCGCGTACGAATACTAAAGAGGAGCCCGCCGACTAAACATAGGCCCACCAAAACCGGAGACCAAATGTAGCCATTGAGGATGTCTACAAACTTTTCCATAATTGTTCTTCTCACTGAGGCGTTTTGTGCCAAACGCTCTTTTGACGCCCAGTCCAAGGTCAAACGATGGCGTCACCAAAAAAGACGGTGACGCCACGACACTCAGACGGTTAACGCGTTAGTGGTTTCGTTGAGAGAAAATCGTTTCCCAACGCTCGACCTGATACTTTACCTGAGCCGGAGCCGTGCCGCCCAAATGATTACGGGCATTGACCGAGCCTTCAAGCTTCAAGACGTCATAGACATCCTCGCCAATCAGATCACTGAAGGACTGAAGCACATCCAAGGGAAGGTCTTCTAAACCGCAGTCACGCTGGCCAGCTTCACGGACTACCTGACCCACGATATCGTGTGCTGTACGGAAGGGCATCCCATGACGAACCAAGTAGTCCGCCAAGTCGGTGGCGGTCGGGTAACCCGCCTGACACGCTTGAAGCATGTTTTCAGGACGCGCTTCGACGCCTGCCATCATGTCGCAGAAGGCACGTAACGTGTCCTTCACGGTATCAATGGCATCAAAGACCGGTTCTTTATCTTCTTGGAAGTCCTTGTTATAGGCCAAGGGCGTCCCCTTCATGAGGGTGAGCATCGCCGTCAAGTCACCGTACACACGGCCCGTCTTACCGCGAGCGGTTTCAGGCACGTCCGGGTTTTTCTTCTGAGGCATGATCGAAGACCCCGTCGTGAAACGGTCCGGCAACTTGATGAAGCTAAAGCGCTGGCTCATCCAAGTGATGAGCTCTTCCGACAAGCGGGAGATGTGCATCATGATCAACGAAGCACAGGCGCAGAATTCAATCGCAAAATCGCGGTCAGAGACGGCATCCAACGAATTCTGGCAAACGCCTTCAAAGCCCAATAAAGAGGCCGAGAGTTCTCGATCGATCGGATAAGTGGTCCCCGCTAAGGCGGCTGCGCCCAAGGGGGAGCGATTCACGCGTGCACGGCAGTCGAGCAAACGCTCACGGTCACGCTCAAACATTTCCACGTAAGCCAACAAGTGGTGACCGAAAGACACCGGTTGGGCCACCTGCATATGGGTAAAGCCCGGCATGATTACGTCAGAATAACGCTTAGCCTGAGCCACCATCACTTCCTGTAAATGTTCTAAACGCTTGAGAATAACGTCGATTTCGCTTCGAACGTATAAGCGCACATCGGTAGCCACCTGGTCGTTTCGGCTACGACCCGTATGAAGACGCTTACCCGCGTCCCCAATCAAAGCGGTTAAGCGGGCTTCAATATTCAAATGCACATCTTCGAGTTCTAACTGCCACTCAAAGGTACCCGCTTCGATTTCCTGGCGAATCTGCGCCATCCCCGACTTGATGGCTTCTAAATCGTCTTGCGACAAAACCCCCACCGAAGCCAACATCGTTGCGTGAGCAACGGAGCCTTCAATATCAGCAAACGCCATGCGTTTATCAAAATCCACACTCGCGGTGTAACGGAGCACAAAAGCATCCACCGGTTCAGAGAATCGCCCAGACCACGCTTTTTTCTTAGCGTGTAACGGATCATTGGAATGATCATTCTTCGTACTCATGATTTACCTCGCAGGTGAAAGTGAATTTTTGACGGATTATTGTACAATCGAGACTCCTTTGGGCGGAGGTTCTAACGCCAAGAATCTCTAATCTAAGTGGTTTATCCTATCCCTTGCTTTTTCCCGCTATTGGTGTACAATTAACGCTCTTCGGGGTGTAGCGTAGCCTGGTAGCGCGCCTGGTTTGGGACCAGGATGTCGGGAGTTCGAATCTCTCCACCCCGACCATTAGGTTTCAGCCCGAAAGCGAGTCTGCCCGTAGCTCAGTTGGATAGAGCATCTGCCTTCTAAGCAGACGGTCACAGGTTCGATTCCTGTCGGGCAGGCCATACACACCGAATACACCGTAAAGAATTTATGGTGGATGTAGCTCAGTTGGTAGAGTCCCGGATTGTGATTCCGGTTGTCGTGGGTTCGAGCCCCATCATCCACCCCATAAATAAAAGCCCTTGTTGCGTAATGTTTGCAACAAGGGCTTTTCCGTTTTTTAACAATTATTCAAACAAATGAGCATAGCTTAGACTCTTTTGCTCTCTTTTTTCCTTTCGCGCCTGGCGATAGCGTGCATAAAGGCGCACGAGGAAAAGAGGGAAGTAAAAAAAGCGAAGATACTTTTTGTGATTTTTGCTCAAATTTTCCTTGATTGGACTTTGAGTAAAAAACTCGATCTCTTTATGAATCGTTTTCATGGCTTCATCATTACCATGGCATTCCGAAGCACAAGCCATATAGCCATGCTTCAAAAAGCTCAACATTTTTGACACTAAGCAGTCTGAGAAAACGCCGTCTTTTTCACAATCCGTATAAACCGATTTAAGGACCCAGTACAGCTCTGGCAAATATCTCTGATTGCGTGAAGCATAGCAGGCCGAACTTTTTCGTTGACGATAATAAAGTCCAACATCAGGAATCACAACCTGCGTCTTCACACGAAGCAACAGTCTTAATAAGACGTCTTGATCTTCTCCAAGGGAAAAGTCTGGCCTAAAGCGAATGTTGTCGAAAAGGTTGGCTTTAAAGAGCCTATTACACAAGAAGTGACTGTGATTTTGGGAAAACTCTACAAATTTCCCACTTCTTTCATTGAAAGCCCAATAAAACTGATAGATCGCTTGGTCTTTTAGTGTCAAACGCTCTGTTTGCCACCATGCTGGTTGATGCTCACCATCTTTACCAAACCTCAAGTATCCAAACGTCACGCTATCGGCATGATCTTCTGCCTGGGCATCCATGCTTTTTTGAAAAATATCTGGCGAGAAATAATCGTCACCATCCAAAAAAGCGATGAAATCAACTTCGCATTGCGTTAACAGGTGTTCCAGTGCGCAATTGCGTGCTGAGCTCACACCTCTGTTAGATTGAGACAATACGATGAAGCGTGAATCAGCCTGCGCATGTCGCTGGACCACTTCAAGCGTTTTATCCGATGAGCCATCGTCAACAATGCACGCAACCCAGTTTTTATACGATTGAGCTGTCAAGGACTGCATCATCTCACCAACATAACGTTCGACGTTATAGACTGGGATAACCACACCAATACGTTGCTCGTTAATCATGAAGAGCTTCTCTCTTATAGGCTTGATAAGTCTTGTACTTTCGGAAACGTTTTACAACTTTTCTCTCCCACCAACTGGGGCGCTTTGCCTCAAACGTCTTACCAGCCCAACGTTCTTGTTCAATGAGCGACTTACTGGAATCAAAGTCCTGATAGGCAACAAAAGGCGAGAGAGTATAGACATTTAACGCTTTTGCATAGGTCCACGTCTGATCGAAAAGGACGTGATCAATCGGGCCCACTAAAGGCTCTGGCAAGTCTAGCAAGGCTTGGGCTGCTCGTCGATTAATCCAATAAGCTTGCGTTCCCCAACTCACAGGCTCCATCATTTGAATCAATTCGCCACCTTGCTTCAACTGCTTACAGGTTGAGCACAAAACCTGACATACCTCAGCCTCTGGCTTATAAGAAGCCACCTGAACGATGTCTACGCCTTCAGGAATCCAGTCTGGATTGGACATCCAGTCCCGAGCGCCTTCTAAAAAGAAGACATCATCCTCCATAACAAGAGCCCATTCACTATCTGACTCCAGCAGTGTTTCACAGGCCTTTAAGTGACTCAGGTAACAAGCGATTTCACCACGAGACAGTTCACGAGCCACAATGGAGGAACTTTCAACAGATTGCAGCGCCTGCAAACGACGCTCTGAAAGCTCAAGTCCATCAACTGCACTCAATCGCTGGGGGGCAAACCCCATTTCTTGAACGAAGCGAGTACAAAACGCTTCCCAACGCTCTGGTGTTCGATCTAAGGAAATCGTCAAATAAAGAAAAGAGGACATAGTGTTATTTAACCCTTGACGGCAAGTTCCCTCAAGACAAAATAAATTTACATTAATAGTTAAATGAGCTCTCACTCAAGGAGAGACAGTGCTAAATATGAGTTATGTGAAGGCTTAACGCCAACGTAAAAAGCTTGGCATTTGCTTTTAATACGTTAAGCGCAGATCCGATACTGTCGGAATTGCCAAGAGTTCACTCATTAGTGCCTCAATGTCTTTCACCACAAACGTGGGCGTTACCGCACCGCGAAGGCGTTCATGCTTCACGGTGACACGAACGGCTACCCCCATGCCAGAGCCCGCCGAGTGTGCTTGCAAACTCTTCTGAAGGGCATCCAAGTCCCCCTTGTCCGCCGAACCATCGAGCACCAAGTCCAAACAGAGAGCGCGTGCCGCGCGATAGCGGTCTAAAGTGAGAATGCTTTGTACGGAAATCGAGGATTGTTCACGGGCCTTGTTATAGCGAATCTGAGCCGTCACACAAAGCACACTGTCAACGGCGATATCACGACGGTATTTGTCGTAGGTCTCATTAAAGAGCGTCACTTCCGTGGAGGCCGTGCCGTCATCGAGCATCACCGCTAACATCCAACCGCGCTTGGTCTGAATCGACCGCACATCAGTGACGACCCCGGCAAACTTCACCGTTGCCGGACGCTTCGTGTCACTAGCGCGTTCCGCTTGAGCATTCACCGAGGCAATGCTCACACCCCCGAAGTCCTTTAATTCCTCACGGTAAAGCTCATACATGTGGCCACTCATCCAAAGGCCCAGTACCGCTTTTTCTTCCTTGAGTTTTTTGCTTTCGGTCCAAGCAGGAGCAGGACGCCAGCTCACAATGCGCTCAGGCGTGCCTTCGTCGCCCCCAAAGAGAGAGTCTTGACCCACGCTCGCGGCAACGGTTTGCCCCGCGGTAATCGCTTGCGCGACGTTCCCAAAGAGTTTCCCGCGATTCTTGTCCAGCGAATCAAAGCACCCTGCACGAATCAACCCTTCTAAGACGCGCGAGGAGAGCCCCGAGACGCGTGCCGTCAAGTCAAAGATATCCAGGAAGGGACCACCCTCTTTTCGTGCTGCCATGATGGCTTCCGCTTGTTGGTGCCCCATGCCTTTAATGCCCCCCAACCCAAATCGAATGTGCTGGGTATCCTGGGGCGTAAAGTACCAATCCGACTGATTAATGTCGGGCGGGAGCACCGTCACGCCATTACGCACGGTGTCATCAATCAGCAATTTAATCTTGTCCGACTGATCCATCACCATACAAAGGTTAGCCGCCATAAAGGCAGCAGTATGGTGCGTCTTCATGTAAGCCGTCTGATAGGCCACATAGGAGTAGGCTGCCGCGTGCGACTTATTAAAGCCGTAGCCCGCAAACTTTTCCATCAAGTCAAAGATGGCGTTAGCCACCTTCGGCTCCACGTTGCGTTCGCCGGCACCCTTGATGAAGATTTCACGCTGACGGTGCATTTCTTCGACTTGCTTCTTACCCATGGCACGACGCAATAAGTCTGCGCCCCCCAGGGTATAGCCCGCCACCACCTGCGCGACTCGCATCACCTGTTCCTGATAGACCATAATCCCGTAGGTTTCCGCCAAAACGGGCTCCATACGAGGATCTAAATAGACCACCTTTTCGCGACCAAACTTACGTTCAATAAAGCTGGGGATCTGGTCCATCGGACCCGGACGGTACAACGCGTTCAGGGCCACCAAGTCTTCCAGGCGGTCAGGTTTTGCTTTTTGAAGCTGCGAGCGCATGCCCGAGGATTCAAACTGGAAAATCGCCGCGGTATTCCCGTCTTGGAAGGTCTTGTAGGTCTCCGCATCATCCGTTGGGATACGCTCGAGCGAAAAGTCCATGCCAGGATTCAAAAGGTCCACGTACTCTTTGGCCTTTTGCAAAATCGAGAGCGTCGTCAGCCCTAAGAAGTCGAACTTCACCAGGCCCGCTTCTTCCACGTCTTTTTTGTCAAATTGACTCACCGTGTTCTCAGGGGCCCCGTCCGCGTTATAGAGGGGACAGAAATCGGTGAGCTTCCCTGGCGCAATCAACACGCCCCCCGCATGCATCCCGAGGTTTCGCGTCAAGCCTTCTAAGGGCAAGGATTTTTCATACACCTCTTGGTATTGAGGGTCGCGCTCAATGGCTTCCTTAAATTCAGGAAGCTCTTCCATGGCCGACTTCAAGGTGTAGGGTTTCCCAGGCACCATGGGGATGAGTTTCGAGAGGGCATCCGCCTTCCCGAAGGGCACATCCAGCACACGACAGACGTCACGCAATACGGCCTTGGCCCCTAAGGTCCCAAAGGTCGCAATCTGACTCACAGCCTCCACGCCATAGGTCTCTTTCACGTACTCAATCGTGCGGTCGCGATTGTACTGACAAAAGTCAATATCAAAGTCAGGCATCGAGACGCGCTCTGGGTTCAAGAAACGTTCGAAAAGGAGGTCAAAACGTAACGGATCCAAGTCCGTAATCCCTAAGCTGTACGCCACCAAGGAACCAGCCCCCGAGCCTCGCCCTGGGCCCACCGGCACGCCATGGGTCTTAGACCAATTGATAAAGTCCTGAACGATAAGAAAGTACCCCGGGAACTCCATCTTCTTGATGGTATCGAGCTCGTACTGGAGGCGCGTCATGTATTGCGGACGCTTTTCGTCACGCTCGGCCTCATCGGGGTACAAGAACGCTAAACGCTTTTCAAGCCCCTCAATGGAGAGGTGCTCCATGTAGTCGTCCAGGCTCATCCCTTCCGGCGTCGGGAAGTGAGGTAATTGGGGCTTAGAGAGCACCCCATCCAAATTGCAACGCTTGGCAATTTCCACGCTATTGGCGAGCGCCGACGGAATGTCAGCAAACAACGCCAACATTTCTTCTTCCGTCTTTAAATACTGTTCAGGGGTCACGTTTTTCGCACGACGCGGGTCGCTCATGCGATAGCCCCCGGCAATACAGCAACGAATTTCGTGGGCTTCAAAATCCTCAGGGTGCAAGAACTGCACCGGGTGCGTGGCCACAACGGGCAAGCCCTTTTTTTGGGCCATATGCGCGACAAAGTAATTATTCACTTCGTCATGGGCGTGGCCACTGCGTTGCACTTCAAGATAGAGGCGCCCAGGGAAGCACGAGGCGTAAAAGTCGACCGCCTCTTCGGCTAAGCGTTCCAAGTCATTGACGACCAAACGCGTGATTTTCCCCGTGGGACCCCCAGTGAGCGCAATAAGCCCTTCCGTGGCGCCCGGTTCCGTTAACCAGTCTTCGTCAATCTGACCGTGAAACTGGTCATTGGGATCCAACCACGCACGCGTCAAGAGTTCACTTAACGATAAGAACCCTTGGTGGTTCATACAGAAAAAGGCCAAGGAGTCTGGCTTATCCGGGATGCTCTTATTGCGCACACGGATATCACACCCCAAGATGGGTTTCACCCCAGCTTTTAAGGCATGCGTATAAAAGCGCAAGCCCCCAAAGACATTCATCTTATCGGTCACGCCAAAGGCGGGCATCCCGAGTTCTCGACTTCGACCAATCGCATCATCCACACGGATAATGCTGTCGTCGACGGAAAACTCCGTGTGCATTCGAAGATGAATAAATTGTGGCTCCGCCATGTTGGACTCCTCTGTTTAACCCCCAAAGCTTACCTGATTGTGAGCGTGCTTTGGTAGGAAGCGACGTGCACTCGACGCCCTCAGCCTCACAAAACGAAAAAGGTCGACTCGAGTCCGACCTTTTTCTTCGTGAAAAGCCCTGATGGGATAAGGGTTTAGCACGTATCTTACTTAACAACCGTCACGTGGAGGTCGTCGCGCACAAAGCGAACGAACGGCTCAGCAGGTGCGGTCAAAACGACCGTTTTCATATCGGTTTTCATTAAAACCGCCTTCACCTGAGGATGGTCCTTCAACCACTGCAGTGCCCCCTCCCAGCCCATGGCAAAAAGGGCTGTACACCAGGCATCAGCAAAGGTGCCGTCAGGCGAGAGAATCGTCACGGAGGCCACTTCAGAGTGCACAGGGCGCCCCGTCACAGCACTCAGAATATGCGCATAACGCTTACCGTCGACTTCAATAAAGCGCTCATAGGCGCCTGAGGTCACTAAGCTTTCGTTGGCGCCTTGCACCACAGCAAAATACTCACCGCGAGTGGAATCGGGGACTTGTAGCCCCACGCGCCACGGGGCGTTAGCGGGTTTCGTGCCAATCAAAACGACGTTGCCGCCTAAGTCCAAAAAGCCCGAGGTTAAGCCCGCCGCCGTGAGTTTGTCGGCCAACGCTGTACCGATATAGCCTTTGGCGATACCGCCCAAGTCAATGCTTTGCCCCGGAGCAATACGCATCCACCAGTCCTTGCCTTCTTTCTTGATGTCGACTTTGGAGTCGTCCACCAACGAGACGGCCTTCGCAATGGCCTCGTCAGACGGGACCTGTTTGCCCCCAAAGCCAATTTTCCAGACGTTCACAATCGGGCCAATCATGGGTTGGAAAACGCCATGACTCTCGCGCGCGATGTCGAGCGCGCGTTGGGTAAGCTGCGCCACTTCTTCGGGCACTTTGACCCATTGACCGGCTTTGTCATTGACCGTTTGTAAGGGGGAGGCATGATGAACGGAGAACAGGTTGTCGTAGTCCACGATCCCACGATCGAGAATCTCGACAAAACGCGTCGCGTCTTCAGGCTTTTCTACATAGAGCTGCGCCTGAATAAAGGTGCCCATGTTCATGGTGCTCCAATGCACCGCGTAACTCGCTTGAGGCGCTTCGACGGTGGGCGTCTCAACCGAGGCGCTCGACGCCATTGACCACGCAGGGCTCATCACGCCCAGGGCCAAACTACCGAGCGCTAAAACACTCGTCAGCCCATGGCGCCAAATCGTTTGTTCTTGTTTCATCCCTTTCCCTTTCTAGTTAGGCTCAACCTAAATAAAAAGGGAGCCGAAGCTCCCTTTTTGTCATCTGCGCAAAGCGCACACTAACCTAGCCGATTACTGGGCCTTGGCGAGCGCGTCGTTCACAGCAGCGATGATGCCCTTGCTGGAGAGGGAAGCGCCACCGACAACGTCAACACCTTCGGTGCCGTTGTGCTTGATGATTTCAGGCAAGAGACCCTGTTCGGCCACAGCGAAAATCATCGGGGTTTCGCCCTGAGCGAGCACCTTAACGTCAGCAACCTTGCTGTCAGCAACGGTCACGGCAACCTTAATCGTGGATTCACGACCCTTGCCTTCACCTTCGTAGGTGCCGTCCTTGTAAGCGTGAGCAGCGCCAGCAGCGAACATAGCAGCGCAAGCAACAACGAGTAACTTCTTCATGATTTGATCCTCACTTAAATCTTGATTTTTGGTCAGATTGGATAAAGGTCACGGCTCAGAAAACCAAGCGCTATTTATCCAAACGCCACATAGTAATCATAAAGCTTAGGAGGATTCCCCCGAAGCCTCATGCTTTTGGGCTAGAAAATAATAGCACAGTCGAGAAAAATTTCTCAGCAATCCCGACGCGGTTTCACGCGTCCACACGAAACAAAGCGTTGAGTCGCTCCGTGTGGACGGGTTCGCTTAGGCTTACTTACCCCAGCTGTCGCGCAAGCCAACGGCTAAGTTAAAGACCGGCTTTTCAGACGTATGATCGACACGATCCGTCACAAAATAGCCCGTGCGTTCGAACTGGAACTTGGTATCGGGCGCTGCCTGGGCCGCCATCGGCTCCACAAAGCCCGAGAGCACCGTCTTCGAATTGGGGGTCAAACGCTCAAGGTAATCCCCTTCCCCTTCGTCCGGGTGCGGCACCGCAAAGAGTCGGTCGTAAACGCGCAATTCCGCGGGCACAGCCGTCTTGGCATCCAACCAATGAATCGTGGCCTTGGTCTTCACGCTCATCGAGCCTTCGGTACCCGACTTGGTCTCAGGGAGGTACTGCGCATGAACCGCAATCACCTTGCCATTTTCATCCTTATCGAACCCGGTGGGCACGATCACGTAGCCATAGCGCAAGCGCACGGGCTTAGCGGGCGAGCCGTCAGCCGGCACCGTTAAGCGACGGAACCCCTTAGGCGGCACTTCAGCGAAGTCCGTTTCTTCAATCCAGAGTTCACGCGAGAAGCTCACATCACGCTGGCCCATTTCAGGCTTCTGCGGATGGTTGTCGGCCACCAAGGTTTCGCTCTCACCTTCAGGGTAGTTGTCGATGATGAGCTTTAAGGGCTTCATCACCGCCGTGCGACGATGAGCCTTGGCTTCTAAGTCTTCACGTAAGCACTGCTCTAAGAGCGAGTAGTCAATCCAACCGCCCGAGACCTTCGAGATCCCGCAGCGTTCAGCAAAGGTCTGAAGCGCTTCCGGGGTGTAGCCACGGCGACGCAACCCCACGATGGTCGGCATACGCGGATCATCCCAACCGTCGACGTAACCACCCTGAACGAGGTTGATGAGCTTACGCTTACTCACTACCACATAGGTCAAATTCAAACGGTTGAATTCGTACTGGTGCGAAAGCAAGAAGAAGTTCGGACGAACCACCGTTAAGGCCGCCTGCATTAAAGGCGTAAAGTGGGTCGGCGCCGAGAGGATCGTTTCTAAGACTGCCTTGACGTCTGCTTCAGGGAGCACCTCAGGCAGGGTTTCGCCCCACGAGGCAAAGCGATCGCGAAGGGCCACTTCTTCAGCGGCATGGCCGAGCTTGGAGCGCGCCGCGAACGCCGCACGCACGAAGGTTTCAGCACGATCATCACGCCCTGCCAACATCGCTTCTAAAACGTCACAGGCTTCCTTAAACTGCGGGGCACGCAAAACGGGCACCACACGTTCCAGGGCCCAATCGTAGAACGCACGCTGGTCTTCGAATTCCAAGGTGCAAATCGAGTGGGTAATATTCTCGAGGGTATCCTCAATCGGGTGCGCAAAGGTGTACATCGGATAGATGCACCACTTGTTACCCGTTGCATGGTGTTCGGCGAAACGAATGCGATAGATCGCCGGGTCACGCAAATTCATGTTGGGGCTAGCCATGTCAATCTTGGCACGCACCACCATGGAGCCTTCCGGATGCTTGCCATCACGCATTTCGCGGAATAAGCGCAAGCTTTCTTCGGCCGGACGATCACGGAACGGGGAATTCTTCCCCGGCTCACGCAACGTACCACGCATTTCGCGCATCTGCTCCGGCGTCTGTTCGTCGACGTAGGCGTAGCCTTCCTTGATCAAATGCTCAGCAAACAAGTACATCCAATCAAAGTAGGAGCTCGCAAAGTAGAGGTTCGTATCGTTGCCGAACTTCCAATCAAAGCCCAACCACGAGACGCTATCCAAAATGCCGTCGACGTATTCCTGATTTTCTTTTTCAGGGTTCGTATCGTCAAAGCGCATGTGGCAAGCGCCACCGTAATCACGCGCCAAGGAGAAATTCAAGCAAATGCTCTTGGCATGACCAATGTGCAAGTAGCCATTGGGTTCAGGCGGGAAACGCGTACGGATCTTCGCCATATCCGTTTGACCGGCCGCCTGTTCCGAATACGGGGCGGGATGGCCGCACCACAAACGGGGCTCAACAGCACCCGTCTTGAGATCGTCTTCGATCTGAGTACGAATAAAGTTAGTCACCTGAGCGACAGGAGTTTCCTTCTCGGAGGTCATTGAACGTTCCACACTCAAAATAAGTTAAATAAAAAATCTTTTATATTGTACGTGATTCAACACTTAAAACCATGGCTTACGAGTTGAATCCCCTTAGGCAAAATCAATCTGATTACTCAGCCTTTCGCCCCATTCGTAGAGCGAACCAATCAGTTCATCTTTCCCATCGTCGTCCCCCATCTCAAAGAGCTTTTCCTGAGCAACGTCGATTTCTTCGTTAAAGCGGTTTAATCGTCCCGACTCAATTAACGTGTCACGGCAGTATTGCATCCACTGAGCACGCTCTTCATCAGACAGGTGTTCCGGCCAATTGCGCGCCAAGTAGCGAGGGAGCATGGCCGTTAAGCGCTCGTCGTCAAAATTAACCTTGCCTGCACGCACCGCTTCAAATAAGCGTTCGGCATCTTGGTTAGCGACCCAGGCGGCCAATTTAGCGTCCTCATTCGACAAGAACGCGTCATACAACGCCTCTTCCGCACTCTCTGCGGGCGCAAAGGCATTATTGGCTTCCCACTCTTCACGAATAACATCCGCCACGCGGTCACGCACGTCTAATAAGCGTTGGTAGTGTTCGCGCGCCACGTCAAGGTTGGTTCCCATCGCGACCGCACGCTCAGCACTCAACACCCCTAAGGTGCCACAGATAAAGGGGGCCTCATTGAGTTTAATCTTCGTAATGGGTAAACGCGTCACCCCAGCGGCTTCACATTCCGAACGGGAACGAAGTCGTTGGCGAATCTCTTCGTGACTAAGCGTTAAGAGTTGCGAAGGATCCTCTTTTAAATTCCATAACAACACTTCATTGGGGGTGGCACCCGCCCCAATCACCCCCACGATACCGTGATAGTGATTAGCGATCCCTAACTTGGGCGAAATCCAGAGCGCTGGCCCCTTATCCAATTCCGCCATCACACTCTTTTTGTCACGGCGATTAAAGGCCCACTGCCACAAACGAGGTTCCGTCGTCGCAATGTGTTTCGCTAACGCCATCGTGGCGTACGCATCCGACGACGCATCATGCGCCTTCTGGTGACCAATCCCATTGGTTTTCGTTAAGACTTCCAGCTTAAAGACGGGGCGCACTTTACCCGAGCGCGCATCTTCCACATAGGTCCACGTCAAGGAGCCGTTGTCGCCACGCAAAACCCAGAGAGCTACCACTAAGGGATAGATATCCCAACGGGAGCAGCCATTACGCCAAACATGGTCGTAGGGGGGAAGGAAATTGCGCCAGAACAAGAAGCGATTGACGTTATCGTCAAAGCCAATGGTGTTGTAGCCCACGCTCACGGTATTAGGGGTATTTAAGCGCTCAAAAATCATGCGAGCAAAGTCGGCTTCAACCATCCCCTTTTCTTCGCACTCTTGAGGGGTAATCCCCGTGATGAGACAACTCTCAACCGAAGGGAGCACGTCTTGAGCCGGACGGTCATACAACACATCGGCCTCGCCTAAGGGTTCAAAATCCATCGTCGAGCGAACCCCAGCAAACTGCGCTGGGCGATCGCGCCCGGGTTTTAAACCAAAAGTTTCGTAGTCGTACCAATAAAACGTAGGCGCCACAGTCATTCTTGTTCCTTTACTTCATCACGATGTCGTAGTGATCTTGTGCGATCGACGCGTCTGGCTTCCAGGTAAGACGCTTGCCGGTGAGCGACATAAATAAGTCCACGGCTTTTCGTTCGTGCTTATCCAATAAGTCTGCCACACTCGGGGCCACCGTCACGTCAAAGCTCGTCACCTCGGGGTGGGTTTTGCAACGTTCCCCCAGTTCTCGAAGGAGTGCATAAACCACTGAGCGCGCCGTCAAAATCATGCCACGCCCCTCACACAGCGGGCAGGGTTCACAGAGAACACTCGAGAGCGAATCACGTGTGCGCTTTCGAGTTAATTCCACCAGCCCCAGTTCCGTGAAGTCACTCACGGTCACCACATTACGGTCTAAGGCCACCGCATCACGTAAAGCAGCCAGTACCTTACGACGGCCGTCTTCGGCTTCCATGTCGATGAAGTCCACAATGACGATGCCACCCAAATTGCGTAAGCGCATTTGGCGCGCAATAGCGCGGGCCGCTTCAACGTTAGTCTTTAAGACCGTATCTTGGAAGTCATGTCGCCCCACAAAAGCCCCGGTGTTCACATCCACCGTAGTCATGGCTTCGGTTTGATCAATGACGAGGTAGCCGCCACTGGGCAAACCCACACGACGCTCCAAGGCTTTATCCACGCGTTTAGCAATGTCGTAGTGAGCAAACAAGCTTTCTTTACCTTCATAGCGCACGATGCGATCGAGCACATCGGGCATGTACTTTTTCGCAAAGCCCGTGAGTCGCTCAAAGCCCACTAAAGAGTCGACAATCACCGCTTCCGTCGCTTCACTTACGCGATCGCGCAGCAGTCGCTCTTCGAGCGTGGGTTCGGTGTAAAGGAGCGCGGGGGCACGACGCTTCGTGGGCGCGGCCAAAATATCCGCCCAACGACGGCGCAAATATTGCATGTCAAAGCAAAAATCGGCTTCACGAACCACAGTTCCGCACGTGCGAACGATGTAACCACCCTTGTCGTCCTCTGGACGCAAAGCAGCAATCGTGGCACGAAGCGCATCACGCTGAGCGGGGTCGGCAATGCGTTGCGACACGCCAATATGGTCTTCGTAAGGGAGATACACCAAATTGCGCCCAGGGAGCGAAATGAGCATGCTCAAACGCGCCCCCTTCGTCCCCACGGGATCCTTGATCACCTGAACAATTAAGGTCTGCCCTTGATGAATCACTTCCTCAATTGGAAGACGCTTTTTCTCGCCCTTTGGCTGACGCACCATGGAAACGTGCAAATACGCGGTACGCTCAAGCCCAATATCCACAAACGCACTTTGCATACCCGGGAGTACTCGCGTGACACGCCCCAAGTAAACATTCCCAGTGAGACCGCGATTGACTTCTTGCTCAACCCAATACTCTTCTAGAAAATCGTCGTGGAGACCGGCGACACGTGTCTCACGCAATCCCGCATTGATTAAAAACTTTTCCACTCTTTTAAATCCTTTGTGCTCGCAACCCGCGTTGCCACACTGTTTAGAGCATATTGTAGTAGGATTCCGTGCTATACCCTTCGTGTCCTTTTCTCAAATCCAAAACTCATGCTCTTCGTGACTGGTGCTGCGGGCTTTATTGGCTCGAATTTTGTCGTCAATACCCTCTTAGCCAACCAGGGCCCCGTGCTGGTCTTGGATGCGCTGACCTATGCGGGTCACAAAGACAACTTAACGGCGGTCTGGGACCGCGAGGACTTCACCTTTGTTGAAGGCAATATCACGGATACGCTTCTCTTAGAAGAACTCTTTCAGACGTATCAGCCCACAGGGCTCGTGCATTTTGCGGCAGAAAGTCACGTGGACCGTTCTATTTCGGATCCCCTTCGTTTTGTGGAAACGAATGTCAAAGGTACAGCGGCGCTCTTAACCGTAACGAAACGCTACCTCACGCAGCACCCCGAGAAAAAGGAAAGTTTTCGCTTTATCAACATTTCCACGGATGAGGTTTACGGGTCCTTAGACCGCGAGGCACCCCCGAGCGACGAGGAAACGCCCTTTGCGCCAAGCAGCCCCTACTCTGCGAGCAAAGCCTCAGCCGACCATTTAGGTCAGGCCTTTTTCCGCACCTATGGGCTTCCGGTGATTACGATTCGGTGCACCAATAACTATGGACCGAGACAGTACCCCGAGAAGCTCTTACCCTATATGCTCCAACAAGCGCTTCATCACCGTCCCTTGACCTTGTACGGTAACGGTCAACAGACGCGCGACTGGATTCATGTGGAGGACTTTGTTAACGCGATTACCCTCGCCCTTCAAAAAGGGGTACCAGGCGAATGCTATAACGTGGGTGCCACCAACGAAATCTCTAATCAAGCGTTTGTGGAAGCCCTGTGTGAGGTATTAGATCGCTTAGCGCCCAGCCCCACACACTCCTCATACAAAACGTTAATTACCTATGTAGAAGATCGTCCTGGGCACGATGTGCGTTACGCGTTGGATGCCACCAAAATCAAAACCACGCTGGGGTGGAAGCCTCAGGTGGACTTTGAGCGTGGGCTAGAAAGCACCATTCGTTGGTACCTAGAACGTTTCTTAACATAGTATATTTGACCGATACGCCACTCGATCAACACACCTAAGGTCTCACTCTACTGCTATGCCCATTAAACAAGCAAAAAAACAAAAAGGTTACGTTCTCGTATATCGGCGCAACGGGTTAGGGGACTTTTTATCTGCTACCGTGCCGATGTGTGAGTTATACAAGGCGCATACTCACCACGATAACGACTATCCTCAAAAGATGATTTACTGCGTATCACGACTCAACGAACGCATTGTCCGCTTGTACGACCCTACAGCAGAAATCATTCGTTTTGATCGCTGGTGCAAAAACAAGTACCTTAATGCAATTATCACTGTCCTCACTCTCTGGTCGCGTCACGGTCGTCCTACCATTGCTTTAGCTGGACTTCCTGGTTTAGGCAAAATGGATCGATTCTTCTTATGGCTCCTTAACGCACGGTGCACGCTCACTTTCAATCAAAAGTCGAAATTCGTTGGCCAACTTTTTTCTAAAACACGAGAAAAGGACAAAATTATTGAAGAAGACTTATCCCAGCACATTGCGCTTAACAACTTAAGGTTGCTTGATAGCTCTCTAACAGAGATTCCTCAAAGCACATACCCTAAGTTGCTTAAAGGCTCTAAACCACCAACAAACCACAAACCAGCTTTATATTTAAGCTTCATCAATAATCGAAAATCGTGCACTCTTACCTATGCGAAAACAAGAGAAATCCTTGAGGAATTAATCAACAAAGGGGGCACTTTCTCCCTCATAGTATCTCTCCCAGATGATTCCAATGAGGCAAGAGAACATTTTTTAGAAGCTTGCCCTAAAGACATTGATGTAACTTTTTTAAAAACCCCTACCCTGGAAAGCTTCATCAAATCCCTTACGCAAATTGATTGCTTCTTACTGGGGGATGGCGGAGCCGCACATATTGCGGGCTCGCTTAACAAACCTGGAGTCACACTATTTGGGAAGACTCCTGTAGAACGCTGGGGGGTACTTGGCAATAACATCATCAACATCTTTCACGGTCATGACATTAATGAAATCGATACAAATGACATTGTCAAAGCATTAATGAATGTTTTATCGATTCACCCAGAAACAAATCAATAATCACGAAAGGGCCATACGCCCCATTCCAACATAAAAGGGGGCGACGATTCCGTCACCCCCTTTGTCGTTTTGGGATTCCCCAAAACGTAACCGTTATGAGTTTGACTTCGTTAGCAGTTCACAACACAAACCGCTAAGCCACCCAGACTCGTTTCTTTATATTTACTTTGCATGTCACGCCCCGTACGAAGCATGGTTTCCATCACCTCGTCGAGGCTCACGTAATGTTCACCATTGCCACGCAAGGCCATACGCGTCGCCGCAATGGCTTTAACGGCCCCAATGGCGTTACGTTCAATACAAGGAATCTGCACTTGTCCGGCGATCGGATCGCATGTGAGCCCTAAATGGTGCTCCATCGCGATTTCAGCAGCATTTTCAATTTGTTCTGGCGTTCCACCTAAGACAGCGGTCAAGCCGCCCGCCGCCATCGAACAGGCCACCCCAACCTCACCTTGGCAACCAACTTCCGCCCCGGAAATCGATGCGTTTTCTTTAAAGAGCGACCCAATCGCACCCGCCGTGAGTAAAAATTCTCGGACGGCTTCACGCTTGGCATTAGGCACATGGTTGAGGTAGTACTGAATCACCGCGGGCACAATGCCAGCTGCCCCATTCGTGGGCGAGGTCACCACGCGACCTCCCGCAGCATTTTCTTCCGATACGGCGATGGCATAGGCATTGACCCAGTCCAAAACAATTAAGGGGTCGTTACTTTGCGCTTCGAGCGCATCCTTCAAGGTGGCGGCTCGACGGGCTACGCGCAAGGGACCAGGGAGCGGTGTGCGCACACGAAAACCTCGTGCAATACAGGCTTCCATCACGCCCCAAATGGCATCGAGTTCTGCGTCGACGGCTTCAGGGGTGCGCGTCGCTTCTTCGTTAGCGCGCACTAACTCGGCAATGGATTTACCCTCGCGCTTCGCGAGCGCAAGCAACCCTTCACCACTCTTAAAGTCATACGGCAACGGGGCTTTCTTTTCCGCTACGCTTTGAGCTTCTGGATGCTCCGGGTTATGTTCTTCTGCGGGCACCACAAAGCCACCCCCTACCGAGTAGTAGCGGCGTTTGTACAGTTCATGCCCCTCACGCCAAATGGAAAACTCCAGAGCGTTGGTGTGATAAATCGGCACGCGAGACGGTTGAAAATCAATATCCACCTCAGGATCAAACTGCACTGGGTGCGTACCGCCAAGCTTTAGCGTTTTCGTTTGCGTCACGTCAGCTACGAGTTGAGGCACAGCATCGGGGTCAACGCCAGCGGGCGTTTCACCCAAGAGCCCCAACAAGCACGCATTATCAGTGCCGTGCCCACGCCCCGTTGCGGCCAGACTCCCCATGAGGAGCACACGCGCATGGTCAGCCTTTTCCAGTGTTTGATTGTCGCGAATCGTCTCTAAAAACATTAACGCGGCACGCATTGGGCCCACGGTATGCGACGACGAGGGGCCAATCCCGACGCGAAACAAATCAAATACACTAACTGCCATGTCCTTTCCTTAAGTCACACAAGATTGTGCTTCCCTACATAGTAGCGGGATTTGAGGCGTTTTCAAACTCCCCTCCCCCAAAGTAGGCGTAAAAAAACGCAACGCCCCTTTGTGTCAAAGTCGAGCGTTGCGTCTTCTCTGGGCTTATTGCCCTTAGTTAATCGTTACGGCATCCTCTTGCACTTTCTTGCGCATATCCGCGAACTGCAACGAATAAAGGTGAGCATAGAGCCCGCCCTTGGCTAAGAGGTCATCATGGGTCCCGATTTCTTGAATTTCACCATGCTTCATCACAACGATGCGATCCGCATGCTGAATCGTCGACAAGCGGTGCGCCACCACGATCGCGGTACGCCCATGCATCAAGCGATCCAACGACCCTTGGATATGCTTTTCACTTTCCGTATCCAAGGCACTCGTCGCTTCATCTAAGAGCAAAATTGGCGCATCCTTCAAGAACGCGCGAGCAATCGAAATACGTTGACGTTGACCGCCAGAGAGTTGACTGCCAGCCGCCCCAACGGGCGTGTCTAACCCGTTCGGCAAACGCTCAATCAAGTCCGTTAACGCCGCGGCTTCCACTGCCGACTCAATTTGTTCGGTCGTAGCGGTATCTCGCTGACCATAAGCGATGTTATTACGAATGGTGTCATCAAAGATCACGACTTCTTGACTGACCAAAGCAATCTTGGAGCGAAGGCTCTTTAACTGCACTTCATTTAACGACACGCCATCGATCGTGATTTCACCCGAGGTGGCTTTCCAGAAGTGCGGGATTAAGTTCACCAGGGTCGATTTACCCGAACCCGAGCTCCCCACCAAGGCCACCATTTCACCGGGGCGAATCGTCAAATTAAAGTTCTTCAGAGCAAAGTCGTCAGCACCGGGGTACTTGAGGCAAACGTCCTTAAAGACGATTTCCCCCTTCACCTTTTCAGGGAGCGTCTTATTGCCTGGGTCCGCTTCAATCGGCATGTCGATAAATTCAAACAAGCTTTCGGACGCAGCCGTCATGCTCGCCATCGTACCGTTGAGCCCCGACAAACGCTTAATGGGCGACTGAAGCAATAAGAGTGCCGCCAAGAAGGTGGTGAATTGACCGATCGTCAATTCCCCAGCTTGTGCTTGCATTAACGCGACCACAATTACAACAGCCACACCACTCATCGTGATCAACTGCGTCAACGGGGTGGCCGCTGCCCCCACCTTTTGACCCTTAAAGCTCAAATCACGAAGGGTTTCATTGACCTTGGCAAAGCGTTGAGTTTCGTACTCTAAACCGTTATAGATTTTGACCACACGCTCCCCTTGATAAGCCTCTTGAATGGTGCCAATCAAGTGACCAAACATTTTTTGTTGGTGATGCGTAATGGATTTAATGCGCTTATTCGTCCAACGAAGCACTAACGCAAGTAACGGTGCAATCAAGAACGTAATCGCGCTCAACTCCCAGTTATGCCAAAAGAGCACAATGATGAGTCCAATGACCTGAATGGTTTCACGAATAATCGTGGTCAAGAGGCTTGCGGCGCTCCCCAACGCGTTAGAGGCTTCATTGATGAACTTGGACTGCACCTGACCAACGCGGTACTTCATGATGGTCTCTTCGCCCCAGGAGAGCACACGTGAGAACATCTTGGTTCGTAAATCCAACAAAACCCATTGCGAGACACGTACCAGCCAGTAAGAGCTCATGAATTGAGAGCCCCCATAAATGACAGAAATCACAATCAACGCCACAGGGGCCCAGTAAATTGCGTCAGGGTTCTTGTCGTGAAACCCCATGTCCGTCATCTTGCCTAGGACTAAGGCGATCAGCGACGAAGCCCCGCCACTAACCACCATCGAGACCATCGCGGCGACGATGTACCACTTGTAAGGCGGTAAATAACTAAACAAGCGCATGAGCGCAGGGTTTCTGAAAATCGGGAGTTTTTTCCACATAAGCTATCAAAATAAAAGTTGCCCGCTCATCATACCGACTAAGGCTATAAAATGGGAGTACTTTTATCATTTCTCTGATGTACGAACGATTATGACCAATGTATTGTGTCGCCTTCCCAATCATGTCGGCGACTGCTGCATGACGTTGCCCGCGTTAAAGCTTTTAGAAGATAGTGGCTATACCCCGATGCTCGTCGGGAAGCGCTGGGCAGAAGACTTATTTGCGGGAACGGGCTATCGCTTTGACCCCATCGAAGGTCATGTCACAGAAGACATTACCCGCATTCGCTACTTATCCAACTACGTTGGTCCGAAACCGTTGGGAATTTTGTTCCCGAACTCGTTTAGTTCGGCCTTACTTTTCCGTATGGGCAACATTCAGAGCGCTGGCTTTAAGACGGATATGCGTCGTTTCCTGTTAACGACCCCGTTAGAAGAACCGGGTCCCATGCATGAAGTGGAACGCTTTTTCCGTGTTGTTTATGACGCGATTGTCGCCTGGGGCGGCACCCCGGCTTATGACAAACCGCAGACGCATTTGGGTCTTCGCTTAATGCTTCGCCATGAAGCAGCCGCACGCAATTTAATTGAACGCCATCAGATCCCGAAACGTTTCGCTTTACTCGCTCCGGTGGCACGAGGGCTTCACCATGGGAAAACCAAGCACTGGGCTTACTTCAATGCCCTGTGCCCCGTGTTACGAAGCTTAGGGGTGGAGCCCATTGTGTTTCCCTCGCCTGATGAGGAAATCATCAATCAACGCGCGTGCCCCGATGCCACGATTCTGCCTCCCACGACGTTAGGAAACTACGCGGCGCTCGCCCAGTTAGCCGAAGTCGTGATCGCGAACGACTCGGGCATTAGCCATGTTGCGGCCTCGGTGAGCGCTAAACAGATCACCTTGATGGGGGTGACGACGCCTGAGCGCACGGGCCCCTGGAATCCCGACGCTGTGGTACTGGGCAGTGCCAACGCGGGCTGGCCGTCCATTGATGAAGTCACGACGGCGATTAAAGCCATGGTGAAGCCTGAATGACGATCGACAACTTAACCATCGCGTTCATTAATAAAAACGGGGGCGAACTCTTTGAGCGCGCCCTTCGTGCGGCCAGTACGTTAACCGATGACATTCTTGTAGTGGACTCGGGGAGCACTGACGACTCCCAAGCGTATGCCCAACGCTATCAAGCGCGTTGGGTTTTCCACGCGTGGCCGGGCAGCTTTGGGGAGCAACGAAACTTCACGCAATCCTTAGTCAAGCGTGAATGGTTACTCTTTCTCGATACCGATGAGATTCTCAATGAGACGCTTATTGCCTCGATTCGTGAAACGCTAAAGAACCCCAAGCACGCCGTTTATCGCTTGCGACGCAAGAATTGCTTATTTGGTGTGGAACAGTCCCATGGCAGTTTGGGTCCCGATACCGTCGTTCGACTCTATAAGCCGGCTCTAGCCCATTGGGTCGGGGATGTTCACGAGCGTTTGGAAATGGACACGCCCTCGCCCATCGGTTCGCTCAAAGGGCATTTAGAGCATCACACCTACAAAGACTTCAAGCACTGGCGTGACAAGATGGCATCCTATGCGCAAGCTTGGGCCGAAGAAAAATACCGAAACGGCAAACGTGTCCGTCTCGGTATGATTCCGTTTAAAGGGCTTTTCGCCTTTATCAAGGCCTACATCCTGGAAGCAGGCTTCTTGGATGGCAAAACAGGCTTAATGACCTCGCAGATGTACTGCTGGTATACCTTTGATAAATACTGCCGCCTCTACGACTGCGAACAAAACGCGAAACGCCAACCTTAACGCGCCAGCATTTCGTCGGCCACATCCAAGGCATTCTGGGTAATCTCGATCCCCGTCAACATACGAGCAATTTCCCACGTGCGCTTCTCGGGCGTTAACACATTTAAATGGCTGACGGTTTTACCGTCGGCCATTGTCTTTTCGACCTTCCAGTGATGATTCCCACAGGCCGCAACCTGAGGAAGATGGGTGACACACAGTACCTGACGCGCTTGACCCAGGGTACGCAAAAGGTTCCCTACGACTTCTGCGACCGCTCCACCAATCCCACTGTCGACTTCGTCAAAAATCAACGTCGGAACCGGTGTGGCACGTGCCGTAATCACGGCGATCGCTAAGCTAATACGGGCCAATTCCCCACCCGAAGCCACTTTACTCAAGGGACGTACTTGAACGCCCGTGTGGCCTGCCACTAAAAATTCACAGTGTTCGGAGCCGCGTGGTGACGGCGCATTGCGCACCAACCCCACTTCAAAGCGAGCACCCTTCATCGCGAGCGTTTGCATTTCTCGCGTCACGGCCTCACTTAATGCTTTAGCCCCCGCTTGACGCGCTTGGGTCAAGGTAGCGGCCGCCTCGTCATAAACCGCCAAGGCTTTCTGAAGGGCGCGCTCCAGGGCTTTAATGTCCTTCGTGGCCGTTAACTCATCGAGCTCTTCTTGGCTACGAAGCCAAAGGGCATGAAGTTCTTCGGGGTCCACTCGAAACTTTCGAGCCATCTCAAAATAAAGCGACACACGTTGATCAAGCTTTTCAAAGTGCTCTTCATCAAAATCATTGCGATCCAAGTAGCGCGCAATATCGTGACCGGTTTCTTCGACGAGCTCCAAGGCCGTATTCAAGGTTTCAGCCATCGCCCCTAAACGCTCATCAAAGCGCGAGAGGTCCATGAGTTTGGTTTGCACCGACGCAATCATGGACGAGGCGTTTTCTTCCCCTTCTGTGAGAAGTTCAACCCCGTCATGTAAACCTTGTGCGATGGAAACACCATGCGCTAAACGCGTGTGTTCCGCGTTTAAGGTTTCCCATTCGCCTGCTTTCGGAGAAAGCGTTGATAAGTCATCAATCAACCAACGAAGTCGTTCTGCCTTGGCTTCAACCACTTCTGCATTGGCGGTGGCATCCTCTAGCGCACGCCCAGCCTCGCGCCAAGCCTCATAGGCTACGGCAACTGCCGCCAAGGCTTCCCCCGTTTGCGCATGATCGTCTAAGAGGGCTAACTGCGCTTCGGGTTTCAACAAGGATTGATGCGCATGCTGACCGTGCACATCAACGAGCAATTCGCCAACGGCTTTCAATTGCGAAACGCTCACCGCCAAGCCATTGAGCCACGCACGAGAGCGCCCCTTCACGTCCACCGTACGGCGAATCATGAGGGTGTCATCCTCCGTATCGAGTTCTTGCTCAGCGAGCCAAGCGCGCACCGCTGGGGTGTACTGAAATTCCGCACTGATGTCGGTTTTCTCAGCCCCTTCTTTAATCACTGTCGTATCGGCGCGTCCCCCTAAAACCAACGAGAGTGCATCGATCAAAATCGATTTCCCTGCCCCCGTTTCCCCCGTCAAAACTGTAAAGCCTTGACGGACATCCAGGTTGAGCGCCTCAACAATGACAAAATTTCGCAAACTTAAACTAGTCAGCATGAGCAAGCTTCCGATGAAAAATAGACGAGAGGGCTACCGTGCCTCAAACCCCGTGCGATTGCGCGGCGGGCATGAAATTCCAATTGAGCTTTCGACGTAACAGTTCGAAATAGTCCCACCCTTCAGGGTGGAGCAATCGCATCGCCTTATGGCTTCGACGAATACGAAGCACGTCGCCAGGCCGCACATCAAAAAATTCTTGCATATCCCAGAAGGCTACAGCCTCACGCGCATCCATTAACTTCATGTCAATGACGGCGTTTCCCGGTAACACAATGGGGCGATTAGATAACGTGTGAGCGGCCACCGGCGCCAAACAAAGCCCATCCAAAGAGGGCGACAAAATCGGACCCCCAGCGGCTAAAGCGTACGCCGTTGAACCCGTCGTGCTCGAACAAATTAAACCGTCCGCGAGCTGGCACGACATGGGGCGTCCATCCACGAGCGTGAGAATTTCCACAACGCCCCCAACGCGACCATTGGAAATCCCAACGTCGTTCACGGCGACATGACGGTAAACCACGTCTCCCTCACGAAGGACTTCACCCTCCAGTAAGTAACGGGTGTCTTTCTGGTAATGCCCCTTCATCATCGGGGGCAAAACCGTCTCCATCGTTTCCACCACCATGTCGGTAATGAACCCTAAGCGGCCGGCATTAATACCAATCACAGGGAGGTTGTAGTCCGCCAAATCGCGCGAGACACCCAGCATCGTCCCGTCGCCACCGAGCACCACTGCTAAATCACAGTGTTGCCCTAAATGCTGGCGGGTATAACCCTGAACATCACGACCGCATTCTTGGAGAAGCGCAGCGCTACGTTCACAGAGCCAAATCGTCGTGCCCGTTTTTTCCAGAAGCGCAACCAAGCGCTCCAGCGCGTCGACGTCATCCGAGCTCGGTTTAACGAAAACCGCGGTATTTTGAAACTTTAAGTCCATAAGGGGCCTGTGTAGCAGAAGAAAAAAGGGCGGAATCGAATCGCCCTTTTCTCTTCTAGAGTGCCACAAGTAGGGTTACTGTTCGATTTCGGCGACGCCCGTCACGTGGAAGCCAGCGTCTACGTACAGAATATCACCCGTGATCCCGCTTGCTAAGTCAGAGAGCAAGAAGGCAGCGGCATTACCCACTTCATCCGTGGTGACCGTACGACCCAAGGGGGCAGAGGTTTCCATCGTGTGAAGCAACTTGTTGAAGCCCTGAATACCCGAGGCAGCCAAGGTCTTGATGGGACCGGCCGAAATAGCATTCGCACGAATCCCTTCCGCCCCTAAGCTCGCTGCCATGTAGCGGGTGGAGGCTTCGAGAGCTGCCTTGGCCACCCCCATGGTGTTGTAGTTGGGGATGACGCGCTGGCTACCTAAGTAGGTTAACGACAAGGCAGCGGCCTTACGCCCCTTCATCAAGGGTAAAAACGCCTTGGCTAACGCAGGATAGGAGTAGGCGGAAATATCCATGGCGGTAGCAAACGCTTCACGGGAAATCCCTTCTAAGAAGTCGCCTGCAATGGCTTCACGCGGGGCAAAACCGATGGAATGCACAAAGCCGTCTAAACCGCCCCAGGCTTCCTGTAAGGCATCGGCCGTCTTCTGAATGGCTTCATCGCTGCTGACGTCCATGTTGAAGACCAAGTTGCTACCAAATTCCGCAGCAAACCCCTTAATACGGTCTTCGTAACGCTCGTTAGCGAAACTAAAGGCCAGTTCAGCGCCTTCACGGTGGCAAGCCTTAGCGATCCCGTAAGCGATGGATCGGTTGGAGATCACGCCCGTGATCAAAATCTTCTTACCAGCTAAAAAACCCATGGTTTTCATCCTTTTATCAATCGATAGAAATGGGGAACGTTCACGTAAGCGGTACGCGCCAAAGACGGACGCGTGACCTCGTTTACGTTCAGATCAAGTTCACGTCTTACTTTATGCGTAAAGTTTGACCAATTTTTAAATTATTGCTCTTTAAATGGTTCAGTTTCTTTAAGCTCGAGACTGAAACCCCGAAACGGCGTGCGATCACATAAAGCGAATCGCCTTTTCGCACACGATAGCGCGTTTGCGTCGCCACGGTCGACGAAACGCTTTGCTTCGGATGGACCTTTGCCGTTGCCGGAATCACTAAGCGCTGCCCAATGCGCAAACGGTTATTGGATAAGCCGTTCACTTCACGGAGTTTCGTCACCGATACGCCAAACTTTTGACCGATGGAATAGAGGCTGTCGCCCTTCTGGACGCGATAATCCCCCGCGCTCGGCGCCGGCACCGACTGTTCGACCGCCTTAACGACCTCAACCACTGCACCACTGCCCGACGGAATTTCGAGGCGTTGGCCAATTCGTAATTGGTTCCCTCGTAAATGATTCGCACGCTTCAAGCGCACCACCGTCGTATGGTATTTCGCCGCGATCCCCGACAGGGTATCGCCCGCGACCACCACGTGGTAATTCAAATGCGGCGCCGTCGTCCCCTTCGTGTAGATACGAAGGCGTTGACCAATCTTCAAAGCGTTCGAGCGAAGGCGGTTATCTTCCTTGAGCGCCGCCACACTCACCCCATAACGGCGAGCAATGCTAGAGAGCGTATCGCCCTTTCGCACGGCGTAGATCTGAGCCGCACTTTTCGAATCCGTGCGGCTCTTCACGGCCACCACCGGCATACGCTCAACCTGAGGCACCGTCAACGTGAGACGTTGCCCCACGCGAAGCATGTCACCACGCAAACGGTTGTCCTTACGGATGGACTTCGTCGAGATATGCCAACGATGGGCAATACGCCCTAAGGTGTCACCACTTCGGACGCGATAGGTCACACGACGCCACGTTGTAAGGGGCGAGAGACGAAGACGCGCATCGGCTTCGTCTTCCCCAATGTCGTAGTGTTCATCATTGGGGGACTTCACCAACAAGGTGGAGTTAGCTAAGACCTTTCGGCCCTTCGGGATCTTGTTGACTTCCAAGAGTTCCGCTTCGGTCATGTCAAATTGCTTGGCCACCGAGGCGAGCGTCTCACCCGACTTCAATTTGTAGGTGCGCCACTGCGACAACGGTTGCCCCGTTTCCATCCAGTTAGCGAGGCTATCCACAAACCCATCGAGCTTATCGGCAGGAAGGAGCATATTGTTGTTGTGCGCGGCCACAATCACTGGCAACTTAAAGCTGGGATTGAGCTTTTTAAAGTCGGCCAACGGCATATCGGCGAGCTTCGCGGCCGTTTCCGTGTCGATATCACGGGGCTTAGAAACCGTAACGAAGAAGGGCTCGTTGCCTACGTCAGGCAACTCAATCCCATAGCGCTTCGGATCCGCCACGATACGCTTAATCGCCTCGAGTTTGGGAACGTAGTTGGCGGTCTCACGCGGCATCTTCAAATGACTATAGTCCGTCGGGCGACGAGCGCTCTTGGCGCGACGAATCGCTCGTTGAACACTCCCCTCACCCCAGTTGTACGCCGCTAAGGCCAACTGCCAGTCATGGAACAGACCATGCAAATACTGGAAATAATCCAGTGCCGCACGCGTACTTTCCATCACGTCACGACGCTCGTCATGCCAAAGATTTTGCTCTAAGGAATACACTTTCCCCGTGGCGGGCATAAACTGCCAAAGGCCAGCGGCTTTCGCATGCGAAAGGGCTTCTGGCTGGAAGGCACTTTCCACAAACGGAAGGAGCGCCAATTCCGTGGGCATCCCACGGGCTTCCACTTCTTCGATAATGTGATAGAGATATTTCCCCGACCGATTAAACATACGGTTTAAATAGTTGGGGTCTTTGGTATAGTGACGCACCCATTTGTCCACGAGCACATTTTGCAAAACGGGCATTTCAAACCCGCGACGAATACGCTCCCAAACATCCGACGGTGCGGCTAAGGGTTCCAGATAGTCTGCAGCGGGACTGTCGTCGGCCACCATCGCTGGCAGCGTTGCCTCAGACGGGGTTTCGGCGAAGACGGCCGAACTCGTGAGGAGTCCTTGACCGAACAGCGCGACACAGGTCGCAGAAAAAAGTAAGCTGAGGCGTTGGAAAGTCATCGAAAATGGTGAGGAAATTTGAGGTTCTTGAATGTCACATTCTATCAAGTCACCTCCCTTTAAAATGAAGTCTTTTGCGTTTGCCATACTAAGCAACAATTTTCCTGTTCGCACTGCCGTGTGATTCAACGAGGTTTTTGACTATGTCCCTCTCCTTTGAGCGCTTTATTGATTCGCCCCCCGGCCAGGCCCTGCTTGACTGGGAGTCTCAATGTTTAGACCGACTCGTCATGAACTGCTTTGGCCCGATGGCTCTGCAAATCGGACACCCTGAGATCCCCGCCCTGCGGGAAAATCGCATGCAAGCCCGTTTTGTCACCACCACAAACGAAGCCAACGCTAAACGCTTATCCGGCGACGCGGAACTTCTAGGGCTCTTAGCTGAGCCCGAGGCACTTCCCTTTGAAGACGAATGCGCTCAACTGGTGGTTTTACCCCACACGCTAGATATGGCCAACTCTCCCCAACATGCCCTTCGTGAAGCGGTGCGTGTGTTGGAGCCCGAAGGACGCTTAGTCTTAACGGCCTTCAATCCCTTTAGCCTTTGGTGGGCGCGTCAACAGCTCGTCACGGTTGGGCTCTCACCCTACCTGCCCTCTAAAGCCCGCCCCTTAGCGCTTTACCGATTAAAAGATTGGCTCACCTTATTGGGCATGGACATTGACGTAGGTCACTTCGGCGTTTATGCTCCGCCCTTGACTCGTCACTCGCATTTTCAGCGCTGGCGCTGGATCGACAAGGCAGGAGACCGTTGGTGGCCCCACGCCGCCAACTTAATTGTGCTCTCGGCTGTTAAACGTCGCCCAGGGCCCAAAGCCGTTGGACGCTTTTCTTTCCAATTCCCCGAAACCCTGTTGGGTACACGCCCCCAAATTGGGCTCCCCCAACAAGACGGCAACGATCTCGCATCCCGTCACTCTTCTGAATCGACAAACTCATGACACAAACCACTTTAGAAATTTGGACGGACGGCGCTTGTAAAGGCAATCCTGGGCCGGGTGGCTGGGGGGCCTATATGGTCTTTGGACGTCACACTCGAGAGCTCTACTCAGGGGAAAATCCCACCACCAATAACCGCATGGAATTACAAGCCGTGATTTCGGCACTTGGCAAAGTCAATCGCCCAGTGCCCATCATCATTCACACGGATAGTAGCTATGTGAAAAACGGGATTACCACGTGGATTCATAATTGGCGCCGCAATCACTGGAAAACCAGTGACAAGAAGCCCGTTAAAAATGCGGATCTTTGGCAAACGCTCGACGAATTAACCCAACAATTTGAGATCGAATGGCGCTGGGTGAAGGGGCATGCTGGCGATCCAGGAAACGAAAAGGCGGATGCTTTAGCCAATTTAGGCTGTGAAGTCGCTTTAGGCAAACGCCCCGCTCAAGACTAAAGATAGCCAATTTATGGTATTCGACCTTCAAGCACTTGCGGGCGGTTCGTTTTACTGTAAAATTCATCCTCTAAGCGCGGTTAGCTCAGTGGTAGAGCACTGCCTTCACACGGCAGGGGTCACTGGTTCGAAACCAGTATCGCGCACCAGAATTCATAAAAGCTCGAAGACGAAAGTCCTCGAGCTTTTTTGTTTTCATAGTCCTATCTCTAACCATCCGCTTCCCAGTAAACAGCCACTCTCCAACACTATGCGTTATAGAGGGAGGACTCCTCTCGCGCAACACGCCATACCCCCTTACATTTTTAATCAACCATTAACGAACAAGTGCAATAAAGCCTCCCCAATTCCTCGGGCAATTGGTAGACTTGTCTAAGAATTTAAGAATTAAATTACGGGAATTAACCTTCCTTCTCTACTATCCATGTTGCACTTTGTTGTCAATCTAGACCGTGATTCCGAGCGCTTAAAGGCCATGGAGCAAGAGTTAGGTCAATACGGTCTCTCCTTCGAACGCCTCCCCGCTGTATACGGACGCGACCTCCCGCCTGAGGCTCTTAAAAAGGCCCAAGTCGGCGCCAAAAATCGTCGCTTTTGGTTAAAAGATCTAACCTTCGGTCAAATCGGCTGTTACTTTAGCCATGTCAACGCATGGAAACGCCTCGTAGAAAGCACTGAAGAATGGGCATTTATTCAAGAGGATGACATCAAATTTAATGTTGATCCTCGCCCCTACCTCACGAATACCGATTGGATTCCAGAGGGCGTAAAACTCATTCAGGCTGCACGCTATAAAAATAAGCATGAGGTGTATCGAAAGCGAACGGTCCTTCCGTTACCTGGTCTACCTGGCGAGCAAAAGTTGATGCAAATTACGGCGGATCAAATTGGAGGGACCATGGGGTATTTCATCCACCGAGATGTGGCTCAATACTTGATCGAACACTCCTCGCCAATCATTGCGCCCGTGGACGACCTCTTATTCTTCCACCCAAGCCCCTTACACAAAATCTTTACGGCTTGGACCTTAAATTGCGCTCTGGTTATTGACAATGACGAAGGGATCAGCAACACCCAAGAGAAGACTCCCCCTGCCAATCGCGTCATTAACTATTGGCTTTATGGTCATCGTCACCTTTTAAAGATGAAAAACAAGCTACTTTGCTTGCTCGCCTACAAAAAAGACGTTTTGCGCTAAATTCGTAAAACAAACCACCCAAGAAGCAAAAAGACCATGTCATCGGAAGGGAATCGACGACATGGTCTTTTTATTTTTTTCACCTTAGTCAGGTGCGTGCTCTTTCTTTCGGCACTCCGGGCAAAGCCCATAGAGCACCATCGAGTGATCGCACAATTCGTAGCCGTAACGCTTAGCAATTAAGCGTTGTGCCGCTTCGATTTCTGGATCAACGAACTCGATGAGTTCATTGCAAGACAAACACACAATATGGTCGTGGTGGCCATTGTCTTCCAGCTCATACGTGGCACGTTCGGGTTCAAAATGATGGCGAACAACTAAGCCAGCGTGTTCAAATTGCGATAAGACGCGGTAGACTGTAGCTAAACCGATGTCCACACCTTCTTCGACCAATGCCTTATAGACATCTTCGGCCGAAAGGTGGCGACCCTGGCCAGCCTGAGCTCGTTTTTGGAATAACTCAAGAATCTTGAGTCGGGGAGTCGTCGCCTTCAAACCGGCGCTCTTTAACTCCATTGTTTTACTTTCAGACATAACGCTCTCGTTGCTCCGTCTTTCAAAAGTTGAATATCCTTATTATGATAAAGGGTCGGAGCATAATGTGCACCCACAATCTCACTGAGACCACTATGCAAGTCAAAACCATTCTTTTTACGTTAGGGACGACCGCCCTTTTGGGTCTGACGGGTTGTTCGACACAATCCAACCTTGATCGTCCTGATTACAGCCGTTATTTGCCTGGCTTTTTGCAGCCGTATCGCGCCCCGGTGACGCAGGGTAACTTAGTTACCAGCGAAATGGTGGCCCAGCTCGCTCAGGGCATGTCGGTCGCGCAGGTCCAGTACATTCTGGGGTTGCCGATGTTGCGTGACCAGTTCCATCCGACGCGTTGGGACTACGTCTACTTCTACTTGCCCACGCGTGGCGAAAAACAATTACGTCGTTTAACGGTGTTCTTTACGCCTGAAGGACGTGTGGATTACTGGGAATCGGATCCCATGCCCACGGAAGAACAGGCTGACGCCTTGATTCTGGGCACGATCAAAACGTTCACGCCAGATTCGAGTGAACCCGCCAAAGCCCAATAACCCTTCTCGCCTGCGACACCTCTGCTCATGACCAATCTTCAACGCATCCAGCAATTGCGCGCCATGGTCGAACGACTCATTGCGCGTTTAGAAAACGAAAAGCGTGAGAACCAACGTTTAACCGCCCAATTGGCGAGTAAAGACGGGGAACTGGCGCAATTGCGCAAACGTTGGAACGAACTGAACCAAGCCGGCCATCGCTCGGAGAAGTAAATGCCTGAACTTCAATTAAAAATCTTCAATCGAACTTATCGTCTCGCGGTCTCCGAAGACGAAGAAGACTTGTTGAAGTCCTGTGCCTCCGATATCGAATCACGCATGCAAGAAATGCGTGATAGCGGTCGTTTAAGTAGCCCTGACCAGATCGCTGCCATGGTGGCGCTGGGCATCGCCTACGACAGTCGTAAGCAGAGTGTCCAAGCACAAGCCAATGAAGCCGAACGCCTTGAGCTCAAAAGCGCTTTAGAGCACGCCAACCTCGAAGGGACGCAAAAAGATCTTCAGATCCAAAGTCTGGAGTCGGATCTTGAGGCTCGTGAAAATGACCTCACGGACCTTCGTCAAGCCTTAACGCAAGAAACGGAAGCCGCCACGCGTGCGTCCGAAACCCTCTCGCGCTTGGAAGCGGACTTAAGTGAACGCAATGAACGCTTAATCTCGTTAGAGGATGACTTTGTCGGCTTAATGACGCGTCACGAAGAGCTCGAAGCCAAGCATGCGTCTGTCGCGAATGAGTTAGCGGCAAAACAGGAAGCCTTACGCTCCTTAGAGGAAGCGCTCAAGGCGGCTGAAGAAAAGGGGCAAACTCAAGCCTCTGAACTCGAAACGGCTACCTTTGAACTCTTAAATCGTGACGAAACGCTTTCAACCTTGCGCGAAGAGTTGCGCACTGTTCAAGCCTCGCTTAGCCAAGAAGCGCAACGCGTCCATGCTTTAAATCATGAACGCGATTCGAGCACGCAAGCCTTGGATGACGCGACGAATCGTATTACTGAATTGGAGCAACGCCTCCTTGAGCGTGACGAGGCAACCCGTCAGCTTCAGAGCCAGTTAGAAGCGCAGGCAAAAGCGCTGGCGGACTCCGAAGTGGCCCTCAATGAGAAGAGCCAAACCATTGCGCAACAAACCACGACGCTGGCCGACTTAGAGGCTGCGTTAGCGTTGGCAGCCGAAACCGAACAAACGCTCCATCAATCCGTGGACCTTTTGCAGCGCACCACGGATGAGCAAGTCTTACGTTTGGAAGCGTTGACCAACGACCTTCAAGTGGCCAAGAACCAGATTCAAGCCCAAGAAGACGCAACCTTAGTCGCCCAAGAAGAAACCCTTCAGAAGGTCAACCGCATTGCTGAACTGGAAGCGACGCTGGAGCGCGCCGAAGCCCAAAGCCTTACGCTCAAGCAGACGATCGAAGACGGCAACCAGACGGTGACCGGCAAGGACGCACGCATTGCGGACTTAGAAGTCGAATTGCGCCAAGCGCATGAAGCCTCGCTTCACTTAGAGCATAGCTTGGAAGAGCATCGTCAAGTCACGACGCAACAAGCCGAAGCCTTGACGACGTTGGAAAACGACTTCCTCAAGCTCACGACGGAAACGGATGCCTTAAAGCACAGCGTCACCCACTACGAAACGGTTCTTCATAGTAAGGATGAACGCATTGCTGATCTGGAAGCCCAGTTAGAAATGAGCCAATTGGACGCTCAGAGCCTGCAGTCGGCGCATGAAAGCGCCCAAGCAACGCAAGCAGAGCACGAAGCAACGATGGAAGCCTTACGCGCGACGTTAGAAAGCGCTCAGGCTGAAGTCAGCTTCTTACATGCCACGCTCAAGGAAGACCGTGATGCGGGGGCTCAAAAGGCAGCGCGCATTGCTGAGTTGGAAAACACGACCCACGTGCAAGCCTCGCAGTTAGCCCAGTTACAAGAAGCGCTCTCGGGGCAAACGCAAGCCGAAAGCCAGACACAAGAACGCCTTGCAGCACTGGAGCATCAACTCGCTGAGCGTGAACAAACGGTGCGCTCCTTACGTGAAGCCCTGGATCAGGAAGCCGAACAGAGTTTGGAAAAAGAAGTGGGGTTAGAGCGCCTGGAAAATGAAATCACTGCCTTAAAAGCAACGATTGAAAGCTTCCACGCGAAGGAAAAAACCGTCCAGGATCAGCTCGACGATTTAGAACTCGAGATCATGGCACGCGACGAGGCCCTTCAGGCAAAAGACGCGCATGAGGCGGAACTCATGGCAAGCCTTGAGGCGCTTAAAACCCAAGTGGCAGAGCTCGAATCCCGTCCCACGGCGCTTTCCAATTCGGTAGCCGATCAACAATTAGGTCGTGACTTGGATGACTTGATCATGCGTTGTCAAAAGACGTTGTTGGACGACATCCGAAAGAGCACCCTGTTTTGCCATACCTAAGGTATGACGTATTTTTGTAATGCGATGCCTTTTCGAAGCGCATTAGCGATACAATGAAGTTAACCCTGTGGCGGGATACATCCGAGGCTCCAAGTTCCTAGAACCAATGACAAGAACCTTAGGTTGGTATTCTCGAGAGCCGATAGTGCTTGTCGGGCACGCGATTGTCCGACCCGTTTCCGCTCCGGCGCCGACCGCCCTGACCTTACGGTTCAGGTAACGTAGCCCGGCCTGTCACAGGACCGAATTCGGGTGCCCCTTGACGCGAGGTGGCACCCTTTTGCTTTTCTGGAGGACCCAATGGACAAAAAAGCCATTGCTCAAGACCTGAAGACCCGCGAACGCTTTTGGTTAATGAAGACCGAACCAGGGGAATGTTCCATTGATGATGTGATTAATGCCCCTAACCACCAATTACCCTGGTGGGGCATTCGTAACTATCAGGCTCGCAACTTCATGCGTGACCAAATGAAGCCTGGCGACGCCGTCCTCTTTTATCACTCCAGTTGCCCCAAGCCCGGCATTGTCGGCCTCGCACAAATCGCCTCAGAAGCGTATCCTGACGATACGCAATTCAATCCAGAGAGCGAATATTACGATCCCAAAAGCTCTCCCGAGAACCCGCGCTGGTGCATGGTCAACGTGGAAGGACTCTGTAAGTTTGATGTCGTTGGGATTCCCGTTCTCCGAGAGCACCCAGCGCTTGAATCCATGCTGATTCTTCGTAAAGGCAACCGTCTTTCGATTACGCCCGTCGACGCTGCGGATTTTGCGTACATCGTCGACAACCTCATCTAACCGTATTGAGGTGCCCAATGAGTTTGACGCTTTTACTGGCATTGCCCCTTCTGGGGGCGTTTACGGGGCTTCTGGCAGGTCTCTTTGGCGTAGGTGGCGGGATGATCCTCACCCCCTTCCTTACGATGCTCCTGAGCCTGACAGGACAGTTCCCGCCTGAGGCGATTGTGCATATCGCACTCGCAACCAGCATGGGCACCATCGTCTTTACCTCCGCGTCCTCGTTTCGAGCACATGCCCAGCACGGCGCAGTCGAATGGAGAGCGTTCTACACCTTGATGCCGGGGATTATTCTCGGGGGGCTCCTTGGCGCTCAGATCACCGGGGCCTTGCCCACGTTCTGGATTGCGCTCATCTTTACGATTTTTGTGACCTTGTCGGCCACGAAAATTTTCGTCACGAAAAAGCAAACGAAAACGCGTGACCTGCCCACCCCCTTGGGGCTCACTGCCTGGGGGACGGGGATTGGAACGGTTGCTGCCATTGTGGGCGCAGGGGGCGGCTTTATGATCGTGCCCTTCTTAACGTGGTGCCGTGTCTCCATTCATACCGCGATTGGCACGTCGGCTGCGTTAGGGCTCCCGGTCTCCATCGCCGGCACCTTGGGCTACATCTGGGCAGGGTTAAACCGCCCAGAGCTCGAAGGCATTTCGGGACTCATTGGCTTTATTTACTGGCCCGCTCTCATTGCCGTAGCGCTCTGCAGCATCTTTACAGCTCCCTTGGGCGCTAGCATTGCGCACAAAATGGAGAGCCGTCGTTTACGCCAGTGTTTTGCCGTACTTCTCTATTCGCTCGGCGTCTACATGCTCTACAAAGGTGTCATGAGTCTCTAAGCGCTATATCGTAGCGTCTCTGAGCAAAGCAAAGCCCTCGCGATTCTCTCATCAACCCATCCCCCCATCGCCCCCCGCTCCGTGGGGGCGATCGCTATAGTGATAGTGTGGATGACCTCGCCCCCCTTGAGGTCGGATACCCAATCTCACGTATCCGTGAATTGGACACTTTTTTGAGAGACATAACAATGAAAAAACTCATCGCTTCGGCGTGTATGCTCGCCCTTTTGGGTGGCGCCACCGCCTTAAATGCGCAGACCCTTCGGGTCGCGACCAACCCGACGTTCCCGCCCTTTGAGTTTGCGAATTCGCAAACCCACGAAATTACGGGCTTTGAAATTGAATTGATTCGCGCCATGGCTAAAGAAGCTGGGCACGATGTCGAACTCGTCAAAATGGGGTTCGATGCCATTTTGCCCGCCGTTTTAACGGGCACGGTGGATGTGGGCGCGTCGGGCTTTTCGGTCACCGAAAAGCGTAAGAAACGTGTCGCGTTCTTAACCCCCTTCTACAAGTCGGGGTTGAGCATCTTGATTAACAAGAAGTCGGAAAACGCCATCCATTCGATCGAGGATTTGAAGGGCAAGAAGATTGCCGTTCAGATTGGCACCGTTTCGGCAAGCGTAGCCAAAGACGTGCCTGACGCTAAGGTCACTCACTTCAATCAAATCGGTCAGGCGATTCTCGACTTAACGATTGGCGGGGCGGATGCCGTCATTAACGATAAGCCCGTGACGGACTACATCTTGGCTCAGCAGCCTCAGTTGGCCGAGGAAACGGTCACGTTGCCGGATCTGCTTTCTGCCGACGACATGGCCATGATTGTCAGCAAGCGCAACCCCGAACTCTTAAAAGAGCTCAATCAAGCGCTCGAAACCCTCAAGGCTAACGGCACCTACGACGAACTGCACCAGAAGTGGTTCGGTAAGGCTGCTCAGTAACCGACAGTCTAACGCCCTCTCGAAACACTTCAGAGAGGGCGTTTTTATTGGAGATTTACGCTTTACGCTTTTCGCTTCGTCGCCCAAAGCATGATGACGATCCCTAAAAGAATCAAGGGAAGCGACAACCACTGACCGCGCGAGAGCCCCAGCGCTTGGAGCCCCAAGAACGCATCCGGTTCACGGAAAAATTCCACGGTAAAGCGAGCGAGCCCATAGCCTAAGCAAAAGAGACCCGCTACAAAACCGTTAGGGGTGGGACGGCGCGAGACCAACCAGAGCACGACAAACAACAAGGCTCCTTCTAACCCCGCTTCATAGAGTTGCGAGGGATGGCGAGGCACGCCCCCGTCCAAAGCCTGCGGGAAGATCATTCCCCAGGGAAGCGAAGGCGAACAGACTCGCCCCCAGAGCTCCCCATTGATGAAGTTACCAAAGCGGCCCATCATGAGCCCTAAAGGCACCAACGGGGCGACAAAATCGGCCACACGCCAAAACCCCATCCCGCGCACGCGACCGTAGATCGCCATCACCACGATGACCCCAATCATGCCGCCATGCGCACTCATCCCCCCTTGCCAAAGCTTGGGGATGTCGCCCAAATGCGAGAGGTAGTACTCAGGCTGATAGAAAAGGCAGTAGCCTAAGCGCCCTCCTAAGACGACCCCAAAAATCCCGTAGAACAAAAGATTCTCTAAATCGTCTGCCGTGATGCCACGCCAGGGCTCACGCGCACGTAACCACCCCAAGCCCCAGAAAAGCGCAAAGCCCACCAAGTAGGTCAGACCATACCAGTGAATGCCCAAGGGACCGATTTGAAGGGCGACAGGGTCGAACTGAGGGTGAACCAGCATTGTGAACGTTTTCCTAACGATGAAGCGGGGTAATTGTTTATGATGAGTGAGCCTTCCAGAACCGAAGCCCTTTGAATGCTACAGGTAGGACACTCATTATGCGACATACTGACCGTGCCAACACGCTCTCGCCCACGCTAAATCGTTTACAAAGCGTTAGACCCTTGGTGCATTGCCTCACCAACGAAGTGGTTCAAGAAATCACCGCCAATGTTCTGTTGGCCGCGGGGGCATCGCCTGCGATGGTGGTTGGAAAAGAAGAGGCGTATGACTTTGCCCAACTCGCCAGCGCCCTCCTTATCAACTTAGGCACGCCCTACCCCGAGCGCCTAGAGAGCATGCGCTTAGCTATTGCGGGGGCGAAAGCTGCCAATCGCCCCTGGGTTTTGGATCCCGTCGCAGCGGGCGCTACGCGCTGGCGCGATCAGCTCATGCAAGAATTTCTCGCCCTTCGCCCCACGGTTATTCGTGGCAATGCCAGCGAAATCCGTGCCTTAGCGGGATTAAGTTCGTCTGGGAAAGGCGTAGACGCAGCGGACTCTACGGAAAGCGCAATTGAGGCCGCCAAAGCGCTTAGCTACGAATGGGGATCTGTCGTCTTTATCACAGGCGCCGTGGATCGTATTGTCGAAGGGGATCGCGTTGAAGATGTCGCAGGTGGCGTTGAACTCACCACGCTCGTGGTGGGCACTGGCTGCGCCTTATCGGCCTTAACCGCCGCCTACGTCGCCGTCGCGCCCACTCCCTTCGAGGGCGCGAAGGCTGCCGCCTTACACACCAAGCTCGCGGCGGAAGAAGCGTTTAAAACCGCCAAAGCCCCGGGGAGCTTCCACGCTCACTTTATTGATGCGCTTTTCTCCATCGCTCAAACGCTAAAGGAGTCCGCATGACGACCCCCGACTATCGTGTTTACGTTGTGCTCGACCCGGGGCTCTGTGGCGGGCTCGAAGGCCTCATCCAAACCGCTAGACTGGCAGCCGAGGCGGGAGCGGGCTTCATTCAATTGCGTGCTCCTCAGTGGAAAAAGCGCGAGTGGGTCGCGGCAGCGAGAGCGCTCAAGAGCGCGCTCGCCCCAACCCCAGCCCGTTTAATCATTAACGACCACGTAGATGTTGCGCTTTTAACCGATGCCGACGGCGTTCATGTGGGACAAGCGGACTTAAGTGTTCAAGACGTTCGCTCGTTAATCGGACCCGATAAACTTTTAGGGCTCTCCATTTCACATCCCGATCAACTTCGCCCCGAGGAGTTAACGCTCGTTGACTACCTTGGAATTGGACCTGTTTGGCCCACAACGAGTAAAGCCGATGCCGATCCCGTCTTGGGGGTTGAGGGGCTCAAAACCATCGTTGAAGCCTCACCGATTCCCACTGTGGCCATCGGAGGCATTACACTCAATCGTACCCCTGACGTGATGTCCACTGGGGTCGATGGGGTGGCGGTGATCTCTGCCATCTGTGGTCAGCCAGACGTTAAAGCGGCGACCCAATCCCTTCTAAACGCTGTCCAACAAGGGCTAACTCTCCAATCGCACGAATCGCATGTTCCAACGCAAGAAATCGACAACCATTAAGGTCACACTCCCTGAGCTTCATCAGCTACGCGCCGCCGAAGCGCTGGAAACGGGCGAGGGAGTTACCCCCTCACGCCAGGCTACTTTAGCGGCCTGGCACACGGTAGGGGAAGACGCCTCCCTTAAGACCATGCTGTTAGAACGTGCTCAACACGTATTAAACGAGGCGGGGAAAGACGCGAAGGACTTGCCCAGATTGGGCTTTCATACGACCTTACCCATTTCTTTAATTTTTCTGCTGGCCTTTGTTGCGGGCGCCTTGTTGGAACAAATCACAGGGGACGGGAATCGCCTCAACCTCTTAGCGCCTCCCTTTTTGATTTTGCTTCTCTGGAACCTTGGCATCTATGCGTTCGGGCTTCTCTGGGGGCTAAAGCGTTGCATTGGGAAAGCCTCGCCCTTTTGGCTTCATCACGCCTTAGAAGGTCTGCTGGCCAAGAGCCGAATGCCCCACTTTGGTCGAAATAATCCCAAAGGGCGTTTGGTGCGCTTGCTCTCGGTCGACTACCAACCCCTCTTTTCCCATCAGGCCTCACGCGCCTTTCATGCCGCTGCCCTTTGCTTTGCCGTAGGGATTTTGGTGAGCATCGCCGTGCGAGGCATTGGCACGCACTGGATGGTGGGCTGGGAGAGCTCTTGGTTTGCGGGGCACCCCGACTGGGTATGGGAAGCCCTTCGTGCCACCTACGGTTGGGTGCCGGGTCCTGGCGCCTTCCCGGGACTGGAAACGATCTCCGCCATGGAATATCAAAACGCCCACTTTGTGCCCGGCGATACCCCTTTCTGGCTCATTCGCTTAATGGGGCTCATAACGTTCATCGTGGTGCTTCCGCGTTTTCTTTTGATTCTCTGGCATACGCTTCAACTGCGCCATGCCCGTTCGCGTTTGGTCGTGGATTTAACGGACGACTATTTCACCTCGATCCTTGCCGTGGACCGTTCCCTTGCCCCAGTGTTCTTTGTTGGCGCCCCAGGGCAAGAATCCCGTTGGACAAGCGTTCTGAATGAGTTAGAGACGGAGTTCGGTCAACCCGTCACGTATCTTGCTTTTGACCCTTGGGAAGACGATTTTGAAGAACTCGCTCAAACCCTTCGCCAAAAAGGTTTAACGCGGACGTTTACGGGCTTTTCTGCCTCTGAAACACCAGAAAAAGAGATTCACGGACAGCTTCTCGATACAATCTTAGAAACCCCTGCTCCAATGGGCTTTAAACCGAAACTCTTTATTCGAGGCATCGCCCCTAATCAAACTGACCTGAACCGTTGGAATAGCTTTGAAAGTCACTTCCAACTTGTTATCGCAAATGACTCACAGTAACTCCCATCAGCCCCTTCCGCCCGTTAGCGTCTTAATGCCGGTCTACAACACTCGTGAAGACTGGCTAAATGAGGCGATTGAATCGATCCTTGCCCAAACTCACAGTGATTTTGAATTGGTGATTGTGGACGACTGCTCCAATGCAGAAACTCAAGCCACCTTGTCAAACTGGGCGAGTAAAGACAGTCGAATTCGCGTCATTCGTAACGAACAGAACCTTGGCATTGCCGCGGGTTTGAATCGTGGTCTCGCCGCCTGCCAACACCCGCTCGTAGCCCGTATGGATGCTGATGACATTGCCCATCCTACGCGTTTAGAAAAACAAGTTCTTTTTTTAATGGACCACCCTAACGTGGATATCCTGGGGAGTAACATCGTGGTTTTTGGGCATCTCAACGGTCCTAAGGCCTACCCTGAGCACGATGAAACAATCAAAAAAGACTTGTTATTAGCCAGTCAGCTTTCTCATCCCGCGGTCCTCTATAAGCGAGACAAAATTCTTGCCATTGGAGGCTACTCGACCGATACGCTTTATGCGGAAGATTATGACCTTTGGGCTAAAGCGGCCTTAAAGGGACTGACTTTATACAACTTGCAAGAGGCGTTACTGAACTACCGCACGCACGCAGGGCGAAAGGACTATGAACGCCAGCAACATCTTTCTGCCTTCCAAATTCGTATGTATTACATTCGCGAATACTTTGGCATTGAAACAACGCTCACGCCGGAGTCTTCCACGCGCGAAGTCTTGACATTTTTTAAACACTTATCCCAAAAGTCCGAAGGGAAAATTCCCACTCGATTGCTTCAACGCATTAAACGACGCCTGTTAAAAGAAACCATTAAGAGCCGAACACTTCAATTACTTTTCAAAGTTCTTATTGCTGTCAAAGCGCTATAACCTATGCCCCCGACTTCCTCAGACGATCACTTTCGCATTCACCTGAGCCTGATTAGTCATACCAACATCGGTAAGACGACGCTGGCGCGCACCTTGCTCATGAAAGACGTGGGCGCGGTAGCGGATCGCGCCCACGTCACTGAGACGACGGACGACTACCTCTTGGCTCGCGATAACGCAGGGGGCGAACTCATTTTGTGGGACACCCCTGGCTTTGGCGACTCCGTTCGCTTAGCCAAACGCTTATCGCAACGCGAAAAACCATTAGGGTGGTTTTTAACCGAAGTTTGGGATCGTTTTGCTAATAAAACCTTTTGGCTCAACCAACAGGCTTTACGTCACATCCGCGACACCAGCGACGTGATCCTCTACTTAATTAACGCTAACGCTAAACCTGAAGATGCCCGCTACTTAGAGGCGGAACTCAAGATTTTTAGCTGGATGGATAAACCCGTCTTAGTGCTTTTAAATCAATTAGGGGAACCGAAATCGCAAAAGGAAGAGGCGGAAATCATCGCCTTTTGGACCCAACACTTTAGCCACCACGAAGTAGTCAAAGCCGTCTTACCGTTAGATGCCTTTGCCCGGTGTTGGATTCAAGAGCGCGCCCTCTTTGAGGCTATTGGAAAAGCCTTGCCCGCGAACCTTCAGCCTAGCTACAGCTCCTTGAGTGACGTCTGGATTCGAGCTCGCCGTGCGATCTATCAGCGCTCGCTTGACATGATGGCGGATCATTTAAGCCTCTTAACGGAATCGGCTCAAACGGCTCAAGCCCCCACCTTAAAAGAGCACCTCGTGCAGTTTGGCACGCAGCTGGGGCTCTTCAAAGGGGAATCGGTCTCGTTAGAAGATGCGCAAACGGCGCTATCCACCCAAGCGGCAGACCAGTTCTGTGCCCTGACGGATCGATTAATTAAAGGCAACCACTTGAAAGGTTCCAGTGTGTCGCGCGTCATTATGAAGCGCATGAAAACGGACTGGAATGTCGCCACCTACTCTTTTGACGTGGGTAGCGCAGCCGCCATTGGCGCAGGGGTTGGCGCCTTGGGGAGCGGGATTGCTGCTGACATTGCCACCGGTGGGCTCACCTTAGGGTTAGGCACCTTAGTGGGCGGGATCATTGGGGCGATTGGGGGCGCTGGCTTTGCCTCGGCCTACAATGCACGCCACACCAAAGAAGGGGTTGAACTCACGTGGAGTGCGGAAGCGCTCAACGGCTTCTTGCTGGAAACCTTACTGCTTTACCTCGCGGTTTCTCACTTTGGTCGTGGTCGTGGGGAATGGAAAGGCGCAGAGAGCCCAGAATTCTGGAAAACGGAAGTTGAAGAGGCGATTAAAGCTCAGCCTATCGATTGGGACGCGTTACGCACAACGAACCAAGACGAAACCAAGGCCCGCTTAACGCAAAGCCTTGATGAGTTGCTTAGACGAATCTTCCAAGACCTTTATGGTATGACGCCGTAAGCGCGTGAACACCCTTCCAATCAAAAGAGCCTCTAAATCCAATAACGGAATTTAGAGGCTCTTTCGTTTCTAGCCGAGGCTATGGATTGGTGTCCCCTTAGGGCACCATTTCATCCACTTCGTCTTTCTTCACGGGCTTGATGAGGTCTTCACGCTTCACACCCAAGTAAAGCGCAATCGCCGCAGCCACGAAGACCGAAGAGTACACCCCTAAGCAGATCCCGATGGTGAGGGCCAACGCAAAATAATGCAAGGCCGGACCACCAAAGAAGAACATCGCCAGGGTCATACACAAGGTCGAGCTATGCGTAATCACCGTACGCGAGATCGTCGCCGTAATGGCCGAATTGATCACTTCGATCGTATCGGCACGACGCATCGTGCGGAAGTGTTCACGAACACGGTCAAAAATAATCACCGATTCGTTAACGGAATAGCCCAAGACGGCGAGCACCGCTGCCAACACCGGCAGAGAAAATTCCCACTGCATCAGAGAGAAGATCCCCACCACAATGAAAACGTCGTGCAAGTTTGCGAAGATGGCGGCTACCGAGAACTTCCATTCAAAACGGAAGGCCAAGTAGATCATGATCCCGATGACCACGATCACCAAAGCCGTCGTACCATCACGCGCCAACTCTTCACCGACCTGAGGACCGACGTATTCCGTACGGGTCAAGTTCGCTTCAGGGCTCGTCTTGTGGATCACCGTCATGACTTCTTCAGCCAGGTCACCCGAGCTCTGCCCCGGTCGCGTCGGCATACGCACAACGATGTCAGAGGCCGTACCAAAGGTCTGCACTAAGACTTCCTTCGACACGGGCTTTAAAGCCTCACGTACCGCTTCCGTATTCACGGCAGACGGGTAGTGAATTTCCATCTGGGTCCCACCCGTAAACTCAATCGAGAACGAGAGACCACGCGTAAAGATAAAGAACAGCGCCAACACAAAGGTAATCACCGAAATCGCATTCAGGATATGGCGATACTTCATGAACGGGATGGTCTTTGAGATTCGGAAAAACTCCATGATTGTGCCTCCCGTTAGCGCTTGGACGACTTGGCATCTGCACGCCAAATCTGCCCAATGGCAATATGAGTAAGTTTCTTACGACGACCGTACACGGCGTTCACGAGGGAGCGCGAGACCATCACCGAGGTGAAGATCGACGTGGCAATCCCTAAACAGTGCACCACCGCAAACCCACGAACCGGACCCGAACCGAAGATCAAGAGCGCTAAACCCGCAATCAAACTGGTAATGTTGGAGTCCAAAATCGTCGCTAAGGCACGATCGTACCCTTCGCTAATGGCCAACTGAGGCAATCGACCCGCACGCAACTCTTCACGAATACGTTCGTTAATCAGCACGTTCGCGTCCACGGCCATCCCTAAGGTCAAGGCAATAGCGGCAATCCCAGGGAGCGTCAACGTCGCCTGAAGCATGGAGAGGATGGCAATAAGCATCATCACATTGCTCACCAAGGAAACGGCACTGAACACACCGAAGAGCTGGTAGTAGATGCACATAAAGAGTGCAATCACCACGAAACCATAAAGCGTGGACTTAAAGCCCGCTTCAATGTTGGCTTCCCCTAAGCTCGGGCCAATCAAGCGTTCTTCAACGATTTCCATCGGAGCCGCCAAGGAACCGGCACGTAACAACAAGGCCGTATCCGTGGCTTCAATCGCCGTCATGCGACCCGAGATCTGCACACGACCGCCGCCAATTTCTTGACGAACAACCGGCGCCGTCACGACTTCGCCCTTCCCCTTTTCAAAGAGAATAATGGCGATACGCTTACCCACGTTGTCGCGCGTCACATCCTTAAAGATGCGTGCGCCGCGGTTATCCAATTCGAGGTTAACCGTGGGTTCCTGCGTCTGACTATCAAAGCCAGGCTGGGCATCGTTTAAGTTTTCACCCGTCAAAATCACACGACGCTTCACGAGAATCGGGCGACCTTCACGGTCAAGGAACTTTTCATCCCCAAAGGGAACCGTCCCTTCAGCGAGTTGCGTCAAGGCTTCAGGACTGTCGTCAACCAAGCGTACTTCCAACGTAGCCGTACGACCTAAGATGTCTTTGGCCTTAGCGGTATCCTGCACGCCAGGGAGTTGAACCACGATACGGTCAGCCCCTTGCTGAGCAATCACCGGCTCGGCCACACCCAACTCGTTAATACGGTTATGCAAGGTCGAGATGTTTTGCTTTAAGGCATAGGCCTGCACCGACTGAATCGCAGCAGGCGACAACTGAGCACTCAAGATGTAAGGCGCTTCTGCGCTATCAGGCAACGAGAGCTTCAAGTCAGGTTGGGTATTGCGAAGAAGGTCATTGGCACGACCGCGTTCTTCTTGCGTCGCAAACGCCACGTTCACCACATCGCCCGTACGGGTAATGCCACGATGACGAATGTGCTTGTCACGCAACTGCGTACGAATGTCAGCCAAGGTCGCTTCAGCACGCTTTTCAATCGCGGCCGACATATCCACCTGAAGCAAGAAGTGCACGCCACCGCGCAAGTCCAAGCCCAAGTACATCGGTAACGCATTGATGTTCAAGAGCCATTGCGGGGTGTTAGGCACCAAATTCAAGGCCACAATGTAGCTCGGGGACTCCGGGTCCACATTGAGCGCACGTTCTAAGGCTTCACGAGCCTTTAACTGCTTTTCGGCTTCCGTCGGTTCAAAACGAACACGGATGGTGTTTTGCTGAGCGCCCTGCTCATAAAACACGCCATTGGGATGCAAGTTAGCGTCCGCTAAAACCTGCTCCACATTCTTTAAGGTCTGGTCCGTCACTTTCACCGTGGCCTTCCCGGAGGAGACCTGAACGGCTGGAGACTCGCCGTAGAAATTCGGCAAGGTATAGAGGCACCCAATAAAGAGCGCTACACCAATGACGATGTATTTCCAAAGTGGGTAGCGATTCATCGCTTCTCTCCATCAATTGCCCAAAAAACTCGGGAATTGATTGTAGTCGTGATCAAAAACGCCCTAACGGCGTTCTGAATTCACACATGGACAATAGGTTAAAGCCCGGGATGAACCCGGGCTAAAACGGGCAAGTCTAAAAGAACTCACCCTTTCTTCGGCGCCATTAGAGGCTCAACGTCCCCTGGGGGAGAACCGTCTGAACCGAGGAGCGATTCATACGAATCGTCACCAACTTGCCGTCAACGCTGGCGATCGCCAACAACACGGCATTTTCTTCGAGGCCTTCCACACGACCACACAAGCCACCGATCGTCATGACGTCGTCACCCTTTTTCAGGGCTTCAATCATCTGGGTGTGTTCCTGCTGGCGCTTTTTCTGCGGGCGAATGATGAAGAACCAAAATGCCACAAAGATCAACACTAAGGGCAAGAACTGCTGAACCATCGCCTGAACGGGAACGGAGTCCGCGGCTAAAGCTTCGGGAATCAAAAACATGTGTACTCCAGTTTTTGTAGTCTAAAAATTCATTAACGTGAGTGTTACACACTCCGCCTATTTTCACATTATAGAGGGGAATGCCCGAAAACACGCGCGCTCACCCTCCCCTCTCATTTATTCAATCCCGCGAGCGCGATCTTCAGCAAATTGCTTCTTCCACGCTTCGAAGGTGCCTGCCTCTAAGGCATCGCGCATTTCTTGCATGATGCGTAAATAGAAGGCCAAGTTATGAATCGTATTTAATCGAGCGCCCAGGATTTCCCCGACCTTATGCAAATGATGCAGGTACGAGCGCGTGTAGTTGCGGCACGTATAGCAATCGCACGACGGATCCAAAGGCTTCAAGTCGTTGCGGTAACGGCTGTTTTTGAGCTTCACGTCACCAAAACGCGTAAAGAGCCAACCATTACGGGCATTACGCGTAGGCATCACGCAGTCAAACATGTCGATGCCGTTACTCACCCCCGCGACCAAATCCTCAGGCGTTCCCACCCCCATCAAATAACGGGGACGGTCTTCGGGTAACTGATGACCGATATGCTCCAAAATGCGAAGCATTTCTTCCTTGGGTTCCCCAACCGACAAGCCACCCACGGCATAGCCATGGAAGCCAATGTCTTTGAGACCGGCTAAGGATTCTTCACGCAACGACTCGAACATCCCGCCCTGGACGATACCAAACAAGGCATTCGGGTTTTCTAAGCGATTGAATTCATCCTTGGAGCGCTTAGCCCAACGAAGGCTCATGCGCATGGACTTCGCGGCTTCTAATTCCGTCGCCGGACGATCCCCAATCTTATAAGGCGTACATTCATCCAACACCATGACGATGTCGGAATTGAGGCTACGCTGGATCTTCATCGACATTTCGGGGTCTAAGAAGAGCTTGGCACCGTTGATGGGATTGCGGAAATGAACCCCTTCTTCGGTGATCTTACGAAGGTCACCTAAGCTAAAGACCTGGAAGCCACCCGAGTCCGTCAAGATGGGCTTATCCCACTGCATGAAATCATGAAGCCCACCGTGGGCATCCATCACTTCAAGCCCAGGACGCAACCACAAATGGAAGGTATTGCCCAAAATAATCTGAGAACCAATTTCCTTTAACTCATAAGGCGCCATAGCTTTTACGGAACCATACGTCCCCACGGGCATGAAAATCGGGGTCTGAACCACACCGTGGTTTAAGGTTAATTCGCCACGACGGGCTTTGCCGCACGTTGCTTTTACTTTGAAATCAAAAGCCATCTCGTTTTATTCCTTGGAGTTTTCTTTTTCCGGGACACTGGGGTCTCGCTCAATAAAGCACGCATCGCCATAACTGAAGAAGCGATAGGATGCTTCCACGGCATGCTTGTAGGCTTCTAAGATGCGCTCACGACCCGCTAAAGCCGAAACCAACATCACCAGGGTGGATTTGGGCAAATGGAAGTTCGTGATTAACGCATCAACGATTTTGAATTCGTAACCCGGACGAATGAAGAGCTTCGTATCACGCGCCCCGCTTTCCACATGACCCACACGGTCTGCCGCACTTTCAATCGTACGTAACGACGTCGTCCCTACAGCAATCACACGACGCCCTTGGGCTTTCGCTTCATTGATACGCTGAGCAACCCCCTCAGGCATTTCAAACCATTCGGAGTGCATTTCATGTTCAGAGAGTTTTTCTACGCGCACAGGCTGGAACGTACCGGCCCCCACATGGAGGGTCACTTCTTCAACGTCCACGCCCTTTGCACGCAAGCGGGCTAATAAATCATCCGTAAAGTGGAGCCCAGCGGTGGGCGCAGCAACCGCGCCAGGATGACGAGCATAGACCGTCTGATAACGAGTCTCGTCACTCTTTTCAGCCGCGTGCGTAATGTAGGGCGGCAACGGCACTTCGCCGAAACGCTCTAAAACCGATAAGACAGGCTCATTAAAGGCTAATTCAAAGAACTGACCTTGGCGCCCCGTCACCGTAACGGCCGTCGTCTCACCCGAGGCCGTTTCAAAAAAGAGTTCAGTACCAGGCTTAGGTGCTTTACTTGCACGGATCATGGCAATGGCCGTGCGCTCACCTGTAACGCGTTCAATCAACGCTTCGATCGCCCCCTTCGTGGCTTTGTGCCCACGAAGGCGCGCTTTGATAACGCGCGTGTTGTTGACGATCAGCAAATCCCCTTCGCGCAAGAAACCTTCAATATCACTAAAGGTTTTGTCTTCGAGGGCTTGTCCCGGTCGCACGCACAATAAGCGAGAGGCCGTGCGATCCGTTAAGGGGTATTGAGCAATTAACGACTCTGGGAGTTCAAAGTCGAAATCAGATAAATAGTGTTCATGCATGGCTTGACTGGCCAACTTAAATTAAAACGAGCATTTTACTGAGTTTGACCTCGTCACGGAGCGTCCGCCCCTCGTAAATCATAGGCTTGACGTAAATAATTCAATCCTTGCTTTAGGGATTCGATCGTGGAGCCGTCGCAGAGACACCTTCCCCCTTCTCGATTCGCCCTGTTTTGACTCCACCTTCACTTCCCTAAGACGCTTCAATTTCTTGTACACCAACAAAACCATCAGATAGGTCAAATACTCTTCATCCCTCTCACAACCCTTGAAAATTCGCGGTTTTCTGAAACAATCCTTAACGAATCGAAGTCTTAGCCCTGCCTTAACTAATGAGAACGGTTCTCATTTATTGAGCTAAATCAAATCACGGGCACTTTAGTCGGAAAAGTGTTATCGAGGCCATTGATTCAGTCTTTGAAACCCCCTATAGTTAATTCCAACGAGAAACGAAACTCAGATCCACTAACTGCCAAGGGGTCGGCAGGGATCAACGAGTAGAAGTTGTTGCTTGGACCAACTTCCTGCGTGTTTTATCTCCGACACGGCGTTTCCGGAACTTTAAGGCGGATGAGTTTGACAGGGCTCATCCGCCTTTTCTCTTGTCGTCGCTCTCCCCTACAATACGAGCATCAAGATCGTTGGAGCCCCCCGATGCTTACGAGCACTCTCTATAAGAAAAAGCGAACCACCATGCAGACGTGGTGCTTTGGCCTGGTAGCCTTTGCGGTGACCTTAGTCATCCTGAGCGGAATTCGATTCGCGTTCTATACCCTTTTCAACACTAATACACCCTTCTCAGAGGCGTGGCCTGCCTTTACCATGGGCGCACGCATGGATTTGAAGTGGTTAAGTGTGTCGGTGTGGCCTGCCGTTGTATTGGGGCTCGCGGGCTTAAAGTTCACGGCCTTAAAGCGTTGGGCAGGAGGACTCTTAGGGGTGGCAATTTTCTTTAATATCGCCATCGACATCATCAACATCGGCTTTTACCAATTCTATGGGACTCCGATTTCAGCGTTGATCTTCGGCTTCGTGCAAGACGACACGCAAGCCATTATTAAGACAATCTGGAAGGATTGGCCAATCTTTACGTATTTAGCGATCTTTGCATCGGGGACGCTTTTACCCTTTGTTATTGGAGCCATCGTCTCCAAACGCGTTGGCTCCCGCACGAGCGTCGGAGTGACGGGGTTTGTTGTATTGCTTTCGATTGTGCTTTTGGGCTTAGGTACGCGCGGATCGCTCTCAAAATTCCCGCTTCGACAACAAAACCTCAATGTGAGCACTAACCCCTTCGTGAATAACGTGGCTACCAATGGGGCGCAAGCCCTCTATGTAGCCGTGAAAAGCTTAAAGGCCTTAAAATTGGACGGCGATCCCGAAACGGCGCTCTTTGAGTTTAAGTTTGATTCCAAGGACGTAGCGGTCGCTACTGCCTTGGGGGGCGTCACCCAGCCTCAGCCCATTAAGGCGCCGAAGGTTAAACCTAATATCGTCTTTGCCATCATGGAATCCATGGGGCGTGATGAATTTGAAGCCGATGCCCCTGACAACGTCATGCTCGGGGAATTAGCCAACCAACTCCACGATGCCAAGGTCTTTCTTCAGGGGATCGCCGTCAACGGTGGCACGTATCCCAGCCTTGAAGGGTTGCTCTTAAACACCCCCTATGTCCCCATCATGCAATCTAAGTATGGGAACCGTGCACTCGACTTCTCCAAAGTCAAAGCCTTTAAAGAGGCGGGATACCGCACGGTCTTTTTAACTGCCGGGAGTGTAGGCTGGCGTCAACTCGACAAAAACCTCCCCTTGCAGGGCTTTGATGAGCTTTACGGGGAGCAAGCCATCATGGCTGCGTTCCCTGGAACGACTCGTGGCGTATGGGGCGTCGGGGATGAGTTTATGTTTAAATTTGCGCAAAAACTCTTGGATGACCGTAAGCCCAACGACAAACCTCTCTTCTTGGTGATGCTTTCCATCACCAACCATTCCCCGCACGCGGTACCAGCGCACTATACGCTTCAACCGATTAACCCCAATCGTTTACCAGCGTTTGTGAGTTCTGATCGAGAAGACCCCATCCTGCGTGGCATGTTGGAAACCTATCAGTATTCCACCAATGCCCTTGGTGACTTTGTAAAGCATCTGCGTGAAGCAGGACAGTTAGACGACACGGTGGTGGCCGCAACGGGCGACCATAACGCTCGCCTGAATTACAACCCCAATGGCTACTGGCACCATAGCAATGGCGTGCCGGTGCTCTTTTGGGTGCCTAAATCCATTGCTACCCCCGTCTACGACGCCAAGCGCTGGGTCTCACACCGTGACATCCTCCCCACCCTGGGGGCTTTAGCGTTAGGGAAGACGCCTGAACCCGAAGAAGGGCGCTTCCTGTTTGCGAAGGCGGATGGTCGTCCTGCTGTGGCTTTTTATAACTTAGGCGATCGAGGCATTGCCATTGATGAGCGTGGCGCGATTGCCTTGAATCCCTATGACAAGAAAGGCAACCCCGCGCCCAATGCTTGCTTTAAGTGGGAAGGGGACCGCTTAGTCGCCACCCCGTGCACGCCTGAACTCTCTCAAATGCGACGCACGGCCGAGGCACTCGTGGCGCTCTCGGCCTTCCGAGTTCGCGAAGGGGTTCAGTCCCGCTAGTCACACACAATCTGATTAAAGAAGGGTCCTACGGGACCCTTCTTGCTAGATATCCCGAGCAAATCACCTACGCCCTTTTCTAGGGACGGTATCATAAGGGTTTTACAGCAATTTCCCCTTACGAGACGCTATGCGACAAGACGCTTACGACGACGAAGAAGTCCAATACGACGGTCCGTCGAAATCTCATCTCAAACGCATCCAAAACGAACTCCAAGACTTGGGCAAAGAGATGACCAAGTTAGGTGATGACCAACTCAAGAAGATTGGCTTACCGGAGGATGTGCTTTTTGAAATCAAAGAATTCCGCCGCATGCGTAGCTTTGGCGCCCAACGCCGTCAGCTTCAGCTCATCGGCAAGAAAATGCGCGACATGGATCCCGTGGCCGTGCGCGAAGCCATTGACCGTGCGACGGGCGAGTCGCGCGCTGCCGTGGCCCTCTTGCACCGTTGTGAAACGTTACGTGACCGCTTAATTGATAACGACGAAGCCGTTACGAAGTTCATCAATGACAATCCTGGCGTGGACATCTCGAAGCTTCGTACGTTAGTACGTAACGCACGTCGTGAACGCCAGAATGCTAAACCGCCCAAGAGCGCCCGCGAACTCTATCGCATGCTCCATGAGATGTTTGTGAAACCCGTCGACCTCTTCATGAAAGATGAAGACGACGAGGACGACGAAGCCTAATTTTCTGTCAGTCGACAAAAGGAATGCACCATGAAAGCTCCCCGCCAATCTGAAGACGAACTCATCTTAGGTTTAGTGTCCATTTCGGATCGTGCTAGCCAAGGGGTTTACCAAGACGAAGGGCTCCCGAGCCTGGAGGCTTGGTGCCGACGCGCGATGACGAATCCCATTCGTGTGCATCAGCGCTTGATCCCGGATGAACCGTATGACATTGAACGAACCCTTCGTGAGCTCGTTGATGATTTGGGGTGCGACTTGGTCTTTACGACGGGGGGCACGGGTCCCTCTCGTCGCGACGTCACCCCTGAGGTCACCCTCAAGGTGGGGACGCGTGAAATGCCGGGTTTTGGGGAACAAATGCGCGCCATCTCGGGTCACTTTGTCCCGACGGCCATTTTGTCTCGCCAAGTGGCCGTGTTGCGTGAAATTCCTGACCACGCGGCCTTGATCGTGAACTTACCCGGGCGCCCCAAAGCCATTGCGGAAACCCTGGAAGGGTTAAAAGACAAAGACGGCAAAACGATTGTGAATGGTCTTTTTGCCGCCATTCCTTACTGCATTGACTTGATCGGCGGTCCGTACATCGAAACCGATGAGACGGTCATTAAAGCCTTCCGTCCGAAGAGCGCCCAGCGTCCTAAGACCCCGAAGGCTGAGCCCTTACCTCCTGCCTTTTCGCCCGAAGACTTAAACGTGGTGATGCCGCGCGGCTACTCTGAAGCTGACCTCACGGTGGTCTGGCTCCATGGGTTGGGCGCAGACAACGAAGACTTTGCTCCGTTTGCCGATGAGATCGTACGTCGCGGTGGCCCGGTCTGCCGCTTCGTGATGCCCAACGCCCCCAAACGTGCTATTAGCGCTTACGACGGGGTGCCGTTGCGTGCCTGGTACGACATTCGCGGGATGAAACTGGAACTCGAAGAAGATGAATTCGGAATGCTTGAAACCGTAGGTCGCGTCAATCGTTTGATCGACGAACTTGTGGCTCAGGGCACGCCTCGTGAGCGTATTGTTTTGGGTGGGTTCTCTCAGGGCGCCGCCATGACCTTACTTTGTGGTTTAACGCAGACGAAACCGTTAGCAGGCCTGATTGCCCTTTCGGGGTATGTTCCGTTACCTGAACGACTTTTCCAATCCGTCACCCCGGTGGCTGCCTCCTTGCCTATTTTTATGGGGCACGGAACCTTGGACGATATCGTTTCGCCTTTGCTCAGCCAAAGTGGCGCACGCGCTTTAGCGAAGTCCCTGCCAAATTTGGAATATCAAACGTACGATATGGCACATGAAGTTTGTGCTGATGAAGTACTCGATATGACAAAGTTCTTGCGCAAACTTAGCCGATAAAGCCCCGCCTTATACTTTTTACCCCTCCCATGTGGAGGGGTAAAAACATCCCAAATGCGCCCCCTCCGAGGCTAGCGCTCATAAAAAAACCTGTTAATATATCCTTGTGACGACAGAATGAAATCCGCGTCCAAAGTTGCGTGGTTTCAAAACTTTGTTTTCACCAAAAATAATCAACAATTGGAATACAGAAAAGTCAGTGGCCCATTTGGGGTGGAGCACCTGTCTTTGCGTACCGTTGACTTTGATAATAAATAGTACGTACAGCTAGCGTATAACCGTTATTTTGTACATCAATTTCTTATCTTCATTGCCCGAGTCAATGGCAAAGATAAAGGAGTTCTTATGCAAAGCGATATTATCATTCAGGTATCAAAAATCCTTAATGATTACTTTAAGGGTAAAGTAACTGCCGCACAGGCCGCTAAACTTATGCACGTAACCCCGCGAACACTGTACCGTCGCGCTCGTGCGTTCGAAGAACGTGGTTTTGAAGGGCTTTTACACGGCAATACGGATCGTGCCCCGAAGAATAAATTCGATGACTCGAAGAACCTTCGGATTAAGGAATTGATCCAGACGAAGTACAAAGATATGACGATCGTGGAAATGACCCGCCATATCAATGAAGAAGAAGGCATTAAGGTCTCGCGTGAAACGGTCCGTCGCCTCTTGGTGTCGACCCGCAACCTTAATTCCACGCGTAAGCACACGCGTCGTCGTGTCTAAGCGATAGCCACTCTGTAGGCTAGAAACGAAAAAACTCTCCTAATGGCTCAATTAACACACGGGTTGAGTCTTAGTAGAGTTTTTTTGTTGCCTGCAAAAAACGCAGGCGAAAAAAAAGCTCCAGGCATTACCTGAAGCATTTTTTTGGTCCCCGGGGAGAGACTCGAACTCTCACGGTTTTACCCGGCGGATTTTGAATCCGCTGCGTCTACCATTCCGCCACCCGGGGGCGCTTTGTTTTAGAAGACAAATTATGCCATGCTTTTAGAAAAAAGCAAGTACCGCTTGTTTGGTATCTTTCAATTTAATGGCTTCAATGCGTTCTTGAATCGAAGAACCATCTTGCATCGTCCAATTGGGCGCAATATCCGCTAAGGGGATCAGCACAAAAAGACGCTCTTCCATACGAGGGTGAGGAAGCGTTAAGAAGTCACTCTGGCGCACTTCGTCCTCATACGTCAAGAGATCCAAGTCAAGCGTTCGCGGAGCGTTTACAACGCCCTCAGGACGCTCACGTCCAAACTGCGCTTCAATTGCCAAGAGCGCCCTTAACAAGGCCTCTGGCGTGAGCGTCGTCTGCACTTGGCAAACCCCATTGACGTAGTCGGGACCGGAGGAATCCACTGGCGCCGTTTTGTAGTACTGGCTCTGTGCGATAACCGAAACCGACGCCAAAGCATCCAGGGTCTTGACGGCTTTCTCTAAGGTTGCTTTCGCCTCCCCTAAATTAGCCCCTAACGCGATATAGGCCTTATTCACTGCGCTTAGCCTTGGAGTTGGAACGACGGCGACGGCGTGAACGCCCCGACTTCGGCGCTTCGCTTCCCGTACGACGCGCTTCCTCTTGAGCTTCCTCAATCAAGCGAAGGCGGGTTTCGTCATCCCCTTCCGCAAACGCTTCCCACCACTTCACTAAGTCGGGCGAGACTTGACCATCTAAGGAACGTAACAGCAAGAAGTCATAGCCCTTTCGGTAGCGCTGATTCTTAATCAAGGTCCAGGGGTGCTTGCCCGTACGCTTTTCAAAGCGCAACTGCAAACGCCACAAGTCATACATTTCTTCTTGGTAGCGGTGCTGAATACTCAAGGACGAGGACATCGCAGCCAACACATCGCGACTCGCATGATGGAGTGCTTCGGCGTGCTTCATGCCCTTTTCTTTTTCCTTATACGCCCAGTGACGACGTACCTGAGGCCAGAACAAGGTCGCTAATAAGAAAGACGGCGAAATCCCCTTCCCGATGGCCAAACGCTCGTCGGTACGACGCATCGCCAGCATCAAGAAGGCTTCATCCTCAGGTTCACTCAACATCGTTTCCAAGACAGGAATCAAGGCTAAGTGAAGCTTTAATTGACGTAACGTCTTTAAGCAACGAACCGCTTGACCGCAGGTCAAAAGCTTTAAGAATTCATCAACCAAACGAGCCGACGGGACGTTGCGAATCAAAGGCGCCATCTGAGGAATGGGCTTTTGGGTTGCGGGCTCAATCGAAAAACCGAGCTTGCTTGCAATACGTACAGCACGAAGCATACGCACCGGGTCTTCGCGATAACGCTCCTCTGGGTCCCCAATCATTCGAATGACTTTTTCGCCAATGTCATCGAACCCACCGTGGTAGTCAAAGACTTCTTCGGTCACCGGATCGTAATACAGGGCATTGACCGTAAAGTCACGGCGTGCCGCATCTTCCCACATCTCGCCAAAGACGTTGTCGGAAATCACACGACCATCGCTATCCTTGCGCTGCCCCTTCCCTTCCAACGCACGGAAGGTCGAGCATTCAATAATTTCACGCCCGAAGACCACATGAACCAACTTGAAGCGTCGCCCAATGATGAACGCGCGCTTCTGGCAACGCTTGACTTGTTCAGGGGTGGCATTCGTTGCCACATCAAAATCTTTCGGCGTAACACCTTGAAGCAAGTCACGCACGGCGCCCCCAACCACATAGGCTTTAAAGCCCTTGCGTTGGAGGTTTTCACAGGTTCGCTTAGCCTGCCACGAGACCAAGTTCGGATCAATCTTATGAACCGACGCTTTGATTACACGAGGCGTCTTCACGACACGCGCAGGCGGTGTGCCAAAAATATTTTGTACACCTCGAATCAATCGTTTCAACATTAATGATTTTCCTTAGTAAAAAGCTCAATCACGGGCCAGCCTTCTCGTTGGGCAACCCCACGCAAGGCTTCATCAGGATTCACAGCAAAGGTTTGACCGCGCTCAGCGGCAAACGTCAAAAGCGACAAATCATTAATCGAGTCGCTATAGGCCTGAAGCTCTTCAATCGTCTGACCTTGACGGGTTAAGCCTTCTAAATACGCCTTACAGAGACGCAGTTTCCCTTCTTGATAGGAGTGAGAGCCGTCGAGTTTCCCCGTGAAATGCCCTTCGTTGTCCTCTTCAGGCTTGGCGGCAATCACATCCGTCATACCAAAGAGAGGCGCAATGGGCGTCGCAATATAAAGGTGAGTCCCCGTCGCTAAGACAGGATGGTAACCCTGTTCACGCGCTTGATTCACCAAGTCAAACGCAGCTTGCGGAATCTTGGGCAAGACCACGTCGCGCACAAAGTTGTCGCGAATCGTATCGAGCGTCTGGCGGTCAAAGGCTGCCATCAACGACATCTGAAAGCCCATGTACGCTTCTACATCGAAGTCACCACGCAAATACCCCTGATGAAAATCATGCGCAGCCTTCTCAAAGGAGGCTCGGTCCCCCTCTAAGCCTTCAATCAATCGACGCGTCCACAAGTCCCCCGTATCGATGGGCAAAAGCGTGTGGTCCATGTCAAAAAAGGCGATTTTCATGGTTTTTTTTATCCTTCATTACGCACTAAGGGGCCGTATTGGGCTTCGAGTTGTTCAACGCATTCACGCAAAAGCGGCAACGTTAATCGACGATGACGACGTAAGGCCAAACGATCAGCCTCTTCCAAAATCATCATTAACGTACGCATATCTCGAGGCAAATGCAATGCCATCCAGATCTGCATCTCACGCGTCATATTAAAACCACGCGCTTGAGCAATGCGAAGAATTTCTTTAAAGCGGTCTTTTTCGTTTAAGGGAGAAATCGCGTAGGAAACGCCCCAACTCAAACGACTCTTCACGCTCTCAGGCAAGGTCATCTGGGCAATGGGACGTTTACCGCCACATACCAAACGACAATTGGCATGACGGTGGATTTCATTTTGAAGCGTTAACAACTGCTGGCACCAACCCGGGTCCAGTTCATCAACGTTGTCAACGGTATAGAGGGTGCGCTCTGGCGTGAAGCGGGGCACGCGAAACGGTTCCGCGGGCACCAGCGAACGCAACAAATGCGTAATGCCACATCCCACAGGGCCATGAATATAAATAAATTGAGGCCCCTGACCGCTCAAGACGCCCTTCAAGACACGAAAGGCTTCTTCGTTGTCGCCGACAACAAAGCTATCGAATGTCTGGGGCAATTCTTGTTGAAGTTCCAACAAATACTGATTTGAACGATCCATGAGATTTCACTAAAACGCAGGCGTACCAATCTTACCAAAAGATAAGGGATTTTAACGGGTGAAGTCCCTACCTTAAAATGCCTTACGAGAAAAAAGAACTCCCCAGAAACCGCCCATCCTTTAAACTATATGTTTGACTTAACCCTCATAAACAAAACAACAATGACCCAACAAGTTGCACAGGCATTTGCGTCGTTAACGTCATTGCCTATTGATACCATCCAAAACATCAACATTTTGGGTGGTATGACCAATGTCAATTACAAGGTCACCCTCTCGGACGGTCGTCAATTTGTGTTGCGTATGCCAGGCAACGCTTCCAATGACATTATCTGTCGCGAAGACGAATTCAAGAATAATGTCCTTGCGTTCGAACTGGGCATCGCCAATGAGATTGTCGCCTTTGATGCGCCATCAGGCTTAAAGCTCACCACTTACATCCCTCAGGCTGAAACGTTAACGCCTTTAAGTTTGGCTCGTCACGCCAAGACGATTGCCTCGCACTTTAGTCGCCTGCACAATTCCAGCCTTACGCTGGCCGATCGTTTTTCGATTGAAGAGGAATATCACAAATACCGACAACTGGTCCTTGATCGAAAAATCCCGTGGAGCGAACAGTGGGATGCCATTAACGCCCGCTTTGAAGGATTAGTCGAACGTTTGGGGCTGCTTAAAGGGGGTGGCGAGCTCTGCGCCTGCCACAACGACCCCGTTCCGGAAAACTTTGTTTTAAGTCACGCGACTACGCCGCCTACCCTCTACTTAATTGATTGGGAATACGCAGGGCAAAACGACCCCATGTGGGACTTGGCTTCTGTTATCGATGAAGCCGGGCTCGATCCCGCTCATGAAGAGGCATTCATCGGTTACTACCTTGAACTCAATCCCCACTTGGTCCTTGAGGTGGTCAAAGAAAAGATTTTGATTTTCAAAATCCTTCAAAACATGCTTTGGTACTTATGGACGTTACTCAAAGAAGCCCAAGGGGATGACTTTGGTGGCTATCGCGCCAAACGCCATGACGCGGCCATTCGCCTCTTAGCTCAGTACGACGCCACGTATGGAATGACGCGCGAATGATCTCCGAGCAACAACGAGGGCGCCTCTTTGGTTTAGGCTCAGGTTTTACCTGGGCGCTCTACATCACGGTGCTCTCGGGCATCATGATGCCCTTTAGTGAGCTCCCATTGAGTGATGCCCTCTGTGTCGCCTTTGTTGGGATGCTCTTAAATGAGTGCAGTTCATTAGGGTGGTTGACGCTTACGCATGCCAAAGATTTAAAGCATGAACTTCAAACCCACGCCAACCTTCTGTTGCGTAAGGGGTGGCTTTTTATTGTCTGCCCGTTAGGGATGCTGTTTTTCGTGGGGGCGCTTGCGCTTACTGATGAGAGTACGGTCGCCGTTGGCACAGCGGTCTACCCCATTAGCAGCCTCATCATTGCTCACCTCGCCTTAAAGCGCCCCTTCGTTCGACTGGAGGTCTTAGCGGTCTTTCTTTGCACGATTGGGCTCTTTTTGACGGCCGGTCCCAGCCTAATGAATTTCTCCATCGACCGAGGACTCTTATTAGCGCTCCTTTGCGCCCTTTGCTGGGGAGCGGAGGCTGTGCTTTGCTATCGCTTTGTCCCAGATGAGGTTCCGCCCTTTTTACTGCTCGCGATGCGTTTTACGTGCTCGTGCTTGGTGGCCATTCCTGTCATCATTGGATTCATCTTTTTTAAGGGCGACGTCTTTACCACGCATTTGCCCTTTACGAATCATTTTTGGCTTTACGTGCCGTTAGCTGCCTTAATCAGCTTGACGTCTTACCTTTGCTACTACCGAGCCATCCACTTGTTAGGTCCGATTCGCGCCTTAAGCTTCAATATCACGTACATGATTTGGGTTTTTATCTTCGCGTTTTTCTCCTCTCAGTGGCCCACGCTCTTCACGATGGCAGGCGCCCTCTTTATTGGTTTAAGCCTAGTGTGCTCAAGTCTTCCTGTTCACGATGAATAATTTCTTGAAACGTTTATGAAACGCCTCTCTCTCAAAGAACACCAAGCCGTACTCCTTAACCTTCTTGACGTGTTCGATCAGTTCTGTCGAAAACATGACTTGGAGTATTTCTTAGCCTACGGAACGCTCTTGGGGGCTATTCGCCATAAGGGCTTTATCCCCTGGGATGATGACGTTGATGTCTTTATGAAATATGAAGACTATCTTCGCTTCGTGGAGCTCTGGGAAAAAGAATGTCAAGCCAATACGGACTTAGCAAAGCGCTATAAAACCTGGGGCTACGAAGGGGAAGAGAATTACTACATGGGTTACTTGGCCAAGTTTTTTGACACCCACACACACTTAGTCGAACACATGAAGCGCGACATATACTACGGCGCCTACCTCGACATCTTCGTGCTTGAAAACCTCCCTGAGAATGAGAAAGCACTTAAACACTTTTTGATGAGCTGGCGTCACAATTCGCGTTGGGCGCGCTCCTTATCTCACAAAAACATTGGGTTAAATCGCCTTAAATGTTCGTGGCTTCCCACGCCGTATCGCTATCTTCAAAAGCTCAAAAAGCTTCGTAGTGAAGTTACGCCTAGCGAAACGTCGTTAATCGGTCCGGCAGGGTGCGCTGAACGTAAGCGCTATATGCACTGCGTCTACGATAAGTCCCTTTTCAACCAATCCACGCGAGTGCCCTTTGAGCACCTTTCTCTTCCTGTGCCACAAGGGTTTGATAAATTATTAACGCTTCAGTATGGTGACTATATGACGCCCCCTCCCGAAGGGAATCGTCAGGGACACGACTCTGAGGTGTATCTCAAAGAAGAAGGGGACTTTTAATGAACGCCATTATCCTCGCCGCAGGGTTGGGCTCTCGATTCAAAGAGTTGACCACGCACAGTCACAAGTCGATGTTTCCCATTGAAG